>JAIPCU010000080.1 GCA_021738045.1 Candidatus Methylopumilus sp. | reverse complement strand
TGTATTCTTGAAAGGTCTCAAACCCCCAGTTCACGCCAGTCAATAACGAGGTCAAGTCCATCCCTTCAACAACTGATAAATTCTTCATCATGGTTTCACGCTGCGGCGCGGGGCATGGCGCAATCCCAAAGCCACAGTTCCCCATGACAACGGTGGTGACCCCAAGCGCAGGCGAAGGAGACATCGTGCGATCCCAGGTGACCTGTGCATCAAAGTGCGTATGCAAGTCAACAATGCCTGGCATGAGAGACAAGCCCTTTGCATCGAGCTCTTGTTTTGCCGAACCGGTCACTTTACCAATTTCAGCAACAACCCCTTCTTTAATGCCCACATCGGCATGCACCGCAGGGCTTCCTAAGCCATCAAATACCTGCGCATTACGAATAATTAAATCGAACATGTTGTCTCCGTTTTTTATCTTGAGTGCTTCTTGGCGAGAGGTTTCTCGCACCATAAATCGTTAAACAATTCCTGACGCTTTCAACGCAGCAATCTGTGCGGCATCTTTCTGCAACACTGTACTTAAAATCTCATCCGTATGTTGACCCAACGCCGGCGGCGGAATCTCGTGCTTAATCGGCGTACCCGAAAACTTCATTGGGCTACCCACCAGAGGCACCGTACCTGCCACTGCATGTGGCAATTCAATTTTCATGCCGCGTGCCAGTACTTGAGGCTCTTCAAACACTTGTGCCACTGTATTGATCGGCCCGTTCGCGACCCCCGCCTCATCGAGCAGTTTGACCCACTCGCGCGTGGTGTGTTTTAAAAAAATCTCATCCAAAATCGCTGTGATTTCGACGCGATTTTTGACGCGCTCACCGTTGGTTGCGTAACGTGGATCTTGCGAAAGATGGGTGCATTCGGCAATTTCGCAAAACTTCTTGAAGAGATTGTCGTTACCACAGGCCAAGATCAACGCACCATCCGACGTTTTGAAGGTTTGGTACGGAACGATATTCGGATGCGCATTGCCGATCGACTTGGGCGACTCGCCAGTTGCAAAATAATTCATTGCCTGATTCGCCAAAAAGGCGACACAAGAATCGAGCAACGAGACATCGATCCATTGCCCTTTACCCGTCACGGCACGATTCGCAATCGCCGCACAGACCGCGATCGAGGCATACATCCCTGTCGTTAAGTCAATAATCGGCACACCAACGCGCTGCGGGCCACCGCCAGGGGCATCATCGCGCTCGCCCGTGATACTCATCAAGCCGCCCATACCTTGCGCCATGAAATCGTAGCCAGGACGATCTTTTTCTGGCCCAGTCTGCCCAAAGCCGGTCACCGAGCAATAGATAATCGCAGGGTTAATCGCTTTGATGTCTTCATAACCCAAGCCATAGCGCGCCAGATCACCGACCTTATAGTTCTCAAAAATCACATCTACATTTTTTGCCAACTCACGCACTAACTGCTGCCCTTCGGGTTTAGATAAATCAATCGTGATTGACTTCTTACCCCGATTGGCGGCACAAAAATAAGCAGACTCGCGCGTAACGTTACCGTCTTGATCCTTTAAGAACGGAGGCGCGAAGGCCCTCGAGTCATCGCCCTTGATGGGGCGCTCAACCTTAATCACGTCTGCGCCTAAATCTGCTAAGTTTTGTGCGGCCCACGGTGCGGCCAGTACGCGAGACAGGTCAAGAACTTTGATGTGGGAGAGAGGGCCAGACATAAGAAAGGTTCCAATTTTGTGACAAAAGCCTTATTGTAGAGGTTCAAACAGAAGCTCGTGAAAACTCGGGCCAGGAGACCAACTTGAAACGCTTACTTGCCGCCTTATTATTCGCCCCCTGCCTAGCACTCGCTCAGGCTTATCCAACCAAATCAGTTCGTATCGTTGTGCCTTTCCCGCCGGGTGGGGGCACCGACGTTGTCGCGCGCATTTTGGGTCAAAAACTGACGGAAAACTGGGGACAGCAAGCCATTATTGAAAACAAAACAGGCGCCAGTGGCACGGTCGGTTCAGAGTTGGTCGCAAAATCGGTGCCTGACGGCTACACCTTATTACTACAGGGCACCCAGCACTCGATCAATCTGAGTCTATATAAAAAGCTGCCCTACGACACCTTGAAAGACTTTGTACCGGTGGCACATATCGCAATTGCACCCTTTTTGCTGATTGTGAGCTCATCTGTACCGGCCAATTCTGTCAAAGAACTGATTGCATACATCAAGACGCAACCCAACGGACTTGACTATGGTTCGAGCGGGCCCGGAGGTGGTGCTCATTTAGCTGGCGAAATTTTCAAAACCATGGCCGGTGTGCAAATGCGACATATTCCCTACAAAGGAGGTTCGCCTGCTTTGACCGACTTATTAGGCGGTCAGATCCCAATGCTGTTCGACCCGATCCCAACCTCGATCAAGCATGCAAACGGTGGACGTATCAAGGTGCTCGCGATTTCGAGCGGCGAGCGTGTGGTAGCGGCACCTAACGTTCCGACTGTGTCTGAGTCTGGATTACCCGGTTTTGATGTTGTATCTTGGTTTGGCCTGTACGCGCCAAGCGCGACTCCGCCTGCAATTGTCAACAAGCTCAACGCAGATGTGAACCGCGCGCTAGCTCTGCCCGATGTGCAAGACAAATTCAAAGACATGGGATTCAGCACCAAGCTAATGAGCCCCTCAGAGTTTGACACTCACCTTCGTGCTGAAGTCGTGAAGTTTGCCAAGGCGATTAAAGACTCGGGTGCAAAAATTGACGAGTAAGTGTGCGTGACGCCCCACCCCTCGAGTGGGGCTCGCTAGGCTGCCAAAGCATACTGCTGTCACGCTAACGACATAATTGAAACTTCCGAATGTCAGCATTTGCGAGGCATTCGTTCTAAGTTCGCTGAAATATGAGGACTTGAGAGGCTAGCAAACTAGCTGCGATCTACACTCTCGCGCATTGGGTAATTATTCACACCCTGCCGCAGCGTTGATCTTAATATGTTTGTCGACCAATTTTTGGACACACACCAACTGCATGTCTCACGCTTCAGGCATGCGGCTGCTAACACCTGTGCCGAATTTAAGGCCTTGGTGCCCTCACTGGGTGGCACCCACAATAAGAACTTATTTTTGCAAGACAAAAAAGGACGACGCCACTTTTTGGTGATTACGCAACCCGAGCATGAAGTGGATCTGCTCAAGCTTGGTGAGCAACTAGAAGCAAAAAAACTTGGATTCGCTTCTGCAGCGCGTTTAAAACATTTTTTAGGCGTCGAGCCAGGTGCCGTCAGCGTGCTGGCCCTGATGCGCGATACTGAAACGAAGGTCGAGCTTGTTATTGACGAACATATTTGGCAGGCCAACGCGATACAGGCTCACCCACTCGTCAACACCGAGACTCTCATCATTGAAAACAAAGAGCTTCAACGTTTTCTAAGAATTACGGGGCACATCCCGAAAATAATCAATGTCCCAATCATTTAGGCGACTTTTTTGGTAAACGCCCGAGCATAAAGAACTCATCATTCGGGCGCATCGAGGTCGCATTGGCCATGCGATTAGACATACCAAAAAAACCTGTGATGGCGGTGATATCCCAAATATCTTCGTCATCAAAGCCATGCTCTCGTAGTGCGGCATAATCCTGATCACCCACTGACTGTGAGTCAAGGCATACCTTCACAGCAAAATCGAGCATCGCTTTTTGTCTAGGCGTGATGTCAGCCTTGTGGTGATTGACGGCCACCTGATCAGCCACTAGTGGATTTTTTGCATAAATACGCAAAATTGCACCGTGGGCCACCACGCAATACAAACAGTTATTCTTGGCACTAGTGGTGGTGACAATCATTTCGCGATCGGCTTTTGTCAGACTGCCCGTATCTTTCACCATTAGCGCGTCGTGATACGCAAAAAAAGCGCGAAACTCATCGGGCCTGCGCGAGAGCACTAAAAAGACATTGGGTACAAATCCAGATTTCTCTTGAACAGCGAGAATTTTTTCTCGGATGTCTGTTGGCAGATCTGTCAGCGCCGGGATCGAAAAACGCGAGATGGGATGAGCCGGATTTGTCACTGCAGCATTGTTTTGCGGTTCGATAGTCATAGAGTTCTCAATATATAAAAAATGTTCAATCACCATCTTTCTTTAGCAGGGCGAAGATCGAGTTCGAACGTCCACGCATCGGGACTCTGTTCATGCAACCAGACATACGCTTGCGCAATACTATCAGGCTCAACGAGCCCTTGAGGCCCTAAGGCTGCCACGCGCTCTGGTTGAGTGGTGCGCACACGTTCAGAGTCGATCACACCATCAATCACGATGTGCGCCACATGCAAGCCTTGTGGCCCAAATTCACGCGCCATGCTTTGAGCAAGGGCCCTGAGTGCAGCCTTGCCGCCCGCGAAGGCGCTAAACCCGACACCGCCACGCAAACTCGCCGTCGCGCCCGTAAATAAAATCGTGCCACGCTGCCTAGGGAGCATCACGCGAGCAGCCTCACGTCCCACTAAAAAGCCAGCCATTGCGCACATTTCCCAGGTTTTGAAATACTTTTGTGCAGTCATCTCTAACAGCGGGAAACGTACGTTGCCTCCAACGTTAAACACGACAACTTCAATGGTGCCGACGTCTTGTTCAATTTTCTGAAATAGGTTGACGACCTCATCCTCATGACGGGCATCGAGCGTAAACGCCAAGGCACGACCGCCTGATTCGTGAATGGCTGCCAGCAAGCCTTGACTCGCCTCTGGGGTGCGACGGGTGACGCATACGGTGTAACCAGCCTGCGCAAATCGCTTCGCCACCGCACTGCCCGTACCGTCACCGGCACCCACGATTAAACAAACTTTTGGGGGTAAGCCGCTCGCGGCAGATTCATTCACCTTAGGCCCTCGCGGTGGGGCGCGCTACCATCGCACCGTACCAACGCGTCAGCTCTTTCAACTCTGGAGGAATCCGTGTGCCGGTTGCTTTACCGACCAGAAAACCGCACTGTGCGACGATATCAGCAATCGTGTAATGATCGGATGCGATGAATTCTTTACCAACAAGCTCTTTATCCAGCCATTCAAAGGCCTCTAGCGCGCGAGCGTGATAAAACTCGCCGCAGGCCGGTTCTTGCGGCACCCGACCGACCCAGTACTGACCCGTATGCCGAAAGTTAGTGATGATCGGCATCACAATTTCAAACTCTATCCGGCGCGTCCACATCTCGATCTGCGCTTGTTCAAGGGCGGTACGACCAAAAAGCGGTTTTTCAGGATGCAAGGCTTCGAGGTAACGACAGATCGCAATGGATTCGGTCAATAACGTTCCGTCATCCAGTTCAAGCACAGGCGTTTTGCCAAGTGAGTTTTTTGATAAAAACTCTGGTTGCAGATTCTCGCGATTTAAGCCATCGACTTGCCGAGTCGGGATTGTGAGCCCTTTTTCGGCTAAAAAAATTCGCACGCGGCGAGGATTCATGGCACTCGTCATGTCATAGAGCAGCATGGGTTTTCCCTTATAAGAAAGATGCTGTTAATTCTAGTGTAAATAGCCAAGAGTGTGTCGGGCGTATTAACATCAGGACTGAACGCTGGACTGCACAAAGCTGCGAAGCCTTTTTAGATCAATACCCACAGAAGGTAATTTATGCCCTTGCATTTTTTTCGACAACTCACCCTTGTGGCCTGTGCCATCGCAGGCTTAACCTCAACAACGCTAGCCACCGCTCAAACCTGGCCGACCAAGCCGGTGAGGCTTGTGTTGCAATTTCCACCTGGCGGCTCAACTGACGTTGTTGCGCGCATTCTGGCTCAGACAATGACCTCTGCGCTTGGGCAACCTGTGGTGGTCGAAAACAAGCCGGGGGCTGATGGCGCGATTGCAGCCGAATTCGTCTTACGCTCTGAACCCGATGGGCACACCTATTTCTTGGCCTCGAATACGCCAATGATGCAGGTGCCTTTGCTCAAAAAGAATCCGCCCTACGATCCAATCAAAAGCTTCACCCCAGTCTCACTCGTTGGTCGCTATATCTACGTGCTGGTCTCGAGCCCATCGGTTCCTGCCAACACCGCGGCAGAATTAATTGCCTATGGTCGCAACAACCCCGGCAAACTCAATTACGGCAGTTACAGCGGCGTGACGCAGCTCATGCACACCAAGCTCAAAGATGACGCAAAAATGGATATCAACCTGATCCCTTACAAAGGAGAAGGCCCGACTATCAATGACATTTTGGGCGGCCATGTGCAGTTCACGTTTGCAACACCCGCTAGTTCTCAAGCCCATGTCAAAGACGGGAAACTCAAAGCGTTGGCGATTTTATTGCCTAAGCGCTCACCCATGATGCCCGAGATCCCTACCGCCGCTGAGGCAGGTTTACCCCCGCTTGGCGCAGACACTTGGGCTGCCTTATTTGGCCCAGCCAATATGCCACCTGCCATCACAACACGGATGAACGAAGCGCTCAACGCCGCGATCGCGAACCCTGACGCACGTGAAAAAATTGCGCGCCTAGGCTTTGATTTAGGTGGTTCGACACCAGCAGAGTTAGCCGAGTTTATGCAAGTACAGTTAAAAGGATGGGCAAAAGCGTTTGCTGATTCTGGAATGAAGCCCGAATAACCAAGCGCAACACACACGATGTCGCAACGTGCCCAGCACAGCGCGACATTGTTTTCGATGTTCACATTTGATCGCGAAGGGTTTTTTATGCAACGATTATTGATGTCTCGTCTTTTTGCAACAATCGCACTTAGCATCGCCTGTGTCGGGGTCAGTGCACAAACGTGGCCCACAAAAAACATTCGAATTGTGCTGCAATTTCCGCCGGGCGGCGCGACTGACGTTGTGGCACGAATCTTGGCTCAGCACTTAACCACGACTCTCGGTCAAACCGTCGTTGTTGAAAATAAACCTGGCGCCGATGGGCAGATCGCAGCTGAATATGTGATGCGCTCTGAACCTGACGGTCACACGTTTTTCATGGCCTCGAATACCCCCATGATGCAGGTGCCGTTACTCAAAAAGAACCCGCCCTACAACCCGCTCACCAGTTTTACGCCCGTCGCGTTGGTTGGCCGCTATATCTTCGTGATGGTCGCAAACCCGAAACAGCCGTTTAAAACATATGCTGAGTTGGTCGCCTACGGCAAAGCCAATCCTGGCAAGCTCAACTTCGGCAGCCACAGCGGTGTGACGCAATTGATGTTTAGCCGCATGACTAAACAAAACGATCTGCAAATGAACTTAATCCCTTACAAGGGAGAAGCGCCAAACGTCAATGATTTGCTAGGTGGACATGTGAATTTCAACCTAGTCTCGACGATCAGTACCGTGCAACACATCAACGAAGGCAAACTCGCTCCAATCGCAATCATGCTCGATAAACGTCTTTCAATTCTGCCCGACGTACCAACCTTCGCTGAAGCAGGATTGCCGTCCTTGGGTGCCCAAACTTGGGCCGCGCTCTTTGGGCCCGCCAAGCTCCCCCCAGAGATCGCCAACCGAATGAGCGCGGCGGTCCGGGCTGCAATCGCTGATCCTGCCTCACGCGCACGCATTGAACGACAAGGGTTTGACCTTGCAGGCTCAACGCCTGCAGAGCTGAATACCTTCGTGGCAGGTCAGCTCAAAGACTGGAAACAGGCGTTTGACGACGTGGGATTAAAGCCCGAATAAGCGCGTCGCTAGATGCCCCCTTTAAAAGCCCAGGGCCCTTGTGTTCCTGGGCCACAACTGAGATCTGCAATATGCCCCTAATCGGCACTGTCACTGAAGCCCGTAATAATCGCCGCGAGCGTCCAATTCGTTCTGCACCTGGCGTAAGTGGTGGGCATATTTTTAGAAGCGATCTAATTCCTGAAACAGGCGACGCTGAATCTGACACACCAAACTGCAAACTGATCGAGCAGCAGCCACATGGTGTTCTGCAATCACACTTTCATATCGTCGATCAGTTTCAGATCATGGTGGCTGGTGACGGCCTATTAGGCAAACATCAAGTGGCCCCCTACACCGTACACTTTGCCGCCAAGCACACAGGCTATGGGCCCATCACTGCTGGTGAGCAAGGCTTACATTACATGGTGTTTAGATTAGGCAAAGACGCGGGCGCAGGATATTTGCCAGAACAGCGCGGTGACATGAAAGATCTGCCACGACGACATGTAATGGGCGCGCCTGTAGGCTGTTTAAACGATGCCAAGCGCACTGCTTTGGCGAGCACAGTCGAGCATCAAGCCATTGCTCTGCAAAACGATGGTTTGCTTGCCACGATATACCAGGCACCGGCGCACCAAAGTATTGTCGGGCCTGAGCCAACTTCAGGACGCGGACAATTTATTTATATTGCTGCAGGCGCTGCTAAGGTTGATGGCCAAACGCATGAAGCCGGTACGGCAATTTTTATCGCACCGACCGACCCTGCGGCCTCCTTGACCACAGACAGCTCAGGCGCCGAGATTTTAGTCATGCAGTTTCCTAAGGCAAGCAGCTAACTCGCGCGACCGCCATCGCAACAAACTATTCTCGGTAGCGTCTAGCAAGTTTTGATGCCGGTCGAGCGTGTCCTGTGCAATTTAGGCTTAGACTATTATCTTTAGTCATTGGGTCACTACGACTCAATCGTTAGCTGACTACAAAATTAACGCTGACACTAAGTGCTGACAGTCACTCGTTCATTTTTAGACATCAATACATAAACAAGGTTCATATGTTGGGCACCTCTTTACATTCTCTTGGTTTAGCTAGCTTGCAGGCTCGTCTTGAGCAGGATTTAGCGTGGCTTGAGCTACCAGCCAAACGCTGGGTGGTCACCAAAGAATACGAGGGTCAACCCGTGCTTGAAGTCGCGATCATCGGCGCAGGAATGGCCGGCATGGCCGCTGCGGCTTCGCTCACATTGACGGGCATCCAAGCCGTCATGTTTGATCGGGCACCAGCAGGCTTTGAAGGCCCTTGGGTCACCACCGCACGGATGCAGACCCTTCGCTCACCCAAGCAACTGACGGGGCCCGCACTGGGTTTACCTGCCCTCACTTTTCGCGCTTGGTTCGAAGCTCAGTTTGGCTTGGATGCCTGGACAGCCCTAGACAAAATTCCGCGCACGCAATGGATGGATTATCTGCGCTGGTATCGTCAAGCACTGAAACTCGACGTGCGCAACGAACACCACGTCACCGCGGTCATACCGCGTGCCGATGGTATGGTGCAGTTAACCATGACAACACCAACAGGACAGCAAACCATCTATGCCCGCCGGGTGGTGCTGGCCACCGGACGAGACGGCCTTGGCGGGGCTTACCTGCCAGAGATTGCAGCCACCCTGCCGCGTGCGCTTTGGGCACATTCGTCTGACACACTCGACTATGGCACGTTAGCAGGCAAACGCGTTGGCGTCATCGGCGCCGGCGCCTCTGCCATGGATAGCGCGGCAACTGCACTGGAGGCCGGTGCGGCCAGTGTAGAGTTGTTGATCCGTCGCCCGGATCTACCCCGAATCAACAAGGGCAAAGGCGCAGGTCATGCCGGCATGAATATTGGCTTCGTCAATTTGCCCGACCACTGGAAATGGCGCATACGCCATTATTTAGGGGTCGAACAAGTGCCGGCGCCACGCGGTAGCACCCTGCGGGTATCGCAGCATAAAAATGCTCGTTTTAATTTGAGCTGCCCGATCGAGTCAATCGACGTTGGGCAAAATGTATTAACCGTCAACACCCCAAAAGGTCCGTTTGAACTTGATTTTCTGATCTTCTCGACAGGGTTCAAAATCGACTGGTGGACGCGTCCCGAATACGCGAATATCGCGCCACACGTACTGGCCTGGAAACATCGCAAACTTGAACTCACCGAGCCTGCTAGCCAAGAGATGCTCGATTCACCTGATCTTGGGCCCGCTTTTGAATTTAAAGAAGTGACGCCTGGCAAGTGCTCAGGTCTCTCGAGTATTCATTGTTTTTGTTACCCTGCTGCGCTCTCGCACGGCACCGTCTCGGGTGATATCCCCGCGATCAGTGAAGGCGCCAAGCGCTTAGCGGCAGGCATTGCAAGTTTGTTTTATGGCGAAGACATTGCTGAGCATTATCATCGCATGGAGCTTTACAACGACCCCGAGTTGCTGGGCGATGAATGGACGCCTGCAACAAAGACCGCTTCGTAAAAACTGACTTTTTTGGTTTGAACTGAAATGACTGCAAAATAGACGCTGATTTTTTTGCTTTAGACTCAACTTACTTAGAAATAGACACTAACTTTTTTGCTTTCGACTCGCTTCACTTTTACATGGATGCCAGATTTTCATGACAACTACTCAACCGACCGACACGATTGATCGCTTAGTCGGACTCAGCCCGACACTCAACACTTACTCGGTACGTCATCAACGCGACAAAGTTGTTGCCGCGACACAAAAAAGTGAAGACGGCTTGTTTGACCCTACGTTACCTGGCTTGACTCTCGCCGAGCGTCTACTCGTGGCATTGCTCGCCTGTACGCTTACGCCCTCTGCGCTGTGTGCTGCCGAATACCGCCAACGCCTCGTAGCGTTGAACGTTGAAAAAAGTCTGATCGATCACATTTCAAACGGTGCCCTCGAGCAGATTACCGACGCTCGTTTGCTTTCAATCTTGACGTTTACCCACACCCTCATTACGGATCCGGTCAAAGCCGACAAAGCTGCCTTACAAGCGCTGCCGAAAGCAGGCCTTTCAACTCCCGAAGTGGTCACGCTGGCGCAACTCATCGCGTTTGTGTCTTATCAGGTCCGAGTCGTTGCTGGGCTCAAAGCAATGAAACTCCTGGAGCAACAAGCATGAGCGAGCTCATCGAAATCAAAGGTTTCACGAACGCGACTCTTGGCTGGAAGGCTTGGCTTGACGTGGTGAACCTTGACTCGGCAACGGCTGAACAAATCGCCGTGCTAGAAGAAAGTCACCCCAAAGCCAAAGTGTCTGACTATTATCTTTTTTTAGTGCACCAACCCGAAGTTCTTAAACAGCGCTCGGTAGCCTTCAACGCCATCATGTATGCGCCAGGCGGAATGCCGCGCGCTGAACGCGAACTCGGCGCAACGGTGGTGTCGCGTATGAATGGGTGTGTGTACTGCGCGTCGGTACATGCGCAGCGCTTTGAACAATTGGCTAAACGCACAGACGCGGTTATCGAGGTATTTAACGATCCGCATACGGCGGGTCCCTCTGAGCGTGAACGCGCAATCGTTCAGTTTTCGATCGCGCTGACCAGCGCTCCAGATGCAGTATCGCCGGCCGATATACAGGCGCTGAAAGACGTTGGCTTAACCGAGCTTGAAATCTTGGATTTAATGCACTCAGCCGCAATTTTTGCCTGGGCGAACCGACTGATGTTAAATCTTGGAGAGCCTGTTTTTCCTTGAGGCGCCGCGACACGAGCACCCCGATTCGCTCACGTTGCGTGCGATACTTCAACAACCCGAAGGGTGTGGCTCTAACTTTAAACAAGTCGCGCAGAAATTCTCCGTTGTCGAGAGCTCGGGACATCACCGAACAACGTGCAATATTTTCAACACGAGGCTACTGATGCACTTCAGCACCAAACTTCTTATCTCTAGCACTGCGCTACTTTCTAGTCTGTCATTCTCTGTGTTGGCGAACACCTGGCCGAACACAGACAAGGCTATCCAAATCACCGTTCCAGCACCAGGCGGCGGTGGCACCGGCGACACGATTGCACGCATGCTAAGCGAGCAACTTGCGCTTCGCTTAAAAACTAGCGTCATCATCGAAAACAAGCCAGGTGCCAATGGCAACATCGGAGCAACAGCCGCTGCTAAATATGCGCCCGACGGCTACCGGTTTTTGTTTTCGTGGGCAGGCACACTGGCGGTTAACAAAAGCTTGTACGCCAGCATCAACTACGATCCACAAAAAGACTTTGATCCCATTGCGCTGATCTGTGACGTGCCTAATATCTTGGTCGTCAATAACGATCAACCGGTCAAAAGCATTCAAGAATTCATCGCCTATGCCAAAACCAATCCTGGAAAATTAAACTTTGGTTCAACCGGCATCGGTAGCTCGATGCATCTGGCAGGTGAATTGTTTATGCGTGAGACTGCAACCAAAATGGTTCATGTGCCGTACAACGCCCCCGGCACAGCGACCACCAACTTAATCGCCAATGAAATTCAAACGATGTTTCAGTTGATACCCGGCATTGCCGGACAGGTCAAGGCGGATAAGGTGCGCGCACTCGCGATTATGTCACCGACGCGTTCACCTGCCCTGCCCGACGTGCCAACAACCGCCGAGTTAGGCTTTCCGAAGTTGATGTCGTCAACGTGGTTTGCGTTGTTAGCGCCTGCAGGCACCCCAAAACCTATCATTGACAAAATGAATACTGAGGTCAATCAAATTTTGAGAGACCCAGCGTTTAAAAAGAAACTTGCAGATATTGGTGCAACCCCCATGGGCGGTGCGCCTACTGAACTTGCCAGCCACCTCGCAGCAGAGCTTGAAAAATGGGGCGTCGTCATCAAAGCCGCGGGGATTAAAAATCAGTAAGGCAAATCAAATAAGCGACCATAGCCCGGCGCATGATCGCTTATTCCATATTTACGCAAGCCAAACCATACCATCGCTTGATTGCTTGTAATCACAGGCCGATCGAGTAGCGCTTCGATCCGTTCGATTGCCTCAGCCGAACGTACTGCGGTACAAC
>JAIPCU010000079.1 GCA_021738045.1 Candidatus Methylopumilus sp. | reverse complement strand
ATCGATTTTTTGTATACGCTCATTCATCGCTTAGGAGTGTTTAGACTCGGTTTGTTTTTTATGATCGATCCTCTGTGGGACGCGCTCTCTGGCCAGGCGGGGTTAATGGGCTTTACGCCCTGGCATCTCGATGGGATCTGGCCTGGCGTCACTGACGGCGCGATTGCTAGCCTGGTGTTGTATTTGTTGGTCTTTGATGCCGTCGACTATTTTTATCATCGGGCGCAACATCGCTTTAACTGGTTTTGGAGCTTGCACGCGGTACATCACAGTCAGCGTCAAATGACGATGTGGAGCGACAACCGCAACCATTTGCTCGACAGCTTATTGCGCGATACCGTGTTAGTACTGGTTGCGCAGTTGATAGGCGTCAAGCCTGGACAGTTTGTCTTGATTGTGGTCTTCACGCAGTTGATTGAAAGCTTCTCGCACGCGAACGTGCGCATGTGCTTTGGCAGATGGGGCGATCGTCTGTTGGTGAGCCCAAAGTTTCATCGGTTTCATCACTCGTTAGCTTATGACGAGTCAAGCGCAGGGCCCGCTAAAGGGCATAATTTTTCTGTGCTGTTTCCGGTGTGGGATATTGTGTTCAGAACTGCTAAGTTTGACACGGGGTATGTGCCAACCGGTGTGCATGACCAGCCGCCTGAAGCGGGCGGGCGCGACTACGGCCGAGGCTTTTGGGCTCAACAAAAGCTGGGTATTCAGCGGATGTTGGGGTCAAAAACCGCCGGCTTCAAGTAAAACGAAACCGCATAAACAAGCAAGCACCCCAAAGATCTGACATCCCTTTGCAAGATGCCAGACTGTCTCAGGTTATTGCGAGGCGTTTTAATCGCCGCCAAGCGCCAGTTTGTTGGGCTGGCGTTTTTCAATTGACCATTTCAGCAAGGCAGCGCTGCGATAAATGCCATGCGCAAACTTGCCATAAGGCAACGTTAAAAAGAACGCCATCACAAAACCTAGATGAATGGCTAGCCAAAGCGCCATATAGCTAGTGTCACGCCAAATGAGTAAGGCAAGCCCAGTCAGGCTGACGGTAAACAGCAGCACAATAAACGCGATATCCATAGGTTTTTGTGCCGCATCACCGTGCAGCGGTGAGCGTCGCAGGTTCAACCAGAGCAGGCCACCTGGGCCGATCAGCAAGCCAATGCCACCCACTGTACCCAGAATCACCGGTAGGCTGGTATAGGCGTAGGGCGCCTGCAAACCAAGTACATAGTGATAAAGCGTTGCGACCGAGGTTGCCGCAAAGCAAAGCATGAAACCGTAAAACGTGAGATGGTGAAAGATTCTGCGACGTAAGGTAAAGCGATCGTCCTCGTCGTTACAGCCCTGGCCATGACCGCCGTCCAGATACTTCAGGCGCAAGACGTTGTGGGTGGCTTCACCCACTGCAATCGCGCTGGCCGCACCTGGGGTGATCTCTTTCCAGAAGCGCCGCACCCCAATGCCAAGCGCTAAGACTGCAAAGCCGAACACAGCGCCAAACACCAAGGCCAGAGTGTTGTGTGGAAACACTGCATAGAAGTTACCCGCTAGCGGCTCGTGCACGAGCTTGCCGGTGACCATCAGAGTGAGCACTAAGAACAGCGCTAAACCAAAGGCGGAGGCTAACGCTAGTGTGAGTCCGTTGTTTTTATAAAGCGAACCCATGGCTGCGGGCCAAGCAAAATCGGTATAGGTTTCTAGGCGTACCTTAGCCATTGCTTGCGGCACATTGACTGCAAACTCGTGCGGGGGCGCGTATTGGCAGGCGTGCAAGCAAGCGCCGCAGTTGTGGCAAAGGTTGGCTAAGTAGTTGAGGTCAGCTTTACTGTCGACCTGCAAGCGCCGTGCCATCGCCGGAAACACGGCACAGAAGCCTTCGCAGTAGCGACAGGCGTTACAGATCTGCAGTTGACGCGCGACTTCGGCCTCGTTCTTGCTCAGACCCTTGCTGTGCCAGGTGATTGAATGTTCAGAAGCGCCGGCCAAGCCTTGCGCCTCGCGGGTCAGGGATTCAAGCGATTGCATGTGAGGATCCTTCTTTGATTTTTTGTGCTGCTAAGGCGGCTTGTGTGCCAGCGATGCGACCGAAGGCTGTGCCGATCGACATTCCGACGCCGGCGGTGTAGCCCTTGCCCAGAACGTTGCCGGCATTGATCTCGCCTGCGGCAAACATGTTGGGGCTGACTTTGCCGTCAAAAAAGACGCTGGCTTTTTCGTCGGTGGTTAAGCCGAAATAGGTGAAGGTCACGCCTGGCCGCACGGGATAGCCATAGAACGGGCCTTTCTCAATCGGCAACGCCCAGTGGGTTTTTTCTGGCGTCAGGCCTTTGGTATGGCAATCATCTTGAATCGTATGATCAAAGGTGCCAGGCTGGCAGGCCGCGTTGAACTCGTTAATGGTTTGCATAAAGACTTCGGGATCGAGTTCGAGTTTGCGCGCAAGTTCTGGCAAGGTGTCGGCTTTGATGTTTTCAAACACGGCTGGCATAAAACGGCCGACCGATTTGACATCGATAATCGAATAGGCGATTTGACCTGGCTGCAAGGCGACCAAGCGCCCCCACAAGGCGTAACGCTTTGGCCAAAAGTCTTCGCCCTCATCGTAAAAGCGCTTGCCCTCGCGATTGACGACGATCCCCAAAGAGACGCAGTCAATGCGTGTGCAGATGCCGCCGTCATACAGTGGCGAGCGCGCGTCAATGGCGACACAGTGGGCTTGGGTAGGGTCGCCCATGGTGTCGGCGCCTTCGCGCATCATGACTTTAAGCACAACGCCCATGTTGTAGCGTGTGCCGCGAATCAAAAAGTTATCGGCAGGCCATTCGCCAAGTTCGTTTTGGCCCCACGCCTCGCGCAACCAGGCGCGGTCAGATTCAAAGCCGCCACAGCCCAAGACGCAGGCGTTGCCAGCATAGCGTTTGTCGCCGACTTTGGCGGCAATGAACTTGCCGTCTTTAATTTCGAGGTCGTCAACAGGTGAGTCGTACAAAATATCGATACCGAGTTTCTCGGCGCTTAAATAATAGGCGTTGATCAGGGCTTTGCCACCGCCCATAAAAAAGGCGTTGGTGCGTGCTACGTGCAGGGTGCCCGAGAGCGGGGGCTGAAAATGCACGCCGTGCTTGCGCATCCAGTCGCGGCACGAGGATGACTCGCGAATCACCATGCGAGCGAGCGCCTCGTTGGTTTGGCCGCCAGTGACTTTTAAAAGATCTTGCCAGTACTCTTCTTCGGGGTAAGCGTCGACTAAAACGTCTTGCGGGGCGTCGTGCATGCAGCGCAGGTTACGGGTGTGCTGTGAGTTGCCGCCGCGCCACTCTTTTGGCGAGGCCTCAAGGATTAGGACGCTGGCGCCGGCTTCACGCGCCATTAGGGCGCTACACAGGGCTGCGTTGCCGCCGCCCACTACGATTACATCCCACATGTTTCTTGCCTCGCGTGTTGATTCGCGTTGATTTTAATGAAGTCGTTGAGTGTAAACAGATGGCGGGGGTTTGCGCTAGGGCGCGGGTGCTGACGCTGTGGGGGTATTTGGGCGTAAGGGGTTGTCGTTACGTTTTATTCTTCGCTTTGCGCACGCCACGTCGTCTTGCGTGCGCTGCGAACCGGTATTTTTGTGCTGAGCAAAAAATACGCGGCTTCTTCGCTTACGCTGGACGTCGTGGCTGGGGTTGAAGTGGACGGTTGGCGTTGTCTTTACACGGAGAGGTGTTTTTTGACGTCTTCGCTGTCCATTTGGGATTGGTCGCCTTGGGCGACGACTTCGCCTCTTGATAAGACGACGAAGCGGTCGGCTAATTCTTGGGCGAAGTCGAAGTATTGTTCGCACAGCAGAATGGCGATGTCGCCACGGTCGCGCAGTAGGCGGATGACTCGACCGATGTCTTTGATGATTGAGGGCTGAATGCCTTCGGTGGGTTCGTCAAAGATGATGAGTTTGGGTTCGGCGACTAGCGCACGTGCGATGGCGAGTTGCTGTTGCTGGCCGCCGGAGAGGTCGCCGCCGCGCCGTGACAGCATGGTGCGCAGCACTGGAAATAGATCAAAAATTTCGTTCTTGATTCGTTGGGCTTGCCGGCTCGGCTTGGTGGCCATGCCCATCAAGATGTTTTCTTCAACGGTCAGGCGGGCAAAGATTTCGCGACCTTGCGGTACATAAGCCATGCCGAGTGCGGCACGTGCATGGGGGGCTAGTTTGCTGATGTCTTTGCCGTCAAAGTGGATGCTGCCCGAGGCCAAGGGTTGGACGCCCATCAGGCATTGCAGTAGGGTGGTTTTGCCCACGCCGTTGCGCCCGAGCAAGGCCATGCATTCGCCCTGCTTGACCGACAGGGTGACGCCGCGCAGGGTGTGGCTGCTGCCGTAGTACTGGTTGATATCTTGAACGTCTAGCATGGCTGAGCCTGATGGGTGTCTTGAACGTTTAGCATTGCCTAGCCTGATTGAAATCTTGAATATTTAGCATGGCCTAGCGACCTAAATAGACTTCAATCACGCGTTGGTCGGCTTGCACTTGTTGCATGGTGCCTTCGGCCAAGACTGAGCCTTCACACAGCACGGTGACTTTACCGCCTTGCGAGATCTGGTTCACAAAATCCATGTCGTGCTCAACCACCATCAGTGAGTGTTTGCCGCGCAGATCGTTGAGCAATTCGCCAGTCCGTTCGGTTTCGGCGTCGGTCATACCAGCGACTGGCTCATCGAGCAAAAGCAGCAAGGGCTCTTGCATCAACAGCATCCCAATTTCAAGCCATTGTTTTTGACCGTGCGACAGTAAGCCAGCGGGGCGTTTGTGTTCGCCCATTAAACGCAACAGATCAAGAGTGGCAGCGATCTTGTCGCGATCAGTGCTATTTAAGCGCGCAAACAAGGTTGATTTCACACCCTTGTTTGTTTTCATGGCGAGTTCTAGGTTTTCAAAAACGGTGTGGTTTTCAAAGACGGTGGGGCGTTGAAATTTTCGACCAATACCGACATCGGCAATTTGCGCTTCATGCATTTTGGTGAGGTCGATGTTTTGGCCAAAAAACGCTGTGCCTGAGGTGGGCTTAGTTTTGCCAGTAATGACATCCATCATGGTGGTTTTACCGGCTCCGTTCGGACCAATCACACACCGTAGTTCGCCCACGTCGATGTCAATCGATAAATCATTAAGCGCGCGAAAACCGTCAAAGACAACGCTGATCGACTCAAGATACAAGATGGCGCCGTGCGTGGTGTCTACACCGGGGGTTTTGAGGCGGCCGAATGAGGTCTTGCCGCTCGCCCCGTTACTTCGGGTGCTGGCTTCTACAGAATCGTGTGAGGCGATGGTTTGCGTATTCATGCCGTCTGTCCTTTGCGTTGGCTGAGTTTGCGCACCAGGCCCACAATGCCTTGCGGTAAAAAGATTGTGACGAGTACAAAAATTAGGCCAAGCGCATACAGCCAAAATTCAGGAAACACACTGGTAAACCACGTCTTCAAACCGTTGATGGTGCCAGCGCCAATGATGGGGCCAATGAGCGTGCCGCGCCCGCCGGTGGCCACCCAGATCACCATTTCGATTGAGTTCTCGGTCGACATCTCGCCCGGATTAATGATGCCAACTTGTGGCACATAGAGGGCACCGGCCACCGCGCATAGCATTGCAGACAGTGTCCAGATGAACAGTTTGAAACCGAGTGGCTCGTAGCCTAAAAAGCGCAAGCGACTTTCAGAATCGCGAATGGCCGTAAGCACCCGACCGAGTTTGGATTGTGTGATGGCGCGACCTAACACGAGTGCACCTAACAAGGCTGATAGGCTGACCCAGTACAACACTGCGCGGGTGCTGGCCGAGGTGATGTCAAATCCAAGAATCTTTTTAAAATCGGTAAAGCCGTTATTGCCGCCAAAGCCTGTTTCGTTTCTAAAAAATAACAGCATGGCTGCAAAGGTGAGGGCTTGAGTGATGATCGAAAAATAAACCCCTTTGATTCGCGAACGAAACGCGAAGTAGCCGAATAAAAAGGCAAGCAAGCCTGGTACGGCCAGCATCAAAAACATGGCGTACCAAAAGTGTTCGGTAAACGACCAAAACCAAGGATAGGTTTTCCAGCTCAGAAAGGTCATAAAGTCGGGCACAATATCCGCAGACGCTTTACCCGCGCGCATTAAGTACATGCCATGGGCGTAGCCACCCAGCGCAAAAAATAAACCATGACCCAAGGACAAAATGCCGGTGTAACCCCACACTAAGTCGAGCGCGAGTGCTGCCATCGCATAGCAAATAAATTTACCGATCAGACCGATCGCAAACGAAGACACGTGTAGCGGATGCCCAACCGGAAACATCAGGTTAAGCGCTGGCAAACAGGCAAACACGCCCACGACGATCGCGATCGCGGTCCAGGCGCGAGGCGAATACAGCGCGGTGGGCGCAGAGGATAAGGAGATTGTGGCGGCGGGCGCCATTGTGGCTACACTCATTCTGCACTTCTCCCTTTGGGTGCAAACAACCCTTGTGGGCGTTTTTGTACAAAGAGCACGATGAATAACAAAATCGCGATTTTGGCGATCACGGCACCCCAGAAGGGTTCAATAAATTTATTCAGAGCACCCAGGCCCATCGCGGCGACTACCGTGCCGGCAAGTTGTCCGACACCGCCTAGCACCACCACCATAAATGAATCCACAATATAGCCACGGCCAAGATCAGGCCCCACGTTGCTTAACTGCGATAACGCAACGCCAGCCAGGCCTGCAATCCCAGAACCCAACCCAAAGGCCAGCATATCAATGCGACCGGTGGGTACCCCAACACAATCTGCCATGCGGCGATTTTGAGTGATCGCCCGCACAAAAAGACCTAGGCGTGTGTGGTTCAAGACCAACCATACGACGATCACGACACACAGTGCAAAGCCAATAATCACGATACGGTTGTAGCTCAGTGAAAGATTGCCCAAGACTGTGACGCCCCCACTCATCCAGCTCGGGTTGGCGACTTCGACGTTTTGCGCGCCAAATAAACTGCGCACTGCCTGCATCAGGATCAAGCTGATCCCCCAGGTCGCCAGTAAAGTTTCAAGTGGTCGACCATAGAGCCAGCGGATCACGGTGCGCTCAAGCGCCATCCCCACCAGCGCGGTGACGATGAAGGCGACCGGCAAGGCGGCCACGACATACCAGTCAATCCAGCCAGGTAACCATTGTTTAAACAGCCCTTGCACGAGGTACGTGGCGTAGGCGCCAATCATTAAGAGTTCGCCATGCGCCATGTTGATCACGCCCATGAGGCCAAAGGTGATCGCTAGGCCGAGTGCAGCCAGTAACAGCACGCTACCAAGGCTGATTCCAAAGAAGAGATTGCCCACCCAGGCCACAACGGTTTGATGCCATTCAATTTGGGCGATGGCGGTTTTTGCTGCCGCGCGCACGTCAGCGTCAGGCTCAGAGAAAGAGCCAGTAGCGTCAGGCGTGACCATCGCAGTCAATAGGGGTTTGAAGCTTGCATTTTTGCTGTCGCCAAGCAACGCCACAGCGCGGCGCCGCGTTGAGGCATCGCTACTTTTAATCGAACCGCTCGCTAAGGCGATATTCAACGCACTTTTAATGACGGGGTCTTGCTCGGCTTCCAGTGCACGCTCAAGCAAAGGTGCGCGCGCGGGATCGGCTTCTTTTTGTAGACGTTGTGCAGCAGCCAAGCGCACAGTGCGCTGAGGCGAAAATAACTCTGCGCTTGCAAGCGCCGCTTGAAGTGCACTACGCAGCCGATTGTTCAGCATAAATTGCTGGGCATCTGCAGGAGCCACAACTGTTTCACCGGTTGTGGGGTCAAGCGCTTTACCTGCTCCGACCACTAATAAAACTTTGTTGTCAGAGGTAATCAGAACGTTGCCCGCTCCCAACGCAGCCAACACTGCGGCTGCGCCAGGAGAGGTGAGTTGCCCCAACGCTGTAATCGACTCTACCTTCTCGGTGTTGGTGTCGCCGGTCAGACCGCTCAGGACTGAGCGCTCGACCAAGTCGGCGGCAACGCTGCAGTGCATCGGTAAGGCGAGCAACACAACGAGCAGCCACCTTCTTAAGGTAGGGTAAATCAAGAACATGTTGATGCAATCTCATAGTGTGGCGAATTACAGGCCTTGTTTGCCTTCGTTACCCGCAATGAAGGGGCTCCAAGGCTGTGCACGAATCGGGCCTTTGCTTTTCCAGACCACGTTGAACTGACCGTTCGCCTGAATTTCGCCGATGTAGACGGGCTTATGCAGGTGATGATTGGTCTTGTCCATCATGATGGTAAAGCCATCGGGTGCCGCAAACGTTTGGCCACCCATCGCCGCAATCACTTTGTCAGTATCGGTTGTTTTAGCGGCCTCAACGGCTTGCTTCCACATGTACATGCCGACGTAAGTGGCTTCCATTGGGTCGTTGGTCACTGCAGTGGCAAAGTTAGGCAGATTCTTGGCTTTTGCGTAAGCTTTCCATTTGGCGACAAACTCAGCGTTCACTGGATTCTTGATTGATTCAAAGTAGTTCCAGGCAGCCAGGTGACCAACCAAAGGCTTGGTATCTACACCACGCAGTTCTTCTTCGCCCACTGAGAATGCCACGACTGGTACGTCGGTGGCTTTCAGGCCGGCGTTACCAAGTTCTTTGTAGAACGGTACGTTTGAGTCACCGTTGATGGTCGAGATCACCGCAGTTTTGCCACCGGTCGAAAATTTCTTGATGTCAGCAACAATGGTTTGATAATCAGAGTGACCAAACGGTGTGTATTTTTCGTCGATGTCGCTCTCTTTCACACCCTTAGAAATCAAGAAGGCACGCAAGATTTTGTTGGTGGTGCGTGGGTACACATAGTCGGTGCCAAGCAAGACAAAGCGCTTAGCGCCGCCGCCGTCCGCGCTCATCAGGTACTCAACAGCAGGGATCGCTTGTTGATTCGGTGCGGCACCGGTGTAAAACACGTTTTTCTCAAGCTCTTCGCCTTCGTACTGCACGGGGTAGAACAGCAGGCTGTTGAGCTCTTTAAAGACGGGCAATACAGATTTGCGCGAGACCGAGGTCCAGCAACCAAATACTACTGAGACTTTGTCCTGAGCAATCAACTGACGCGCTTTTTCAGCAAACAAGGGCCAGTTTGAGGCAGGATCAACGATCACGGCCTCGAGTTTTTTGCCCAAAACGCCGCCTTTGGCGTTGATTTCGTCAATGGTCATTAGGGCAACGTCTTTTAACGCTGTCTCAGAAATGGCCATGGTGCCTGATAGCGAGTGCAAGATACCAACTTTAATGGTGTCTTGAGCAAAAGCGGTACCTGCAAAACCCGTCATGGCTAGAAGGCTAGCGGCGGTCAACTGCTTTAGAACTAATCTGCGTTTCATTTATACACTCCTGAGTAGATCACTGTTCGGCTGCGCCGGTTCAAGGGCCGCATAGAGTCCTTTAGGTTGAGGGCTATGC
Organism: Candidatus Methylopumilus sp.; assembly: GCA_021738045.1. Classification (GTDB taxonomy): domain Bacteria; phylum Pseudomonadota; class Gammaproteobacteria; order Burkholderiales; family Burkholderiaceae_B; genus Zwartia. The sequence goes on along the minus strand of JAIPCU010000079.1, from coordinate 3,364 downwards.
TTGAGTGGTCTAAAGCAAAAGTTGTGCCAGCTTTTCGATGAGGTATGATTTTTGGATACAAACTCCTCTCTGATAGCGCTGAATTGCCAAATGAACGGGTACGAGCTTGGGTGTGGCCTTCGTCATGATGCGACAGACTGAAGAATGGGGCTGAATTCCTAAGAACGGTTTGGGTGAAGGGATCGAGTTCGAGGCGCGGCGCACGCATTTGGTGCGACAGCCCGTTTTGATGCCCCAAATATGTGGCAAGCACCAAACGGGTGCGTTTTTCTTCTGGCGCAGGCGTTGTCGTAAGATGTGCGCTGTATTGACTGCATCGAGTGCGCTGAGTGCCTTGACTACCTTGGCTGCTTTGACAGTCGTGCCAGCCGTTTAACCCTAAGTTTTTTGCGCCTTAAATATGAGCACCTCTTCAGATTCAGAGCACCGTGGCGTACCAGCCCAACCGACGTTGACCTCTTCGATGGCTCAGCGCATCAGCCAGATTCAGGCGCGGATGGCCGCGGCGTGCGCACGCGTTGGGCGCGATCCCGCTGAGGTCGAGTTATTGCCCGTTAGCAAAACGTTTGACTCGAATGCGATCCGCGAGGCGCTAGCGCTGGGCTTTACTCGGTTTGGCGAAAATCGCATGCAAGAGGTCGCACAAAAGGCGCCGCTGTTAGAAGACTGTCATGTCAGTTGGGTTGTGATCGGGAGTTTGCAAACCAACAAGGCCAAAGAGGTGGCACGCTATGCCAGCGAGTTGCAGTCACTTGATCGCCTCGAGTTGGCCGAGGCGCTTGAACGGCGCTTGCAACTCGAGGGTCGTACCTTAGACGTGCTGGTACAAGTTAAGACTTCTACCGAAGACACCAAGTCGGGGCTTGAGCCCGCAGAACTCGTACCGTTTTTAAAGCAACTGTCGCAATATCCCAGCTTGCACGTCAAAGGCCTGATGACGATGGCAGTGCTCTCAGACGACCCTATCGCAGTACGCAAGTGTTTTTCTCAGTTACGCCAGCTGCGCGATCAAGCTCGGCAAGAGGGCATTGCTGGGGTGTCGCTTGAGCGCTTATCGATGGGGATGAGCGGTGACTTTGAACTTGCAATCGAAGAAGGTTCAACGGAAATCCGGGTGGGGTCGGCGGTCTTTGGTAGCCGCGCAGCCCCAGCCTAAGGACTGACTGCTTGTGTTGAGTGCTCAGTACTGAGCATGAAGCACTGAGTACTTAGTGCTTGGTACTCAGTGCTTCATGCCGCTGTGGCCTTGTTCGCCCGCGCTGCCTGGGTTGAAGGTTGAGGGCTTGACGGTAAAGTTCACGCGTACTTCGCCGGCTTTTTCAAACTTTAAGACGACGGGCACTGAGTCACCCTGTTTAAAGGGCCCCGTGAGCTGCAAGAACATCAGGTGAAAGCCGCCAGGCGCAAGCTTGGCAGAACCTTTGGCGGGGATGTCAATGCCCTGTACTTGACGCATCTTTGCCACGCCGTTTTCGGTGAGGACAGTGTGTAACTCGAGGCGTGTTGAGGCTTCAGATTGTGCTGACAGTAAACGATCGCTGACTCCGGAAGGGTTGTTAATCTGCATGTAGCCTGCGCCATTGGTTTGGCCAGGCACAGAGCCACGCACCCATAAATCATTGATTTCAAGCGAGCCCGCCTTGAAGTCAGCAGCGTGCGCCACTGCCAGCGTGGCGGCACTTAACGTGAGTGTGGCCACCAGTCGGCCTAGCGTATTAAGAGTGTGACGAATAGTCATAATGACGAACCTCAAGTTTAGGGAAGACAAAATCTTTGCTGTGGTTGCTACTGTAAGCTTAACGTACCACGCATAATTGGTGAGTGGCCAGCAAAGGTACACAAAAAAACATACTGTTCGCCGGCTTTCAGTTGCGCGACAGCGAACGTTACGTTTGTTGTTTCGCCGGTGCCGATCAATTTGGTATGGGCAATCACTCGCTTATCCTTTTGATCGACGTGATGGGCGTCAGCGCCCGCTAGCATGCCGGTACGCGCCACCCCATCAAGATCACTTTTTTTTGTCAACACCCAGTTATGTGACATCGCTAGAGGCGGAAGATGCCCCTTGTGTGTCAGCGTGACGGTGAAGTCTTTACACGCGGCGGGCACCGAGATATGCGAGGGCACAAAACGCAGTGCGTCATCCGTTTGTAAGGTGATACTGCATTCAAGTGCATTGGCCGCAGCGGCTGCTGCGCTCAGCAGCACAGCTGCGATGCGCGCAGCCCAGAGCAGGCCTCGCTTGCGTGTTAAGACATAAAAGTGCTGTTGCATAGTGTGTTCACTTATTAGCAGGCTGTTCGAGCATGCGCTCTGACAAACTGGCCATGACCTCGACGTTCAATATGACCCTCGAGTTCAAGGGTAAAGAGTTCAACTTGTAATTGCGCTGGTGGTAAACCGGTGCGACGCTGCAGTTGCTCTTCAGTGATAGGATCGTAGCCGATTGCGTTCCAAGTGGGTGAGCTTGGCGCCTGCGCGCGAGGTGAGGGCGGCGAGTACGCCGCAAGTCGTCCGGCATCGGGGCGCAATTCGGCCAGAATATCAGCACCCGACTCTACGAGTTTGGCGCCTTGCTTAATTAGAGAGTGCGGCCCACGCGACAGCGGCGAATGAATTGAGCCGGGTATAGCGAAGACCTCGCGCCCCATCTCAACGGCCAAGCGTGCGGTAATGAGAGAGCCGCTTTTTAGGGCCGCTTCAACCACCACGACGCCCAGGCTGAGCCCTGCAACAATGCGATTACGCTTCGGGAAGTGTGCGGCTAGGGCTGGGCAGCCTAAAGCGAACTCTGACAAAATTAAGCCATCCGATGACAAGATGTCGTCAGCTAAGGCGCGATGTGCAGTGGGGTAAATGATATCGGCACCTGTTCCCAACACGGCGATGGTGCCGCCACGCTCTGAGCCTGCCTTGAGCGCGCCGCGATGGGCGGCCGCGTCGATGCCGTGTGCCAAGCCACTGACTACGACAAAGCCATGCTCAGCCAAGTACAGCGCGAAGGCGTGGGCGTGGTCTAGGCCGTCTGGGGTGGCATTGCGCGCTCCCACCAAGGCGAGCGCCTCTTGCTCGAGACGTCTGAGGGCACCGGAGGCATACAGGACTAGCGGTGCATCCGGTAGTTGTCGCAAGCGCTCTGGATAGTAAGCGTGGTCGGGCGTAATCAGCGACTGCCCCGACTCGGTCGCCCAGCGCAATCCACGCTCAATGTATTGAGCATGCGCCTGGCTTAACGGCGCCACCAGCTGCGCGGCTAAGGGTGCAGAAACTATTGCGCGGAGCGTCGCGTACGAGGCTTGATACAGCGCGCAGGGTTGAGTGAAGCATTGCAGCAGGCGGTGGGCATGTATTGGGCCGACGCCAG
>JAIPCU010000004.1 GCA_021738045.1 Candidatus Methylopumilus sp. | reverse complement strand
GACGGCTAATAGCGTCTCACTTTCGCTGAAACCAGGCTTTTGCTGCATGGTGAGCAAAAAATTCAGCAAGGCACGATGGGAGATCTGCACCCCTTTGGGTTTGCCGGTTGAGCCAGAGGTGTAGATCACGTAAGCCAAGCTGTCAGCGAGGGTCTGGCGCGTGAAGCGATGTTCACATGCCGCGATCGTCACTTTGTCTTGATCGATCAGGACATGTTGGCCAATGTTCTTCGGTAGGGCTTCGATCGTCGCACGTTCACAAAGAATCAACTGCAAACCCGAACTTTCGATCATCCCAGACAAGCGATCGAGCGGGTAGGCTGGATCAAGAGGTACGTAAGCGGCCCCGGTCTTTAAAATAGCGAGCGCACCGATGACCAGTTCGCTTGAGCGATTGAGGCATAGCCCGACAAGTGTTTCAGTTGTCGCGCCTTGCGTACGCAAATACGCTGCGAGTTGAGTCGCCTGCTGATTAAGTTCTGCATACGTTAGCGCTTGGCCATCAAAGCGCAACGCTATTTTGTTTGGATGCTGTTGAACGCGCTGTTCAAAAAGACTACAAATGCTTTGTTCAGCATCTACGGCACAGGTGGTTGAATTCCAATCCAGTAGAACGGTCTTGCGTTCAGGCGCGAGCATGAGTGGGAGGCTTGAGAGGCGCTCTTCTGGGTGCATCACCAGGCCCTCAAGCAATTGCAAATAGTGCTCGATAAAGCGCTTGATCGTGGCGGTTTCAAATAACGCAGTGCTGTACTCGAACTCACCTTGAATTTCACCACCTTGCTCTTCTAGCTTCAGCGTCAAATCAAACATCGAAGTGCCCGCATCCATTGGCAGGCTGGTCATGGTGAGTTCGCCTGCTTTCAAGCCGGTGCGCTCTTGATTTTGCGTTTGCAAAATAAACATGACTTGAAACAGCGGGCTGAAGCTCGCATTACGTTCGGGCTTGATCGCCTCGACGAGTCGTTCAAAGGGCACATCTTGATGTTTGTAGGCATCTAAACAGGTCTGGCGAATCTGTTTGAGCAATTCGATACCGGTCATATTCTCGGTAAACGTACTGCGAAAGACTAAGGCATTGACAAAGAATCCGACTAATGGCTCGAGTTCTTTACGTGTGCGATTCGCGACGGGCGAACCAACAACGACGTCTTCTTGTCTGCTGTAACGCGCCAACAGCGCCGAAAAGCCCGCCAAAAGCGTCATGAACAGCGTGGTGCCTGACGCTTGACTGAGCGTCTTCAGTGCGACTAATAAATTTTTGTTTAATGAAAAATTGTAAGTCTGTCCAACAAAACTTTGTATCGCTGGGCGAGGATGATCCGTGGGAAGTTCAAGCAGAGTGGGCACGCCCCTAAGCTGTGTTTTCCAGTATTCAACCTGCGCCTCAAGACGGGCACCGCTTAGCCACTCGCGCTGCCAAAGTGCAAAGTCACCGTATTGCAAGGGCAGAGGCTCGAGGGTCGAATCGCGGCCCTCTGAGTAGTCGACATAAAGCGTGGTGATTTCGTGCAACAGTACGTTACCAATCGACCAACCATCAGAAACGATATGATGAATCGTCAGCAATAGAATGTGGTGTTGCTCGTTAAGCTTAATTAACGTGGTTCGTAGTAGCTGGTCGCGCGCCAGGTCAAAGGGCGTCTGAGCCTCTTGAACGGCCAGCGCCATCATGCGCTCTTCTTGCTGCTCTGGAGCACCATCGCTGATATCGATCAATCGAGTCTGGACATCCATCGAGTCATGAATCACGAGTCGTGACTGACCGTTTTCAGCAAGAAAATTTGATCGTAAAGATTCGTGACGCCTGACGATCTCTTTAAAAACTTGTTCGAGCGCGCGAAGATTAAGCGGACCCTCTAGCCTGACCGTGACCGGCATGTTGTAGGTGGCACTCGCCCCCTCAAGCTGATCGAGAAACCAAAGACGCTGCTGAGCAAACGAAAGCGGGGGGGGCGCAGCATCCGCCGCTCGAGGGGCAATGGGCTCAAGTTCACCTGCCTTTCCATCGGCTAAGGCGGTTACTCTTTGAAGCAACGCTCGCTTAGCGGGAGAAAGACCCGCCAGTCGATTGGCTAAAGACGTCATTGGTTGATGCTTATCGATTGTGAACGACAAAGTCGCAAGAGAAACCGCCTCGCGAAAATATGAAATAGCCACCCGCAACGATCCCAGCCTTTTGTTCTTCTGTCAGGTCGTCAGGATTAGGAGGAATCATCAAGGTCAACTGCGACGGCCCATTTTCAATCGCGGCAACGCTGGTGACTCCGATCGGCACTGACATACCTTCTTCTTTCATGACAGTCATTGGATCAGCGAGTAGGCGTGCCTTAAAAGCTGGATCGGCCCAGCATTTGCGAATAACGGCCTCGTAGGGTTTTTGATGATTCATCGGGTTACCTGTCGGTTAAGTTGAGATGCAGAATTCGTTACGCTGTTGTGGCATTCATTTTCAAACGTAAGCTCAGGGGTCGCATGTCCGTCCATACGGTGTTGATATGTTCAAGGCAGGCCGCCTTTGCCCCACGAAAATTCGCATCTTTCCAGCCTAGAGGGATCTCTTTGAAGTCAGGCCAAATTGAATATTGCTCTTCATGGTTGATCACCACAATGTATTGTGTTTCAGTTTGTTCAGTTGTCATTGCAAACTCCGCTTTGAGTTGAGTATTAGGTTTCAGAATCGAGGCCAAGTGCTCGTGCGAGCTCGGGTGGCAAGTCATCTCGTGCCAATAGTGCCTGGACTTCCTCGTCAGTCATGGTTTCCAGTTTGTCTAACTGCGCTAAAAGCTGCGCTTCATTTGTTTGTGCCACTTGCCTCTCAATCAGCACTGCACTGAGTTGGGCGATTGTTGGATGTGCAAAGAGCAAACCTATGTCTACCAGAACACCAAATTTCTGCTGAAGCTCCATGGTCAATTGAGCGCCTAACAACGAGTGGCCGCCCAGATCGAAAAAGTTATCTTCAACGCCAACTTGATGAATGGCCAAAAATTTCTGCCAACTTTGGGCAACACTCTGCTCGTGTTCATTGCGCGGGGCAACAAAGGCGCTCGAGATATTTGGCCGGTCGTAGCGACGTTCGGCGCTCGCCTGCTCAGGGATGCTGGCATCGGTTTGCTTCAAAATGCCTGCCCGACGCAACATGGGTGGGTTCGTGGCGATGATGACGCACTGCACTGCGCCAAGCTTCAACAACTGACTAAAGGCCAGCGCGCCTTCAGAGGGCGAAATCGTGAAGTCTTTGGCCCGCTCAGACGCAACGCTTGAAGTCTCGCCAGCTTTCCACGCGTCCCATTGAACAATCATCCATGGAAACGCACTACGTCGGTTGAGTTGATGCACGCAGGCTTGAAGATACGCGCTGGCGATGCTGTGCGGCGCCTGGCCCAAGGCTCCGATTTGGGCGCTCAATGATGACATCAACATACAAAAATCGAGTGAGAGCTTTTCTGTCGCCTGTTCAAGTGCCTGTATACGTTGTTGCTGTTGTTGCAGATAAGCTTCGACGTCTGACCACTCAATCGTGGCGCAAACGCCGTTTGGTTTGTTGGCATGCATGTCTGAGGCGTCAACGATGCCGTCCAGGTGCCCCCAGGCCGCGAGTGTTTGCGTTGTCAGTTGTTCAAGCTCTTGAAGAGAATTGGCGTTGACCTCTTTGAGGGTCACTTGCACGCCTTTTTCTGCCAACACTGCCAATCCTGCCTGGTACTTGTCTGACAGTGCGGGAGTCAGTGTTTGACTGGTTGTCAGCACCAATTTCGCTACACCGAACTGCGCAAGGCTTTGAGCGAAGACCATACCGATATCGGTCAGACCGTCCAGGATGAGGTAACCACCGTTCTTATGTACCAAGGCCGATTGTTCATGTGGGTCTGAGGCGAGTTCGTTCGTTGTGCTGGGTACTGTGAATGCCCTGAGTTGAGGAACTGATCTGGCCCCTTGACGCAAAACAACCATTTCAGCGGGCTGGAGTGCCAGTGCTTCGTGGCAAATAGCTTGAGCGACACGATTGAGCTGACTCGACTGTTTGGGCCGAGTGACATCTATGAACTGCGTACGAATGTCAGTGTGTTCGTAAGGAATTGTCTTGAGCAACCCCGTCAAGGCAGCACGCACGGGATTAAGGTGACTATCGGCGCTTAGACTCAAGGCTCGTTGCGACACGAGGCAGAGCGTGACCAAGGACTCTGCCCCCGTGGCCGCCAACGCGCGAACAACAGAGAGCACTGGGTGCAAAGGGATTGTTTCACGCTCTTGAACGCGCTTTTCTGAGGTGTCACTCAAAGTGTCAGCGTCTACATCGATGATAAACACAATGTCGCTTGAGTCAAACGAAGCGGCCGAAAGCGACTCTACAGCGTGCATTGTGACCGCGTGGCCCTTTGCAACAAGCGATTGCTCAAGCGCTGCGCTCAAGGCGCAGGACGAGTGAACAATGGCACAGCGTCGTGCGCTTTGTGTGGTGTCTGAATTGAGCGCTGCGGTGGTTTTCCAATCAGGCGCGTAAAACCATTCCTTTGGTTGAGTACGGCGGGCAGCACTTTCCAGAGATACCTGATCGACGTTTTGACTGAGTCGTGGCTCAATCCAAAACTTTGCTCGTTCGAAGGGGTAGGTCGGCAATGGCAGTCGAAGCCGTTGCTCATTGGCGTAAAAGCCGTCCCAATCAATGTCACAGTTCGACATCCAAAGTTGACCGAGACTATTGAGTATGAACTGATCAGCGGGGCTCGAGGCCTCGGCCGGTGGAAGGCTTGGTATGCAAACTGGAGGTTCACCACTTGAGACTGGTGTCATCCGTGCCAAACTGGTCAGAGTGCGTCCCGGACCGACCTCTAACAGGACATCGGTTGGAAACTTCTCTAGCACGGCTTGCAGACCAGCGTGAAATTTCACGCCTTGGCGGATATGATCAAGCCAGTATTGAGCGCTAGTCGCCTGGGCATCTGTCACCCAGGTGCCCGTGACATTTGAGACGTAACGAATTGAGGGTTGCCGCAGCGTCACAGTCTTCAGAATGGCTGCGAACGCGTCGAGCATGGGCTCCATCATGGCTGAGTGAAAAGCATGCGAGGTGTGCAGTGGTCGCGTTTGAATGTTCTGGGCTTGCAAGGACGTTTGATAGGCCTGAATTTCCTCAGTTGGGCCAGACACGACGCACAGGTTCGTGGCATTGACTGCTGCAATGTCTAATTTTGATTGTGCGCTCACTAGCGTTTCACGAACGCGGGCTTCGGAGAGGCTGACTGCCAGCATGCTTCCGGCTGGCATGCTCTGCATCAGTCGACTACGCGCGCTGACGAGCTTCAGGCCATCCTCAAGACTAAATACGCCAGCGAGGCAAGCCGCGACATACTCGCCTAGGCTATGGCCGATCATTGCATTAGGCTCAACGCCCCAACTCATCCACAACTTGGCAAGCGCATATTCAATCGAGAATAAAGTGGGTTGTGCCAATTCTGTTTGTCGCAACCACTCTTGAGCCTGTTCCCGTTCAGCGTCCTCGCACAGAAGGACGCTTCTAATATCTCTGCCCAGTAGGGGTAAAAGAATATCTGCGCATTGATCCAAGTGTGTCTTGAATTCGGACTCGGCTCGGTACAGTGCCTTACCCATGGTGGCGTATTGACTGCCTTGTCCGGTAAACATGAAGGTCACGCGACCAGTTGAACTGCGATCCGTGTGTGTGTGTGCGGCGTGTTCGAGGCGACTCACAGCATCTTGGACGCTTGAGCATACGATGGCGAGCCTGTGCGCAAACCGCTTTCGTCCCCGTTGCAGCGTCGCCGCTACGTCTGGCAAGCTGACAGTGGGGTGTTCAGAGAGGAAGCGCGCGAGTTGATTAGCCTGCGCGGTCAGCGCTGACTCAGTCTTAGCTGAGAGGACTAACAACTGACTTAAACGCGATTCGCTTCCAGCAGCTTGTGGCGGGGCTTCTTGCAAAATGGCGTGCGAATTTGTACCGCCAACACCGAACGAGCTGATACTAGCGATACGTGGCGTACCCTCGACACGGGGCCACGCCTGCAGTTTATTGACAACGTAAAAAGGCGTATTGGGTAAATTGAGCTTGGGATTCGGCGACTCGAACCTCAGACTTGGTGCAAGTTGTTCATTTTGTAGGGACAAAACAATCTTGATAAGGCCCGCCATCCCTGCAGCTTTATCGACGTGGCCAATATTAGACTTGACCGACCCTAAGCCGCAGTAGGCCTTACGCTCTGTGCCAGAGCGAAAGGCCTGAGTGAGTGCTGCAACCTCGATCGGATCCCCCAGAGGGGTGGCGGTTCCGTGTGCTTCAACATAGCTAATGTCGTCAGGATGCACGCTTGCTGCAGCTTGTGCTTCAAGAATGACTTCGGCTTGACCATCAATGCTGGGCGCCGAGTAGCCAATCTTGTCTGAGCCGTCGTTGTTAATGGCACTGCCGCGAACGATGGCATGAATGTGATCACCATCTGCAATAGCGTCACTCAGGCGCTTCAGAATCACGGCGGTGGCGCCATTGCCATCCACCAGGCCGCTGACGGTCGCGTCAAACGGTCTGCAATGGCCATCTGGAGAATACGCCGAGCCCGCCTCGTGTATGTAGCCGGTCTGTTGCGGAAAGTGTACCGTGACCCCACCCACGAGCACCATGTCGGACTGATAAGACAATAAATGTTGACACCCCATATGGATGCCAACCAGCGATGATGAACAGGCCGTACCGATATCGATCGCAGGCCCGTGAGTGTTCATGCTGTAGGCAATACGTGTTGGAACGAAGTCCTTGTCGTTGTACATCGACAACTGAAAACCGCCCACGTCTTCAATCAGACCTGGGTGAGTCATGATATTGAATGCCAGATAGGTGTTCATTCCAGCGCTGGTGAAAATCGCCACGCGTCCTGGGTAAGACGACGGCTCGTAGCCGGCGTGTTCCATGGCTTCCCAGGCACACTCCATCATGACGCGGTGTTGTGGGTCCATCAACTCCGCTTCACGCGGAGAGATGCCAAAAAAAGCGGCGTCAAACATATCCACATCAGCGAGGTAGCCTTTTGCACTCCGAAAAGCGGGATCCTCAATCACGTCTTCAGGAACGCCAGCGGCAAGCAATTCTTCTTTCGAAAAATGCACAATGCCTTCTTTACCTTCTCGAAGGAGTTCCCAGTAGGCCTGCAGGTTGGGTGCTCCTGGCAGGCGGGTTGCCATGCCGATAATGGCAATGACATCTCCAAGTTCTGTGTTCTCGACTTCTTGATTCACGGGCAGCGCTTCCATAACAACTATGCGGTTTGACGACGACTCTTGACAACACTTTTAGCGGCGCGTTGGCGCTTAGCCTGCTCCGTCGCGGCTGACTTTTGTAGCGCCGCCCGTTGTTGAATCTCGCTGATATTGGTGGTTTGTGTAGACTCTTGTCGACCTAATTGCTCTGAGAGGCTCGCGATCGTTGGATAGCGAAACAGATCAACAATTAAGAAATGAGCCGGAAGAAGTGGTTCGATTTTTTTGAAGATTTGTAGCAATAACAGCGAATTGCCACCAATGTCAAAGAAGTTCTCATGCACGCCGACTTTGGTTAAAGATAAAGCTTCGCACCAAGCGGCGGCGATCTGTTGTTCGCGCTCAGTCGAAGGTAAGGTCAAATCGCCAGCGGGCGCTGTTTGTTCAGAGGACGGCGCGGGTAACTGTTGCCGATCAATCTTCGCGTGGGAGGTAAGCGGCATCTCAGTCAAGGTGACAAAGACCCCGGGCACCATGTGTGCGGGCAACACCTTCAAAAGCTGTTGTCTCAGATGCGCTGTGGTTTGGGTCGGGGCGTTATGGTCAAGGGTGATGTAGGCCACCAGGCGCTTTTGGCCAGGCTGGTCTTCACGAACCACGACGGCCGCTTCGCGAACGGTAGCCAGATCCACCAAGGCGGCTTCGATTTCTCCGGGTTCTATTCTGAAGCCATTGAGTTTAATTTGATTATCCATACGACCTAAAAAGATTAGGCAGCCGTCTTCGCGATATTTCACGCGATCGCCCGTTTTGTATAAGCGATCACCCGCGGCACCTAATTCGCCACAGAACGGATCGGGAACAAACACGCTCGCCGTTTGACCGGGTCGGTCATGATAGCCGCGGGCGAGTCCTGCACCTCCGATGTACAGTTCGCCTTCCATACCAAGTGCCACAGGCTCAAGGTAAGCGTCTAGCACGTAGAGTCGTGTCCCTTGAATTGCCTGTCCGATTGGTACTGAGCCACCCGTCGGTTGAGTTGCCACAAACGTGCAGCATCCCACCACCGTCTCGGTGGGGCCGTATTCGTTGATGCCCAACGTTGAGGTATGTTCGAACCACGGGTCAAGACTCGCTCCTGCTAGCGCCTCACCACCAAGGATCAAATATTTTGCTAGCCTCGCATCAGCCGTCGGATTTTTTGCGCGTAAGGTATTCAAAACTTCGAGATGCGCTGGCGTCAGCTTGATAAAGCTGTACTCAAAAGGCGAGTTCACTAAAGCTTGTATTGCTTCAAACTCAACACCCTCTGGCAACAAAATGACTTGATTACCAGCGACGAGGGGGACAAAGATACTGGTGATTGTGGCGTCAAAGCCAATTGACCCTAGCACCGGTGAGCCATCGCCCTCAGAGGCCTCGTAAGCGTGAGCCGCCCATTGCAGATAGTTAGTCATACCGGCGTGCGTCATCAGCGCGCCCTTGGGTTGACCTGTTGAGCCCGACGTGTAAATTACGTAAGCCAAGTTTGAGGGATCAGTGTTCAGTGATAAATTCGTATCAATCTCAAGCTCGGTCGTCCCGCGTTGTTGGTCAATACAAAACAGTTGCGCCGTAGAAAATTCAATTTGCTCGGCAATGGCCGTCGTGGTGATCAGCACGCTGACCTTTGCGTCGTGCTGCAGGTAATTCAAACGGTTTGCTGGGTACGACGGATCCATCGGCAGATATGCACCACCGGCCTTCATTGTTGCCAGCATCGCCACGATTAAGTCAGTTGAACGCGGCAGGCAGACACCAACACGCTGGTCAGGCCCAACACCTAAGCTGCGCAAGCGTCGTGCGAGCTGGTTGGCTTGTCGATTGAGGGCATCGTAAGTGATTGCTGGGCAGGTGGCTGGATGATGAAGCACAGCATTGCTGTCCGCATGAGTGCTTGCAACTTGTTCAAAAAGCGTATGAAAGCAAGTGGCCGGTGCTGCAGGTGCGCGTGTTTTCCAACTGGCTAGCAGCGCTTCACGCTTGTCTTGGCTCAGCAGAGAAATATGCGCAACGGGTGAGTCGATGTTCAAGCAGATGGCTTCAAGCACAGATTCATATTGCTGCACCATTCTTTCGATTGACGATGCTTGAAAGAGGTCGGTGTTGTAATCGGCTTCAAGAACAATATCATCGCCAATCAAATTCAAGGTGAACGTTAGATCGACGCGCGTATAGCGAATGGGTTGCGGATAGGGCGCAGCGACTAATTCTGCGACTGAGATGTCTTTGGGTAAGCGTTCAAGATTGAAAATCGTCGACACCAACGCTGAGCGACTCGGGTCGCGCTTAAGGTTTAGTTTGTCGATCAGTCTGGCGAACGGATAGTCTTGATGCTCATAGGCCTCTAGTAGCGTTTGCTTGATCGTCGCCAAATGAGCGCTAAAGCTCGCACCAGGTGGTAATTCGCTCAAAATTGGAAGCATGTGGATACAGTAGCCGACGAGTCCTTGCGTGCCATCGATGCCGCGTCCCGCGTAAGGCGCACCGACCACCAGTTTTTGTTGCTCCGTCAGCCGATGAAGTAAAGCGGAATACGCAGCAATCAACAGCATGTAGAGCGTGCAACCATTACGGCTCGCCAATACTTTGAGATCTGACGCGAGCGTCTTGGCCATGACGTGTCGAAGCCGCGTGCCGTTAAATGTTTTAACTTCAGGTCGTACATAATCGCAGGCAAGCGCTAAAGGTTCAATCGGCTGTGCAAATTGCTTGAGCCAGTACAATTCATGCGTTTGCATGTGTGGCGCTCGCGCTTGCTGCGCATGCCAGTTCACGAAATCGGCGTAACGTGGCGCCGTGGGCAGCTTCACGACCTCACCTTTGCAAGCTGATTCGTACAGTGCTAGCGTTTCTTGAATCACGAGGCCCATTGAAGGACCATCGCTAATAATGTGGTGCGCGCTCAATACAAGGATGTGTTGGTCAGGGGCAAGTTTAAGTAACGTTGGATGAAAAAGTTTGTCTAGTGAAAAGTTCACTAAGGCGCCAGACTTGGTAAGCATCCATTCACGTGCGGCCTGGTGCGGGTCGGTCTGTGCAGATAAATCAACGATATCCAGTACGACCTGTGTCACGGGTTCGACGACTTGCCATTGACCGGAGTCAGCCTCAATCCGAGTTCGAAGTGATTCATGGCGTTCGACAATGCTCTGCAAGGATTGCTCAAGAAGATTGACCTTGAGTGCACCGGTTAGCACAAGTGACGCTGGGTCGTTATACGCTTTGTTGCCGTCTGGATCCATCCGCGCGAGCAGCCACAACTGGTGCTGTGCTTCACTTAAGGCAAAACTGTTTGCCGGCTGATCACTGATTTGTTGCCCAGCGATGAGTGAGTCTGCGTAGGTGCTCTTTAGGCGAGTCAGGTTGGGTAGATTCGCCATGACCGATGCGGCATCAACACCAAAGTCCAGAAAACAAGCGACTTCGTTCACACCCATGCGAGACATGCGCTCAAGCATAGGCTGACAGTGTTCAGGTGAACCAATCAGGGCGCGATCCGCGATGTAACGCTCGTAAGCCTTGGCCACGATAAATGCTTTGTCTGCTTCACTGGCCCGGTTGACATCGCGTAGATGCGCGGGCAAGCTTTCGGCCATCTTTTGAAATAAAGAGAGGCTCGACAATAAATAGTCGCACATTGGCGCACGCGCAGTTTCGACTGCGGTTGTGTGATCTTCACAAATAAAAGTGTGGATCAATACGACCACATTACCAATCTCTGGGGGATGCCCATGGTCGGTCAACGCTTGTTTGTAAATGGCAATATTTTTTTCTAGCTCTTCAAGCGATTGTCCGAGCAGATTGGTCAAAATCCCCAAGCCCATCTCGCCCGCTTTACGGTAGGTATCGGGGTTACCAACAACCGTCAGCCAAGCCGGTAAGGATTGCTGTTTTGGCCTGGGATAAATGCTGAGCGTGACCTCTTTGTTGTCGCCACCCATAAACTGAGCGCTCTCGCCGGACCACAAGCGCTTGACCGTGGTGATCCCATCAAAAGTAAATTCACGGTTGTTTGAGAATTTTTCTGGTGCGAGGGCAAAATCGTTGGGGTGCCAACCAGAGGCGAAACTGATGCCAGCTCTGCCATTCGACAGATTGTCGACCAGTGCCCACTCTTCTGCCACCCGTAGAGGGTGGTGCAACGGCATGACAACGCTACCCGCACGTAACTGAATCGTGTCGGTTTCACGTGCTAGTGCCGCGGCAAGCACTGAGGGGTTGGGTGAAAATCCACCAAACTTATCAAAATGCCGTTCAGGCAGCCAAATGGCATTAAAGCCATTTTTGTCGCCATAGCGGGTGCCTTGCATGAGCAAATCATATTTATCGTTTGAAAACGCTGCATCATAATTGCCAAAAAAATACAGTCCAAAGTTAAGGGCTTTGGGTGCCGAGTGGCTCGCTGTTGCAAGCGCAGGCTTTGAGGCCTTCGCGCTCTTGCTTGGACCTGTGGCTAGAGCCAAAGACACAGGTTCAGTCTTTTTTGTTAAAGGGATCCCGCCACCACGCGGAGGCAAAAATCCACCGTTGCGCATTTCTTGGATCGCTTCTTTGATTGCCTTGACGACGAAATCAAGGTCCTCGTCCGTGTGAACCGTTGATAAAAAGCAGGCACGCCACTCCCAGATGTAGACGCCTTTTTCAAGCAAATGGTAGAAGAACATCTCGATATTGCCCGAAAACTTGAACCCAAAGGTCGAGGCAAAATGAACAACTCGAATCGACAACTCTTCTTCTTCAAAAAAAGTATTCAGGCGTTGCGCAAAAGCAGCGGTACGGCGATTCAGGTTGTCTTGTAAGGCAGGCCCACAGGCCTTGAGATGTCTGAGCGTGGCTAAGGTCGCAGCCATCGAGAAGGGGTGTTGATTAAACGTTCCGCCGAAATAGGTACGCTTTGCGGTCGGGTACGAGGCATCTCCGTACTGCCACATTCCGCCATCAATTCCGTCCATGAACCGAGCGTCGCCAGCGACTGCACCAACGGGTGTGCCTCCGCCAACAATTTTGCCGTATGTGGCAAGATCCGCTTTAATACCAAACAGGCCTTGAAAGCCGGCGGGATGGGCTCTAAAGCCGCTGACCATTTCGTCAAAAATCAACGTGACGTCGTGTTCTTTGGTCAGCGAGCGCAACTCGCGTAAAAATTCAACTGGTTGCAAATCGAGTCGCCGGCTCTGAACCGGTTCAACCAACACTGCCGCCAGCTCGTGCGCGTGCTTGCGAATAATCTCAAGCGATTCTGGATTGCCGTAGTCCAAGACGAGAACATCCTTAGCGACATTCAATGGAATGCCCGGCGCCACAGGCTCTGAGTTCAGTTCACCGCTCAACGAGCGAACAGTCTTTGCCAGCGTGCCGTCAGAATGACCGTTATAGGCCCGGTCAAAAATGACAATCTTGTCACGCCCTGTTGCTGCGCGCGCCAAACGCAGCGCGATCATGATCGCTTCTGTCCCTGAGTTGGTGAAGCCGACGCGCTCATGACCGGTAATTTCAGTGAAGAGTTGAGCGATCTCTTGCATATGCTCTGAGCGCGGGCCGAGCTGAAAGCCCTGCTGAATCTCAGCTTCAAGCACACCTTTCATGTGGTCAGGGCGGCTGCCAAACAGCAGCACCCCAAAGCCCATCGTCAAATCGACATATTCATTACCGTCGATATCGCGTAAGCGCGAACCGGTCGATTCAACACCAGTGATGGGATATAGAATTTCTTTGGTTGAAAAACGAAAGCCAACGCTTGCACGGCTGTCTGATAACTTGGGGCGAGCGGCTTGGGCTAACGCTTTTGACTTAGCTGTTCTGGCTTGGTAGCGCTCGACCAGTGCGGCCAAGTGCGCGCTTTGTTGTGGGGTCATGCCTGAGTTATTGGGCACAATGGGGCTGTTCAGCGCCCTCAGGGGAGACGAGCGATCGTCAGCGTCTGCTACCGGAGCCACCGGAGCAGGCACGGCCTTGGTCGCTTGAGGTTGAGCCACCACGTGTGCAGCAGTTTGAGTCTGTGCGCTCGTATGCGACGTAACACTTGTATGCTGTACGACGCCCGCAGGCAGCGTGGGGCTCAGCGGTTGAGCCGCTGGTGCTGTTTGCACGGCTTGTATCGCACTCGCGCTGCCGGTCAAGATCGCCAGCTGTTGCGACATGAGTTGTGTTTGCGCCATGACGATTTGCTGCATCGCATTCATGTGCTCCGCCGAAACCGGTTGGGCATAGCTTGTCACCATCGGCTGTGTGGCGGGCATTGGTTGCATGGCAAAAGTGGGTGCAACAACTTGTGGTGCAACGGCTTGGGGCACGACTACCTGAGGCGTCGCGAGCTGAGGCGCAGTCAGCGTTGGTGTCGTCGCTGCAACGACGGGCGCAGCTGCATGCGCAGCGGCGGGCGCTGGTTGACCGAACTCAAGTATCGAGTGTTGGGCAAGGTAAGCCGCGATCGCATCCAGACTTGTAATTTCTTCGAAGAATTGGCGAATTTCTAGCTTGACGCCGAAATTGTCTTCAATCACGCTCACGCCCGAAACTAGCACAAGCGAGTCTGCGCCCATCTCAACGAGTTGAGCGTGTACGTCAATGTCAGCAGGAGCAATGCGCAGCAACACAGAAAACAGTTCACACAACTTAGTTAGTACGTGTTGATGACGTACGACTTCCGGTTTGACAACAGTTGCTGTAGCACCGTTGTTGCTTGGGGTAATCATTGCTGAATCCTTTTGAGTAATCCAATAGCGTTTACGTTGAAACGAGTAAGAGGGTAGAGTGATTTTTTGCGTTGAATGGCCAGCTTCAAAGCCAGACCAGTCGATTTGAGCGCCCACAACGAAAGCCTTCGCCACTGACTGAGAGAGCGTTTTCCAGTCGGTTTGTTTGTGGGTGATTGAGGGCAGGAACTGCGCCTCCGGTTGGACTTGTTTCCCAAGATTGCTCAAGACTTGTCCAGGCCCAATCTCGATAAACAGTGTGTGGCCCCGGTCAATCAAGGTCTTTAACCCCGAAGAAAACTGAACGGTGTCTCGGCAGTGACGGCGCCAATATTGCGCATCAAGCGCCTGCTCGTTGGTCAATACCTTGCCAGTCACGCTCGAGACATAAAGCACTTCGGGTTCTTTGGCCTCGATCCCTTTTGCAAACTGCTCGAAGGGCTCAAGAATCAATTGCATTTGCGGCGAATGAAACGCGTGTGTGACGGTCAGATCAATCGTTTGAACGCCAGAGGCCACCAATGGTGCCAGAGCAAGTTTGATGATAGACGGGCTTCCGGATACCACCACGTTATTTTGACTGTTGACGACGCCTAGGTCGATTTCTGCAAGATAAGGACTGATCGCCTGTCGAACGGTTTGCTCGTCTGCAAACACGGCAGTCATACCGCCCGCAGTCTCAAGCGTTTGCATCAAAACAGCACGTTTAACAACGAGTTTCAAAGAATCGCTCAACGAAAGCGCGCCCGCAACACAGGCCGCGGCGTATTCGCCGATGCTATGCCCAAGTACCGCAGCAGGTTCAGTGCCAAACGAGCGCCACAAACTTGCCAGCGCATACTGCACAGCAAAGAGTGCAGGTTGGGCATACCGCGCCTGCGAGAGGTAGTTACCTGACAGCGCGCTATCCGGGCTCAAGACAGATAACAGCGGAACGTCACTCAGTGTTTCAAGCTCTTGCGCGCAGCGATCAATCGCCTGCTGATAAACAGGCTGCGTCTCATACAGCTCGTGCCCCATGCCTGCATAGACGCCACCCTGACCGGTAAACAAAAAAACTGGGCTAGGTACTTTTCCTGCAACTTGACGTCCGAGCTGGATAGCCTCTGATGGGCGGTTTTCAGCGAAAGCAACCAAAGCGTCAAGCGCCTGCTGGCGGTGATTGGCTATCAGTGCAAGCCGATGATTAAACTGGTTGCGACCCGTATTTTGATTGAAGCATAGTTGCTCAAACGAGAGCTCGGTGTGCGTAGCGAGGTGAGCGCGCAGTTGTTTGGCAAGGTCTTTCAAGGCAGTGTCTGTTTTGCCTGAGAGCGCTAACACTTGCGCGCTGCGTGAACGGATACCAGTCGGCTGGGCTGTTGGCGCAGGCGCTTCTTCCAGTACGAGATGAGCGTTGCTGCCGCTGGCACCAAACGCGCTCACCGACGCAAAGCGTGTCTTGGCTTCAGTGCGCGGCCACACAACAGGTTCGTGTAGAGGCTGAATATTCAGGCCTTTCCAGTCAATGCGGGTATTGGGTCGGTGCAAATGTAGCGTTCGAGGAATAAGCTCGTTTTGCATGGCCAGGACCAACTTGATCAAACCCATGACGCCCGCGGCCGACTCAAGGTGTCCGATGTTGGATTTGATCGATCCCACCATCAGGGGTTGCACGCGTGTTGGTGACTGCCCAAGCACATTGCCTAGAGCCTGCGCCTCGATGGGATCTCCAAGCGGCGTGCCAGTTCCATGTGCTTCAACATAATCAATATCTTGTGGTGCGACGCCGGCCCGCTCAAGTGTCTGGCGAATTAGATTTTGCTGCGCAACGCCGTTTGGAACGGTAAAACCACTACTTGCGCCATCTTGATTGACACCACTGCCCCGAATCAGGCCAAGAATTTGATCGCCGTTGGCAAGCGCATCGGAATAGCGTTTAAGTACGACAATGCCGCAGCCTTCGCCACGTACGTAGCCGTTTGCCGCCTCATCAAAACTTTTGCATTGTCCGTCTGGCGCCATCATCCCGGCCGCGGAGAGGGTGACGTAGAGCAGGGGCGACAGAGTGAGGTTCACACCACCTGCCAACGCCGCGTCGCACTCTTTCGCGCGCAGCGCTGAGCAGGCTAAATGAATAGCGGTCAAGGACGAAGAGCACGCGGTGTCGATCGCCATGCAGGGCCCTTGCAGCCCCATGACATACGACAATCTACCAGCGCAGCCATTCAATGGCGTACCGGTATTAAAGTAAGGGTTGACTTCCTGTGAAGAGGTGTCCATGGCTTGTAGCAGGCCATAGTCGCTCGCTGTGACGCCGATAAAGACCCCCGTCGCGGTCCCAGCTAATGTGTTTGCAGCGATACCGGCGCGTTCAAGTGCCTCCCAGGCAACCTCAAGCAAAATGCGCTGTTGTGGATCCATGCCCTCGGCTTCTCTTGCCGAGATGTTAAAAAAGGCAGGATCAAACTGATCGGCACCTTCAATGAACCCGCCACGGCGGGTGTATGACTTACCCGGCTGTCCAGGCTTTGGATCGAAATAGCGCTGTGCGTCCCAGCGCTCTGCGGGGATTTCGGTAATTGCATCTTTGCCATCGCGAATCAACGACCACAATTGCTCTGGTGTATTGGCTCCTGGCGCACGGCAACTCAGACCGACAATGGCAATTGGCTCGTGCGCGGATTTCTCAAGCTGAGCAACTTTTTGGCGAAGCTGAGTAATCGCCGCATAAGCTTTTTGCAGAGGCGTTAACGTGGTTGCAGACGTCATGTCACTCATCTTTTATTGTCCGCCTGCGTAAGTGCGTCAAGTTCGCCATCAATGAGGGCCGCCAGTTGTTCATCCGACAATTGACTAATATCTTCAAGGTCCGACTGCAATGTCTCACCCTGGTTCAAGGCACTGGATGAAGACGTACTAGGGGTACTGTCTGGAAGCTGAGTCGCCGCTGTGGTTGGGCTTAGCAGCGAGGATAAATAAGTGGCGAGCGCCTGAGTATTAGGATAGTCAAACACCACAGACTGATTCAACTCAAGTTGCGTCAACGCTTCAATGGCTAATCTAAACTCAACCGCAGAAATTGAATCCATGCCCATATCGAAAAAGCCCCAATCCACAGCAGGGAGTTGGTCCTCTGAAAAACGGAGAACCTTGGCCAGACACAGTTGTAGTTGCTGTCGAATGAAAGAGAGTTTTTCTCGCGCAGGGGTTTGCTTGAGCTCTTTTAAAAAGACATTGGTCGGAGTTGTGGGTGAGTGGCTGGGTTCGCTTGCGACTGCAACATCCCCCAGATTATTCAACAAGCTGACGGCTCGCCGAGTACCAAAGACTGATTTGATGGTTCGCCAATCAGCATCGACAACCGCGACCTGAGTAGCCGACGCACCGAGTAGCTGCTCAAGTGCATTCAAGCCTCGATCAAAAGCCAAGGCTTTAAAGCCACTGCGCTCTGAGGCTCGGAGTGCATCCGCGCTCACCATGCCACCTTCTTGCCAGACACCCCAGTCGATACAAAGCGCCGGAAGATTGTGTCGGCGGCGCAGCTGGGCCAAGCCCGCTAAGAAACCGTTTGCGCTTGTATAAGCGCTGAAATCAGCGGTGCCGAGCTGTGACGAAATCGAACCAAACATAATAAAGAAATCGAGATCGAGTGCTTGAGTTTGACGATGCAACACCCAGGCACCAGAGACCTTCGCCTCAAGAACATCATGCACGGTATTTGTGTCTGTTTGCACAAGTGGCGTCGGTTTCATGATCCCGGCCGCGTGAATCAGGCCACGCAAGGGAAACTCAGACGCTTGCAAGTCTTGGATCAAGCGTTGAACGGCTGCCTCATCGGTGACATCTAGCGTCAACGTTTGAACCTTTGCGCCGAGGGCTCTGAGGTGTTCAATTGTCAGCAGGGCGGCAGGCGACGGCTTGGAGCGCCCGAGTAAGATCAACTGTCCGGCACCGCGCTCAGCGAGTCGCTGCGCAGTTCGAAGCCCGAGTCCACCCAAGCCCCCGGTAATCAAATAACTGGCCTGGGCCTTCAAAGCGTTGACCGGATCGACCACTACAGCGGTACTTTCAAGTCTTGCAACATGTCGTACGTCTTGAACCCATTTCAGGAGGTCTTCGCCATCGGGCGCGAGCAAGTCTTTAGTCACCGCTGCGTAATTGGCACTCAGGCAATCGATGATGCCACCGCGCAGTGTGGGAAACTCTAAAAATAATGAGCGCGCCATGCTTTGCAACGCCACGCCGACAGGCTCACTCGGATCCAGTAGCTTGGTGTGACTCTGCTCAGTCACCAGCAGCCATAGCTTAGGTGGCGTTGTTTGTGCCGCAGCAAGCTGGGCCAACCTCGCAAGCACCTCAAAGCGTTTTGACAGCGCAGTCAGAGGCGAAGCTTCAGTACACTGAGCAAAGGTAAAAACAATGCCACTCACTGAGGAATGATTTTCAAACGCCTGTTCGATCGCGATGTCGCGCTCAACGCGCTCGTCAGATAACACGGCTGACACAACGGTTTGCCCAGCCTGTGTCAGCGCCGTGGCGAGTTCAACGTCTGTGATCTGTTGCGATTGCTCACTCAACACTAACCAAGTTCCAGCTTCGACCTTGCTCTGTGCAGAGCTCGTTTGAGGCTGCGTTCTGGGTAGGGATTTCCAGACAGTTTGGTAGAAAAGGGGCGCAACGGTATCGCTGGTAGGCCGCACATCGGCCATGCTCTGTTGCTTGGCAAAGGCTTCACCATCATCGCTCCAGTAGCGCTGACGATCAAATGGATAGGTCGGTACAGACTGCCGCGAGCGGTTAAAGGGCCGATCGAAGCCGTCCCAGTCAACCGACACGCCTTGAACAGATAGCCCCGCTAAGCTGTTTGTCATCGTCTCCCAAGCCGAGCGTCCTTTTTGCAGGCTTGACGCAAAGTATGCGTCTTCGTCAGCTTGAAGCTGACCTTTTGCCATGCTGGTCAGCACAGGATGAGGCCCAATTTCAAGGAAATTTCTAGCACCTTGCTCACGCAGCGCTTTGAGCGTCTCAGCAAAGCGAACAGGTAAGCGAATATGAGAAGCCCAGTAAGCGGGGGTAAGAATTTCAGTGCCCGCGAGTTTGCCAGTCACATTCGAAATGAGCGGTATGGTTGCAGGCTTAAATGCTACGTCTTGCGCCACAGCCTCAAACTCTTTCAGGATGGGTTCCATCAGAGTCGAGTGAAAGGCGTGTGAAACTTTAAGCTCACGCGTTTGAATCTTGCCTGCTTGAAAGTGACTAATCAGTTTTGTAACGGCAGCTTGACGACCTGCAATCACGGTTTCACTCGAACTATTGATTGCAGCAATGTCGCAGTCTTGATGTAGATCTAGCAGAGTCAAGGCGCTAAGAACTGTTGACTCGTCGGCAAAGATCGCAGCCATCGTGCCGCCCGCAGGCAGAGCTTGCATCAAGCTTGCACGCGCAACAATTAGCTTTAAACCATCTTCTAGGCTAAACACACCGGCCAGGCAAGCCGCAACATATTCGCCCACACTGTGCCCAGCCAGCAGGTCGGGTTGTATGCCCCAAGAGAGCCAAGTTTGCGCCAAAGCGTACTCGAGCGCAAAGAGCGCGGGCTGCGTATAACCGGTTTGGTTGAGCTTGGCGTAATTGGTGTCAAACAACACCGTCGTGAGCGGGGCATCCAAATATGAGTCTAGCTGCACGGCACAGCGATCAATCGCTTTTGTGAAGGCTGGCTCGCGGCCATAGAGTTCAGCGCCCATTCCGGCATACTGCGACCCTTGTCCGGTCATGAGCCAAGCCATACGGTGCGAGGCTGTCTTTAAGTCTAGTTGGCCGCAATGCAGATTCGGCGTGGTGGCTTTAGCCAGAAAACGTTGCAGCCCCTGCATCAAACTGTCACGATCAGAGGCAACGAGTGCCATCCTCTGACCAAAAGCAGTGCGGGTGGTGTTCGCCGAAAAACATAAATCTGCCAACAGGTGAGTGGCTAAGTGCTCAAGCTTTTGTAGATAGGCACGAGCCAAGGTCTCGAGGCTTTTTTCATTCAGCGCGCTCAAACTCAACACGTGAAGAGGTCGTTCTGCTGTTGGAACTGAAGGCGTCTGCGCGTCTGGCGAAAGCGCTCTAGTCTCGGTCGAATCAGAGATCACGACGTGCGCATTGGTACCACTAAAGCCAAAGGAACTTAAACTCGCAATCCGGGCACTGGAATGTTTAGGCCAGTCGCGAGGCTGATCCACGATATCCAGCGGTAATTCAGTCCAGTCAACATGCGGATTGGCTTGATTGAAATGTAAGTTGGCGGGTATCGAATCGTGTTGCAGTGACAAGACGATTTTAATTAAGCCACCGAGGCCAGCAACCGGCTCCATGTGACCGATGTTGGACTTTGACGAGCCAACGGGCAGGCGGCTATCACGATGCCCACTCATGACCTGCCCAATGGCCTCAAGTTCAATTGGATCGCCCAGTAATGTGCCGGTGCCGTGCGCTTCGAGGTACTCAATTTGGGCAGGCGTCACGCCAGCATCTTTAAATGCTTCCTGTATGACTGCTTGTTGCGCTTGTCCGTTTGGCGCGGCCAAGCCGTTCGTCTTACCATCTTGATTAATTGCAGTGCCGCGAATAACTGCTAGCACCTTGTCACCATCGCGTAGGGCATCTGACTCACGTTTGAGCAGCACCATGGCACACCCTTCACTGCGCACGTAGCCGTTAGCTTTCGCGTCGAAGCTGCGACACTGACCATCAGGCGATATTGCCTGAAGTTTGGAAAAGGCGATGTGGTTTTCTGGTGACAGGATTAAGTTGACTCCGCCGACCAAAGCCATATCGGTTTCACCGCTTCGCAGGCTTCGAGTCGCCAAGTGGAGGGCGACCAGTGATGAAGAGCAGGCTGTGTCGAGCGCCATGCTTGGGCCTTGAAGGCCCAAGGTGTAAGAAATTCTGCCGGCTGCAGTGCTTGGTGTCGTTCCGGTTAATGAGTAAGCGTCAATCGTGTGGGGTGCGCCCGAGTGTCTGTGACAGCGCGCGTAGTCATCGCCCGAGAGCCCAACATAGACACCGGTACGGCTATGTTTCAGTGTTGCAGGCAATATGCCAGCATCTTCAAGAGCTTCCCAGCTCACCTCAAGAAGAAGTCGTTGCTGTGGGTCTAGGCCGTTCGCCTCTCTAGGCGATATGCCAAAGAAGCGAGCGTCAAACTCATCCACTGGCTGATCGATAAAACCGCCCCGCGCTGTGTACATTTTTCCGGGGGCAAGCTTGTCGCTCGATAGATAATCTGAGATCTTCCAGCGCGTCTCCGGCGCTTCGGTGACGCCGTCAACGCCTTGATCTAATAAGTTCCAGTATTGCTCTGGACTATTGGCACCCGCAGGAAAACGACAAGCCATCCCGATGATCGCGATTGGCTCTTTTTTTTGCAAGGCGGCATTCTCTGCAAGCAACTGCCGAATCGTCTGGGTCGCTTTTTGTAAAGCCTGGCGATAGGACTCTTCGCGCGCTGAAAGCGGGTCTTGCCCAGCAGATTGTTCTTTAGACATGCTCGCTGCCGGTCAGGTTAGCGAGCGAAAACTGTGGGATAGTTTTCAACGTTTGAATGACTTTCTCAAGATCGGTACGAATAAAAAAATGACCGGCTTGAAAAACATGCATCTGCGTTTCGACACTAGAGTGTTGACGCCAAGAATCCATGACTGCGGGCGGTGCCTCAGGATCCGAGTCGCCAGCAAACACATGAATGGGGCAGTTCAGCGCCAAGTCGTCTGTATGGGTGTAGGTGTCGCACAATGTAAAGTCTGCCTTCAATGTTGGCAGTAGAAATTGCAATAGCTCTTCGCTCGCCAGTACCTCTTCAGGAAAGCCACCAAACCGTTGTAGGCGTTCAATAAATGTTTTGTCGTCTAAGGTATAGAGGGTCTCTCGGGTGCGGGGCAGATGGGCGGCACGATGTGCGCCGAGCATCAGGACCTCCGGCATCTCCAGGCCGTTAGCCTGCAGAGCGCGCGTTAGTTCAAAGGCGAGCAGCGCACCCATGCTGTGACCATAGATGGCAAAAGGCTTGTTCGAATACAGTTGCAGTTGATTGGCAAGTGCCTGCGCGAGAGCCTGAGCATTTTTAAACGCGGGTTCGCTAAAGCGGTTCTCTCTGCCGGGCAATTGAATTGGGCACACCTCAATCGATGGGCCCAACAGCTTGCCCCAACTCCGGTAGATCGATGCGCCGCCGCCGGCAAAGGGCAGGCAGAATAAGCGCAACGTGGCATCCGGTTGAGGGTAAGGGCAAGTGACCCACTGATTGAATTTTGTGCTCATGTTTGCTCAAGCAGCTTGTCGAGATCATCGAGTAAAGAACGTG
This sequence comes from Candidatus Methylopumilus sp., assembly GCA_021738045.1. Lineage (GTDB taxonomy): Bacteria > Pseudomonadota > Gammaproteobacteria > Burkholderiales > Burkholderiaceae_B > Zwartia. The sequence continues at coordinate 29,750 of JAIPCU010000004.1, read as the reverse complement.
CTTGATCGCTCGAGTTTGCCGACGCAATTTTGACAGAAGACTCCCCATCACCGTTCTCATTTTTGACCAGTTGAGTATTGACTAACTCAAACAGGTGCTGAGAGAGTGCTTTGGGCGAGGGGTAATTAAACACCAGACTAACCGGCAAGCGTTGCCCGAGCAATCGGCCGACTGCATTGGTCAATTGCACTGCCATCAAAGAGTCAAAGCCTTGATCGGTCAGAGGTTGGTCCTGAGGCACCGGCATTGTTTCTGGTAAGCCTAGAATTTTACGGACCTGTGTATCGACTAGATTGGTCAAAAGCTTTAGACGCAGCGCAGACGTTGCCGCACTGAGCTGCTCAATGAGCACCAGCTGAGCGTCTTTCTGTTGTTGCTCTTTGGGTGAGCCGAGCGGACGGGTCACCACCTGACTCAAAAATGATTGAAGATGATCAGCTGACTGAAGGTACTGCTCCCATTGGCAGTCAATGACGCCAACTTGTGTTCGCTCACCAAGCCAACAGGCTTTCAACGCCTGAAAAGCCAACGGCGGCTCTAGGGCAATCAATCCTTGCGCCGCTAGTTGTTTGGTAATGCGAGAGTCAGACTGAGCCATCCCCACTGCGCCCCAAGGCCCCCAGTTAATGCTGAGCGCGGGCAGACCCGCCAGCCGTCGTTGCTGTGCCATTGCGTCCATAAAGCAATTCGCTGCGGCGTAGTTTGCTTGGCCGCGATTACCCAAAAGCGATGCGGCAGACGAGAACATGATAAAACAGTCAAGCTCAAACTCTTGCGTCAGTTCGTGCAGGTTCAGCGTGCCGAGTACTTTTGAAGCGTTGGAGGATTCAAAATGTTTCCACTCGAGATCAATGAGTAGATGGTCGTCTAGCACTCCCGCACAGTGAACAATGCCTAATTTACGAGCCCCTTCATTTTGAGTCGCCTGCAGAACGTGTTTCAATGCCTCCCGATCGGCAACGTCGACCATCTGATGTGCAATCAATGCACCCTGTTCGGCCAGTAAATTGATCGAGTGTTGGGCGTCAGCCGACAGCGGATTGCGGCTAAGTAACAGCAGATGACGCGCACCGTGTTCAACCAACCAAGACGCTGTGGCGAGCCCGAGCCCACCGGTGGCACCCGTGACAACATAAGTCACTTGCTCAGACAGCGTGAGGGCAGTTTGCTCGACGGTACTGGCTTCACGCGTACGGCTCATGCGGGCGGCGAACCCTTGATTACCTCTGTATGCAAGTCGCCACTCATCTTGCTTAAGGTACATGGCATGCCAAAGGTGCTCGACGGCGCCCTCAACCTCAAGCGATGGTAGATCAATGCAGGTCGTCTTCAATTCAGGATGCTCAAGCGTCGCGGTCATGCCAATGCCCCACACCACTGATTGAGCCATATTCAAGGGCAAGGTGTCACCCGCCAACGACTGCGCGCGCTCGGTGACTAGGCAAAAACGATGATGCACCGAGACATTTAGGCTGATGCAAGCTTGAATCAGATGCAGGGCACTGGCACTCGATGCAATTTGCTGTTGAATATCGTTACTGTCAGCAGGGGCATGGCTCGACGCGTTCAAGGGCCATAGGTTCACGACGCCTGCGAGACTCGGATTGACGCCAAGTGACTTAATTAACGCTGTCATGGCGTGGGCATCGTGCGAATCAATCGTATGCACGGGGCGACTTGCTTGAATGATTGCATCGCCTTGTGCCTGAACCACAATACATGCTTGTCCTGACGCTTCTAGGCGTTGAACAAGTCGTTGACCAACACCCTTGTGGTCTGCAAACACGAGCCACGGTGCCTTGCTAGCTGCATCAAGATTTGTCAGCGCCTTCAGATCGATCGGATCCCAGACAATTTCATGGGTCAGTGCGGCGACTCGGCGCTGTGCGCTCCGGTTCAGTGCGCTCAAGTCAGCTTGACGCGCTTGCAGACCGCTCAATTCGATCAAGACGTTTCCAGCCGCATCGCAGAGTTTGACATCTGCGATAGCGTGTTCGTTATTACTGCCATCTCGAAGCGCTAAGTAGGCGTAAGTTGGTACCTCTCGACTTTGGGTCAGTACACGAACGGATTCGATCGCAAAGGGCAACCATGTGGTTGCTGACTGATGCATACCCATTGCCAAAAGTAACGTAAAACCTGCATCAAGCATGCCAGGATGCCGTTGTTGGGCTGACAGTCCAGACCGAGTCGTTGGCTCGGTCATGACGCCGAGCGCTTCCCGGTCATTGCGTTGAATGCTTTTCACCCAGCGGTAACTGGGTCCGAGTCCAATCTTTCTTTCTGCAAGTTCTTGCAAAAAACCTTCGACATTAACGGTTTGGGACAGCTTAGAGCGCAGATCCGCGATCGCGACTTTTTCAAGCAATGGTGCCGCTGTCTCGACGATATCGGCTTGAGCATGTTGATTCGCAACAAGAGAATCGTTCGAGGCGTTTGATTCAAAACTAATTAACTGGGCTTCACGAGAACCTTGAACACTATTTCCGACGATCACTTGTACCGTGCGCGTTTGCCCCTGTTCAATCACGAGCGGCTCAGGAAAGTGGATATTATTCAGCGCAAAAGGTTTGTCTTTTAGTAGGTCTCTCGCAGCATCGAGCAGCATGGTGACATGACAGGCGCCCGAGGCAACTGTCTCGCCGTGGATGAGATGGTCTTTAAGAAAGGGCCAACTTTCGACGTTAAAGTTATTCTCAAAGATCGTGCTGGCAAGGGTAGGCATACTCAACTTACGGCCGAGTAAACTTTGCGCGTGCGTTTGACCAGCGACTGTTTGTTGCGAACTAGGCCGCTCGATCCAGTAACGAACATGTTGAAAAGGATAAGTCGGGAGAGGCAAGCGTAAACGCTGTTGCCCAAGGTCTAGTCCTTTTAAATCGGCCCGCCCAAGAACTGCTAACTGTGCCAGGCTGTTGAGCAGCGTCGTCCAATTGTCTTCGCTGGGCTTCATGCTTGTCAGCCAAAGCGGTGTATCACTCAGGCACTGCGTGCCGAGTCCGGTCAGCGTGGGTCGGGGTCCAATCTCTACAAACACTGAGCAGCCGAGTGAAGCCATGTGCTCGATACCAGCCCGAAATTTCACTGACTGACGGATGTGTCGCCGCCAGTACTGAGGCATAGTGACCTCATCTGAGGCGGCAGTGCCCGTTAAGTTCGAGATTAAGGTGATGCTCGGCGTATGAAACTCAATACTCGCTGCAACCTTCTCGAAGGCGTCGAGCATGGGCTCCATGAGTCTCGAATGAAACGCATGGGAGGTATTGAGTTTTTGGGTACGAATCCCAAGCTCGGTCAGCTGTTTGACTATCTGAGCCAGAGGTTCGCTGCAGCCAGATAGCACGGTATTTTCTGGGCTGTTCTCAGCAGCAATTGACACATCTTTACCAGCCGCGGCAAGCAAAGGCCGAACTGTTGAGGCACCAGCAAACACCGCCCACATTTCGCCAGATTGCTCAAGCGCTTGCATCAGGGTTGCACGGCTCGCCACAAGACGCACAGCATCTGGAAGGCTCATGACTCCCGCGATACAGGCCGCAGCATATTCGCCAAGGCTATGACCCATCACTACATCGGGCGTCACGCCAAGTGTTTGCCATAATTTGGCTAACGCATACTCAATCGAGAACAACGCTGGCTGAGCGTAGCCAGTTTGATGGATGAGCGCCTCACCCGTCGAGTGGTGAAACATCACGTCAAGCAAGGGTTGTTCAAGCAAGGGCGCAAACAACTCGGCGCAAATGTTTAGCTGTTCACGAAATACGGGCTCGCTGTCAAATAACGCGCGTCCCATATCAGGATATTGAGAGCCTTGCCCGGTGAACAAAAATCCAATTTTGTTTTTTGCCGCAGTCTTCGAGTTGTGTTCAAAAGCAGTCACGCAAGGTTGACTATTTTCAATCGCTGTTAACTGAGCGATGAAATCCTCGGTGTTGCTGCCAACAACGGCAACGCGATGGTCAAAAATCTTACGTCCGGTGTTCGCGGTAAAACAGACGTCGGCCAAATTCGCCGTTGGGTGCTCAGTGAAATAACGCGCAAAACGCCCAGCGTATTGACGCACAGCGACTTCGTTTCGGGCAGTCAGCATCAGCACATGCGCAGGGCGTTTTGTTACGTTCGCCACTCTGATGACTTCTGGGGCTTCTTCTAAAATGGCATGCGCGTTTGTGCCACCGATGCCCAGCGAATTCACACCTGCTCGTCGCGGCGTGCCCCTGGTCTTCCATTCACAGGCTTCGGTATTGATAAAAAACGGACTCTGCTCGAGTTTCAAGGCCGGATTCGGCGTTGTAAAGTTCAGAAGGGGCGGGATCAGTTTGTGGTGTAAGGCCAATGCAGTTTTGATAAACCCCGCAGTGCCTGAGGTAATTTGTAGGTGTCCGACGTTCGTTTTCACTGAGCCCAAGGCGCAAAAGCCCGTGGCCTGCGTTTGCGTGCGAAACACTTGTGCCAAGCCATCGTGTTCAATTGGGTCGCCGATCTCGGTGCCTGTGCCGTGCGCCTCAACAAAGCCAATCGTTTCGGGTAACACATTGGCGACGGCAATCGCTTCAGCCACGGCAACCGCTTGACCATCACTACTCGGCGCCATGTAGCCGACTTTGGCGCCCGCGTCGTTATTGACTGCAGAGCCTTTTACAACGGCAAAGATATGATCGCCGTCGCGCACCGCGTCATCTAACCTTTTCAGCAGGATGGCACCGACTCCGCTGCCAAAGATTGTTCCGCGGGCTTGCTCGTCAAATGATCGAACGTGCCCATCAGGCGTGACAATCATGCCAGGTTGATAGAGATGCCCCGCATGTTCAGGGGACTGCACCGACGCACCGCCTGTTAAAAACAGATCGGTTTCGCCCGATAACAATGACTGACAAGCCATGTGCACCGTGACAAGTCCGGTCGAACAGGCTGTCTGTACGTTAATGCTGGGTCCGCCTAAATTCAGTTTGTAAGAGACTCGAGTGGTGAGATAGTCTTTATCGTTAGCGACCATCAACATGAAGCCACCCATCGAGTCGAGGGTCGCAACATTTAGATCGTCTTGTGAATCGAGCGTGCTGCGATTCGGAAGGACGTTGTTGAGCAGATAGGTGTTCATTGCTGCACCGGCGTACACGCCCGTCACACCAGGGTAAGTGGTTGGATCGTAGCCGGCCACCTCAAACGCCTCCCACGAACACTCAAGAAACAAGCGCTGCTGCGGGTCCATCAGTTCAGCATCGCGCGCCGAGTAACCAAAAAACTCGGCGTCAAAGCCTCGCGCATCCGAGATTAACGGGCTCGCTTTTACATAATCGGGTCGATCAAAGACTTCAGGTGAAAATCCGCTTTTAATGAGATCTTTGTCGTCAAAAAAGGTGATTGACTCAACACCATTGGCTAGGTTTTTCCAGAACGTTTCGATATCGTCGGCGCCCGGAAACCGACAGGCCATGCCGATGACTGCTACATCCCTAGACGCGCCCGCAGCCTGATGGGCGTAACGCGCGTTTGCGCGTGCCTGACCCCTTTCTGTGGGGCTTTCTTTGGTGCTGCCCCCAGACAGCTGTTTGGCCAGCATTTCAATCGTAGGCGCGGTGAACAAATCAACTAGCGTCAAACTTGGACCGAAGACCTCCATGAGTCGTTCGTGCGACTGCACCAAAGATAAAGAATCACCGCCCAGTTCAAAGAAGTTGTCTTGAACGCCAATCTGCGATAGGCCCAGAACCTCTTGCCAAATAGATGCGATTTGTTGTTCGATTTCTGAGGCAGGAAGTGCCGAGGCGCTCGGCGCCTCTTGGTACTGAGCACGCAAGGCCTCTACGCGAGCGATGACAGCTGTGAATTCGCCTTGTTGAAAACGCGCGGTGAGTTGTTTGTGTTGAATCTTACCGATTGCAGTTTTAGGGATTGCATCGGCATCAAGCGGGATCAGGAAATCAGCTTTGATACCGACATGTTGAGTGAGCTTGGACTGAATCTGTTTGATGAGATCAGCCAGCGCTTTGTCATCAGTTTGTTTAGTATGAAAAAACACCACAAGGTGCAAACGGTCGGTACCAGGCGCAAACGCAGCGCACGCGGCCGTGAACGAAGGCTCTACGCCCTCAATTTGTTCGGCCGCCGATTCGATTTCGGTGTTTGAAAGATTGGCGCCGTTGACGATAATGCCCATCCCAACGCGGCCCAGCATCACCAGTTCGCCTTGAGTAATGAACGCGGCGTCGCCTGTATCAAACCAGCCGTCTTGCACAAAGGCTTGGTTGGCCTGGGGGTTTTGAAAATAACCCGGCATTAACCCAGCGCCCCGAAGTTGAAACCTACCCGCCGTATCTTCGCTCACCACTTGGTTATGCTCGTCAACGATGCGCATTGACATCCCTGCAATCACCGGACCCAAACTCGCAAACGAGATGCAGGCAGGATCCTCGGGAGAAACGTGTCGGATCGCGCCGCTAATATGATGACGGTCAATATGCACAAACTTGATTGATTCACCCGCGGCCGGCAAGTGATAAGTCACTCCTGAGCAAGTCTCAGCCATGCCAAACGCCGAGATCAAACTGTCAGAGCGCAGGCCGAAGGGGCGAGTGACCTCGAGAAATTCGGTCACAGTCGAATAGGCGATCAGTTCGCCCGCACTTAACAGGCCTTTGACGCACGATAAATCCCAGTGAGCGTCGTGCTGCGCCTTGAGCGCTTTACTAATCAAAGCAAAGGCGAAATTAGGTGCCCAGCCATGGGTGACGCGATGCTGATGAATAAGGTCGAGCCAGCGCAACGGGCGCGCCAACACAAATTCTTTTTGCGCGTAGACCAGCTTGCTACCTTCTAAAACCGGGCTGATGTGATAAGCAGAAATATTACCAATGTGATCAAAGGGCAACCAGCTTAGAATGACATCGCTTTGCTTGTTGCCGCAAAGTATATTTGTGCCGATTCCACGGGATAAAAGATTGCCGTGAGTCAGTTCAACAGCTTTTGAAAGGCCGGTGCTACCCGATGACAGAACATAGAAGGCGACGTCGTCAAACTTAGCTTGATGCACGCTCTCGATCGGTTCCTGTTGACGGAGATTTTCAAGACTCGCGAGGCGCGCCTGCTGAAATTCAGGCAGACAAGTCGAACCTCTCAGAGCGGGTTCAAGCGCTGCAGTCGTACAAATAAGCGGGCGCCCAAGTAGCTTCCAGATGTGATCCAGTTGTTCGAGCGCACGGCTCGCGAGGTTGTAGCTGACGGGAATCGGGACGACGATGGGTGCAAGGCCAGCAAACAGACAACCCCAAAACAGCGGCAAAATATCTTCACTCAACGCCAACTGTAGCAACACCTTGTCGCCGGGCTTTAAGCCCTGCGCTCGCAGTCCGTTCGCCATACGCTTGGCTGATTCGACCAAGTGGCCGTAACTCGAATGGTTTTCGGTGCCCTGGCTATCGATAAAAATGACGGGCGTCTCTGAGTGGACTCTCAGTAACGCATTAGACAAATTTTGAAGTTCAACGGCTTGACTGGGCAGCACAGCGCCATGTTGAATCGCCGCAAGAGTGCTCATAGGGAGAGTTGCCAAGTAAAAAGACAGGTTTTATTTTACTGCGCCACTAGGTTTTAACCTCACAAAAGCCGTCAATTGCATGCTTGCAGTGAGTATGGATCTACGCTTTTTTCAAACTCTCTACGCCATATCTTCTGACCGCTTGATGTCGATCAATTCAGCGCTAGATTCGAGTGGTGATTTCGCTTAGTCGTTGTATAAAACGTAGTTGTTATGTAGGTCGTCAAACAACGTCGTGATCGTATTGTTGTTACTTGGCCCCGCGCGAACGGTAATGGTTTTGTCTAGAAAATAACTTTCATATGTCCAACCTGCGGGTAAATCCAGCTGTGTGGCTAAGTCGACCAAACTATCACGCGTCAAATTTGGTGCGACTTCGACCGTGTAGCTCGACATTAAATATTTGTCACCAGTAGGTGAGACTAAGCGGTGCGCCAACGTTCCGATATTCCAGATGAAATAGAACTTGCCTTCAAGTGGAAAAGGGCGATAGTTGGATCCCGTTAAGTTCGCGACCCCGGATAATTTCGTTTGCTTCCAGAGTGCTCTGAGGCTCACTCGAGACGTACCCATGGGGGAAAACTTAAGGTTGCTCACCAAATAGTACTCATTAGAGAGCGGGGTCAAGTTGACCGACATGATCTGTTGATGTGCCCCACCCTTGATGATAGTGTCGAAATTTGCGACCGTTCGAAGCTGCGCCGTAGCAGAGGCAACGGACAGCTTATCCATACCAGTTGGCGAGCAGTTTTGTAAGTGATAAGTTGATAACGGAGTGATAACAACTTCGAGACGCCAAATGTTTAAATACGTTGCGTATAGTAGGCATTGCCAATTATCTGGCTTGACCACAGCCATCGTACTGATTTTTTCCTTCAAAGGGTCTTCAGAAAGCTTTAGGCCCTCGGCGGCCTGATTCGGGCCTGCAGCACCCATCCCTGGGGGGGGGGCGACTTGTGTTGTTTGAGAATTTTGTCGAGTTGGTGCGCCTGGAGGCGCAGCGTTTTGAGCGGGTTGGCCGAGCGATACTTGGCACCAGACGGTCAAGAACAATGCCTGCAAGACGGGCGCAAAAAAGCGTTTCATATTAACGTTTAGAACTAAAGGAGGACGTCTAAAAGAGCGAACAACGTCAGTATACGGTTTCCCGTTACACCCATCGACCATAGTCACTCAAATGAGAGGTTTTGACAGCATCGGCGGGTGTTTTGTTCGCGGAGAATCGCGCCTTGAATCTATACTGCAAAAGAGTGTTTTTGTATCAGTGCTTAAACTTAACATCATCCAAGTCGTGAAAAAAATGAAGAAACTGTGGCCGATCTTGGCAGCGATATTATGCTTGTCGAGTGGTCTGTCCCAAGCTCAAGGGTGCTCGACGATGGTCATGACGGGTCCGCCCGCGGGCGCTCCGTCATCGTGGGTGAGCGAAGGTAAGCTGATTGGTGCGGCCGTTGAGTTAGTTGAAAACATCGCCTATAAATCCGGGGCCAAGAAGGTTGAGGTTCGCGTGTTTTCGTCTTGGGCAGAGGCGCTTACCGCAACTTACAACGGTGAGGTTGACATGATTTTTTCGGCGGGCTGGTCTGAAGAGCGTGCCCGCTACCTTGACTTCGTGCGGCCTAGTTTCGCCAGTCAATTTTTGTATGTGCTGGTGAGGCGTGGTGAGGCTTTTCGCTTTCAAAAATTTGAAGATCTTTTGAATAGAAGTGGGGCGGCCACTCAAGGCGAGACCTACGGGGACGGCGCGTTTGGTCAGTTTGTTGCGAAAGATTTGAAGCTCCAACGTTCGCCAAATTTAAGTGCAGTGTTTGATTTATTGATTGACGGCAAAGTCGATTTCATTTTTGCTTATGAGAACGCAGCCTACGGTCAATTGCTTAGCAGAAATCTGTCAACCAAGGTGCAAAACCTGACCACTTATCCCACCCGAGCCGAAACCTTTATCGCGTTCTCGAAAAGATCAAAGTGTAATTACGAGATGCGGAATCGGTTTGCAGAGCAAGTCGCGTTGGCGAACCAAGCCCACACTTATACAAATTTGTTGAAACGTTACCGAGAGGTGTTTAACGAATCTTTGACCAGGCCTCAAAAGTAGGGCTGGGTACGTTACCGTGACTGAGCAATGTACAACAGGCGCTCGGTTATCAGTCCCGACCAATATTTTAATAGACCTTTATGTCGAAAGCCGACGTACCAATTTCTGAGGCTCCTTACTTCAACGGCTTTCGGCCGAGTGAGTACACGGCCGCGATGATTCATGTCCTTGAGGAAGATTGCGTAGGTGTGCGACTTGATCGAGTCATGGATGTCGGCGTTGGCGCGGGCATATTTTTAGCAGCGCTGGCACGATTGGGGGCAAAAGAGTTGCACGGCGTCGACATTAATCCGGAGGCAGTGATGGCGAGCACGACTCTGCTCTCATACGTGGCTCCTGATTGCAAGATCAGCGTCAGGGAAGGTGATATGTGGGTGGGGGTTGCGACAGATCAGCGTTTTGACGTGATTGTTGCAAATCTACCACATTTTCCGAGTGCGGTGACTGTCGGAGATGGTCGTCCCCAGAGTTGGTCGGGCGCTGGCAGTGAGTTGCTCTTAAGGTATTTGGATGGTCTGCCAAATTATCTGAGCGACTCAGGGGTTGCGTACATGACCTTGAGCGATATCGTCGGCGCGCAAAATATTTTTAGCCGGATAGAAAAATTGAACCTTGAGTTTGAAATTGTCTTTACTTGGACGGCGGCCGAGACTCAAGAACGAATGCGTTCCCTCAAAGACAATTGGGTCAGGGAAGAAGTGTCTTCCTTACGGTCCTATGGCGGTTACCACTTTCTTCATTCTAGAATATTGAAGATTAAAAAAACTACGAAGCTGTCACAATGACGATAACAATCGCGATTGCTAACCAGAAGGGTGGTTGCGCCAAAACAACGACCTCAGTTAATTTGGCGGCTGCCTTAGCAGAACTTGAGCAAAAGGTTCTGCTGGTGGATCTTGACCCTCAGGCAAATGCCAGTGCTTGGCTGGGCGCTGAGACTGACGCGCCCGGAGTTTTTGAGTTGTTTACGACAAAAATTGCCGCCTCTGGTTTGTTGTTAGACACGAACACACCAGGGCTGAGTCTGCTAGCCGGTAGCAGAAGTTTGGCAAGTATTGAAAAGTCGCTAGCCGGTGAGTTGGCCGTAGAGACCCGGTTAAAAAGGAGAATGGCCTCGCTGAGTGCTTTGGCGTTTGATTATATTGTGATCGACACGCCGCCTACCTTGGGGCTCATGACCTTAAATGCGTTGTGTATGGCACAGCAGGTTTTGATACCCGTCACCACGCACGTGATGACTTTGTCGGGTGTGGCTCAGTTGATGCAGACGTTTGAGGATGTGAAAGAGGTGCTGAACCCGGAGTTGTCGCTGTTAGGGTTGTTGCCTTGTCGTGTTGACCAAAGAACCCGCCACTCGAAAGACATTATTGAGGCCTTGATCGATCGCTTTGCCGAGAAAGTGTTGGTGGCTCGTATTCGAGAAAATATTCGCCTAGCAGAGGCTCCTTCATTCAGGAAAAGTATACTGCAGTACCAACCCAGTTCGTCCGTTGCACAAGATTTTCGCGAACTCGCGCGAGAAGTGATTTCACATCAGGCAAGGTAGACAGCAATGGTTACACGATCCCGCAAAACAATGTTAAAGAACCCCTTAGACGAAATTTCGACTAGGGTAAAGCCTGTTGCGAAGAGTCCAGCTCCCGAGAAAGCTGTGCGTGTGTCAAAGGCAAGGCCAGTTGATGTCGAGTCTACAAAAAAGGCAAAGACTGAGACCCCTTCTGCGCCAAAGAAAGCGGCAAAGACTGAGACTCCCTCTGTGGCTAAGAAAGCGGCAAAGACTGAGAGTCCCTCTGCGGCTAAGAAAGCGGTAAAGACCGAGAAACCCTCTGCGCTTAAAAAGGCGACAAAAACCCAGAGTCCCCTGACATCTAAGAAGGTTATACAGGCTGAGAGCAGCCCAGTTTCAACACCGACTGCAAAGACCAAGCCTGAGGCCCGAAAAATTAAGTCAGACGCTAGTCCCTCTGTACCTCCTGTGCGAGCCGATTCAACTCGAGTTGCAGCGAAAGACACGGGGCTAACAGATGCTGGCAAGACAGCCAGCAAGTTGGGTGCGGAACAGACAGCCGAACAATTGATGGCAGCCGAGCTTGCCCAGACTGGGTCTCAGGTCATCAACAGAGAAGAAGAACTCGTCGGGCATCCCTGCACGCCGGTCAAAGTGCTAGATCAACCGGGTACGGCACAGAGGCACTCAAATGCAGGAGGTGGAGTGATCGATTCTCAGTTCTTGACCGCCGAAGATGTTTTTCAAACTGAACTGACCCGCGCTCGAGTCGAGATTAAGCAAGAAATGAGTCGGTCTCGTGTCGAAGCCGTGAAAATTGTCACGCGTTGGGCCAGATGGTCAGTCGCGGCGAGTGTCATCCCCGCGCCGTTTGTTGACATGGCAGCGATTTCGGGCGTGCAAGTCAAGATGATCTTCGCGTTATGCAAGCACTACGAGGTCGATTTTGAGCATAAGACAGCCATTGCAATTGCGTCCGGTGTCACGGGTGGTGCTGCAGTTCAAACGATCGCGAGTGTGTTAGCCAAGCAAATATTGCGCACCATGCCCGGCGTCGGAACGTTCTTTATGTTTGCGATAGAGCCTGTCATTTCGTATGCGACCACCTATGCATTGGGCTTAGCATTTATCAGTCATTTTGAGGCCGATGGAAGGCTTCATGATTTTAATCCTGCAACAATTAATCAGTACCTGGCGGAACAAATAAACAAACGTAAATCGATGTTTGACACGAAAGCCAAGCCAGCGCCTGTCTGAGATCGCTCGGCGCGAGCGGACTTTTACCCTTTTCACTCATAAACCTTAAGATGCAAAATCCTATTAAAACCGAGCTTGTAAATTTCTTGACGAATTCAAGCCCGCAGCAATTGAGGAAAATGGGCGCTTTGTCGGGGCTCGTTGGCATTATCAACACGCTATTGATTGGTGTGATTAATATCGCAGCAGCGGACGTCGCAAAAAATGAAACAGTGACGCTAGAGTTTTTTGGCTATGTGATCTTATTAGGAATCTTTTTACTCTGCACCAGACGGGCTAACGAAGAGAATATTAAAAACGCCAACGAGTTTATCTATCGCTTCAAGATTCGCATTATGAGTGATGCGTTTAGATCGAATTTGCTAAGGGTCGACAGGGTGGGTCGCGACTATATCCTTGAGGTCTTAAGCCGAGACACGCAGTTGGTGTCGCAGTCGGTGAACTCATTGTTGGCCGTGTTTCAATCTTTTTCAACCGTGTTTTTCTTGACGATTTATATGGCCACTGTCTCGATGACGGCCTGTTTGATCATTTTGTGTGCGGCCGTGGCGGTGTTTGTTGTCGGGTGCCTCGAGCTCGTCAAGCTAACCGATTCGATGAGGTCGGTATCGGTCAAAGAGGCCGAAGTCAACGCACTCTATGGATCGTTTTTAAGCGGCTACAAAGAAATCAAAATGAATTCGCGGCGTGCGCTTGATTTGACGCGCGAGATGATTGCTGATGCCAAAGCGGTCAACGCAGAAAAAACAGAATTGATTCAAAACATTACGCTATTTTTCACGTATTTACAGATGTTGATGTATGTCGTGGTTGGTCTAATGATTTTTATTGTGCCGCTGTTTTCCTCCGACTTTTCTACGCACGTGATGGTGGCATCGACCACCGCCTTATTTTTAGCGAGCTCAGTGTCTGCAACGATTGTCAACATACCGAACCTCTCTATTGCAAACGTGGCGGCAAGAAATTTACGCGAACTCGGTGAAAAACTGTCAGTTGAAACGAGCGCACGAGAGGCGCCCGGGATCACCACATATCCTGAGGTTCGAACACTGACGTTAGAAGACATTTCGTACGTTCACAGCAACGATGGGGGGAAGCTTCCGTTCAAGTTAGGGCCGATCAGCTATGAGTTTGAGGCGGGGAAGGTCTATTTCATTCGGGGTAATAACGGCTCGGGTAAAACGACTTTGATGCGCGTGATGCTTGGGTTGTATCAAGCTCAATCGGGTCGGCTGCTCATCAATGGCGAGCCTGTCGCAGAGCCAGTGAATGCCGCGTATCGAGACTTGTTTGCTGTGGTATTTAGCGACTTTTTTCTGTTTAAGAAGTTGTACGGCGTGGGTGCGATCGACGATCGAGAGCTTGACGACTTGCTTGCTTTGTTTCAGATGCAAAACAAAGTTTCTGTGTCTGATGGTGTTTTTTCGGATTTGAATTTTTCGACTGGGCAGCGAAAGCGGTTGGCACTTCTTGTGGCCCTGTTAGAGAAGAAAAAAATTATTGTTCTGGATGAGTGGGCTGCCGACCAAGATCCAGAGTTTAGACAAGAGTTTTATCAGCAAATTATTCCGAAGTTGCGCGCGCTCGGCAAGACTGTGATCGCGATTACACATGATGATCAGTACTACGAGTTAGCGGATCAGGTCATCTACTTGGAAAACGGCCAACCCATTCATGCGAAACATTAAGATTACATTATGCTGAGTCGATTACTAAACATATTCAAGAGAATATTGGGCTTTCTGTTTTTTCCAGTGATTTGGCCCGTGCGTGTCGTCGCTAACTGGGTGTCGAGCAATTATATCGGCCTGACGTTTTTTGTGGTTCTGCTTGTGCTGTCCGTGATCGTGTTGTGGAAGCGTGTCGTCATTATTATTCCGGCGGGTTTTACGGGTGTGATCTATAGACCGATGCTTGGCGGTGTTGATATGAATCAGATTTTGGGCGAAGGGGTTAATTTTGTGTTCCCGTTGAACACGGTGACCGAGTATGATGCTCGAGTGCAAATGAAGCAAATTCAGATGGAGGTTCTGACCAAGGATCAATTGAGGTCAGAGATTAAAGTCTCGTTTCAATTTCAAGTGAACAAGTTTGCGTTGCCCTTGCTGCATAAGTTTGTTGGGCCTGATTACTTAACAAAAGTTATCTTGCCCGAAGTCACGGGTAAGACACGAGTGATGTTTGCGGAGTTAACGTCGCAAGAGGCGTTTACGAAACAACTCGAAAGGGTTGTAAACGAAATCGCGATCATGTCTGATCAGGTGATTCTAGAAAAACTTGGCCCTCCGGGTTTGGATTACGTCAGGCTAGTGCGAATTACGGCGGTGCAGCTTGAGTCAATGGAGTTTCCTGAAGAAATTCAGGCAGCGATTCGTAGCAAAATTGCAGAATCCCAAGCTGCTGAAGCCTATGTGTTTAAAGTGCAGGCTGCTCGCCTTGAGGCAGAGCGCAAAGAGGTCGAAGCGGGTGGTATTAAAAAATATCAAGATATTGTGAACGCAGGTTTAACGGATAACTACTTGAAGATTCGTGGGATCGAGGCGACCCTCAAGTTGGCTGAGTCCAATAACTCGAAAGTCGTTATTTTCGGTTCTTCGCCGAATGGATTGCCAATTGTCTTAAGTGGTGACAGCACCAGTCCTACCACCCCACAAGCCTCTGCATCGGCGGCGGGTGGTCCGCCTCCTGGTGCCAGACCACCTGGAGGTCCACCAAACGGCGGGCCACCTCCAGGAGCGAGACCACCTGGAGGTTCACCAAACGGTGGCCCGCCTCCCGGAGTCAGACCACCGAATGGTGGCCCGCCTAACGCCGGCCCGCCTAACGCTGGCCCGCCTAACGCCGGCCCGCCTAATGCCGGACCACCTAACGCTGGTCCGCCTGGAGGAGGCTCAGCGACTGGGGGCCCGCCGAATAGTGGTAATGGGCAAGCTCCTGCTGCTGCCCCTGCACAGAAATAGAGACTTGACTGGCTATATTGATTGCTCGCGAATAACGGTTTAGGAGATCTTTGTGGAATTTACGATTGCGTACCTTAGTGCCTGTTTGGTTGTCGCCATTTACGGAAGAAATTGTCGGATCGGTTTTTGGGGCGTCCTTTTATTTTCGGTGGTACTGACACCAGTGCTACTTTTTTACGGTTTGATGAGCCTGCGACCCGCTGAGGTTTCGGTGAAGGCACCCAATGCGCCCAAAAAGCGTTGGTGGGTAACGAAGAATGCACAAAGCTGAGAACCAAGCTGCTGTAGTGCTAGTCATTTATGTTGGTAATCTGTTTTTGAGTTTCTAATAATTAATAAACGTTCAATCTTTTGATGAGGTCTCTATGCAACGTCTTTTAAGAGCAGTTCCACTATTATTGGTTTCGTTGTTAGCGGGCTGCGGTGGCCTGACAAACTCGACAAGTTTTCGCGAAATGTCTTCGGCGTATCGCGATGTGTTAGAGCAGTATTCAAATGACAATATTCTTTTGAATATCGTTCGGTCTTCGCAATCCATGCCCGTGAGTTTCTTGGATATGCCTTCTGTGATGGGCTCGGGTGCGGTTTCGAATCAGGTGCAGTTTGGCCCAACAATTTATGGCGTAGCACCTGGCTCATCGGTGGCCGGCTTCTTTACCCCCGCTGCACAATCGAGTTACGCCGCCGGCGTCACGCTTGGCGTCAACAATAGCTTTAACTTCACACAGTCTTCACTTGATAACTCGAGTTTTATGGTGTCATTTCTGTCTGACATGAAGCCAAGTGTGATCGCGAGTTTAAGTAATAGCCAACTTGCTACACGAGATGTGTTGTACTCCTTGGCCATTGAGTCGGTCGAAGTGCAAGACGCGAAAGGTGTAACGTTGATGAAAGTTGTCAACGATCCTTACACGCCTAAGTTCACAGATTTCCAAAAAACGCTGTTCAACTTAGTTCGTGCCGGTATCACTGTCGAGCAAGTCGAGAAAATGATGCCAATTTCGGCACCGATGGATGCTGAGGCTGTCAATCGTAATCTGCAGGGGATTGCCACTGCCACTGCCGTTCCCATGACTGGACTTATGCCTGTTAAGTTGCCAGGCGGGGGGAATGGCTTTCAAGTCATGAGAATGATGCCACCTGAGGCACGAATCTGTCTGCAAGAAAAGGCTGCGGATGATGCCTTGTCATTCAGAGTGTCGAGCGCAGCCTATTGCAAAAGCTCTTCTGCTTCGGGTGCCCAAGCTGCTGGCGGCAAACAAGAGGTCACCTTGATCATTAAATTACGTTCAGTGCGCAACGTATTTGAATTTTTGGGTGCGCTTGTTAACATTCAAAACAGCGCGGAGCCGCGTGTCGTTAAGATTGTTGATTCGTCAAGAGTCACTGCTAACAGCAGCATGTCAGAGATCATGGCACAGGCGAAGCCCTTGTTCCTCGTGAAAAAAGGTGTTGATTCTGGCAACGCGTTGATGTCAGTTAAGTATCAAGGTACAAATTACTACGTGCCTAAAGATGATGGCGATGCGAGCTACACAAACCAAGTCCTAGTGCTGTTGTCACAAATGTTGACCCTCACTAAGGTACCTGGCTCAATTCCTGTGTCTCCTGCCGTCTTGATTAAATAAGTATCATTTAGCGTAGTTGCAGGTAAACTAGCCCTTCAAGGGCTAGTTTGCATTTTTAAGCTTGAAAGCGTGTATTTGACGCTCTACGTTTCGTCCTCAAAGCGTACAGCACAGCCACGATAACCCGCTTAAAAATGCGTTTTATTCCGAAGTGGTTGCTGAGTCAGGCTTGTGACCAAGTTTTTGACAAATAGCTGACCGAGACAACGTTGATTGAACAAGGGTACAAGCGGATGGCTCTCCTTCGTAAGCTTCTGTTGCTTTGTGGCATTGTGGGTATCCTGCTCGGCGTAAACGTCCAAGCGGGTGTTCAGGGTGCGTTGGCGCAAGCGCAAGTTGAGCAAGCCCGGCAGGTGAATTGTTCAAAGGACTCGGCGTTATCTGCCTTACAAGCCATTTTATGTAAGGGTGAAATTGAAATCGGCGTGAAGGGTGATTACCGTTTTTTTGGGGAGTTAAATGCCGGCACTTACACCGGGTACGAGATCGATATCGCCAAGGTACTTGCCGAGCGACTAGGGGTCCGAGCTAAGCTTGTACAGGTGACGGGTGCAGACCGCATACGCCGTCTCTTGGCGGGCGAGATCGATATGGTGTTGGCAACGATGGGACATACCGTGGACCGCGACGGCATTGTCTATTTTGTGCGGCCTCAATACTACGCCGCGCCGACAACGATTGTTGGCGATAAAGCAAAAATTATCCGAGGTTGGGATGACCTGACCGGAAGCGTGGTTTGCGTTCCAATGGCAAACTTTTCTAACATAGAGTTTGCCAAACGCAAAGGCCAGCGGGTCATGATTTACAGCGATCCCACACGGTTAACTCAAGCACTTTTGTTTGGTGCGTGTTCGTTGATCGCGCATGATCAAACCTTTGTGCGAGCGTATTTGACGGGTCCACAAGCGCCTGCAGAAACTCTGGCACGCTTTGACGAAAAAGTATCTTTTTTTGAGATTCCTTGGGGAATCGCGGTGACCAAGCAGGCTGGCGCGTCTTTAGGACGATGGCTGGAGTTGACCTCTGCAGATATGCACCAATCCGGCCTATTTTTGCAGTTAGCGACCAAGCACGGCGTTCATAATGAATTTCTGCTTGAACAAAATAAGCTCTGGTCACAAGAGCCTTGTCGGTCTTTGACCGTGTTTGACAATACGTGTCTGATACCTGCCGGAGATAACACCGACCGTCCAAGTCCGATCTCTGCAGGATTTCAGGCATTTAACGAGTTGTTGGTCAAGTATTCAGTTAAGCCAGTTAAGTTTCCGATGTTTACTGGTGACAGTGCCCTTGGGTGGTTTCTCCAGGGTTTAAACGTGACGCTCATACTAGTCGCTGGCGCACTTCTGGCAACACTGAGTCTGGGAGTCGTGTGGTTGATGTTGCTGCGATCTAAGCTGTTGGTGATTCGTTTTAGCAGCAGATTGATGCTCGTCTTTTTTCAGAATAGTCCGGTGATTCTGCTACTGATTCTTGGCTATTTAGCGGTCAGTATGATTTGGGCTTATACGATCCCCGTGTCGATCCTAAGTGCAGTCATTGTCATTGGCCTCAATAATGGTGCCAATCTCGCAGCCTCGTTGTATGAAGTGTGGCTCACCTCTGGCAAGAGCCAGTCGTTAGGTGCCACGTTAAGAACCACGATGGTGCCGCTTCGTGCTGCACTGATTAATGCTGCCAAGGCCACGCCTGTGGCAGGGTTTATTGGTGTCTCTGATCTGTTAGCAACCTTAAACGATGTGACAGCCTACTCCGGTGAGCAGTTGACCACTTTTCTTGTGTTAACGATTGTTTACCTGTTTCTGATTCAACTTGTGATGGTGAGCGTGACTAAAACCACGCAGTTTTTTGTTGCAAGGAGTGCGCAACCGTGAGTTTTAGCCTAAATGAATTTATCTTGAATTTTTTGAGTTATTTTTTGACGAATATTAAGATTGGCACCTTCTCATTAATAGGTGGGCTGTTAATTGGAATGCCATTGGCTTGGCTACTGAATAAAAATAATAAGTGGTTGAGTCGGATGATCAATGTCGTTCTGTTTTTTTGCCGAGGGCTTCCAATTTATATTTTGATGTTCGCGCTATTGACGAGCTTAAGTACGGATACGCTTTTAAAAGCATTTAATGACGACACCCTTCGAACAGCGGCGATTATCCTGGCGTTGTCTGTGTACGCCCTGGCTGCAATTTGTGATCTCACCCTTGTGATGTTGGTTCAGTTGGCAAAAGGTCAGATAGCTGAGGCATTTTTAATCGTGCCAAATATTTTTCGGATCTTCACGACGTTGTTGATTTCTTCGAGCGTTGGTGCCGCGATTGGGGTCCCTGAAGCGGTGTCATACACCATTCGCGTCTATGAGCGTTTTCCAGAAAGATTAGATCGGTTTTTGTTGGTGTTAGCCGTTACGATTTTTTTCGCAGTTTTTCAATCTCTTTGTAAAAAGATTGTGTTAATGCTGAGTGAAGTGATCCTACGTCGGCTTCAACATAGGAACGTGCAGCCTTGACGATGACCTCAGCCACCTATTGGTTGGCAATCATCGCCACGATGGCGTTTGCTGTGACTGCGGTGTTGGCGATTGCCGATCGTGGTGTCGATATTTTTGGCGTCATGGTGTTGGGGGTGATGACTGCAGTGGGCGGCGGCACGGTGCGTGATCTCATCTTGAACGTACAGCCGTTTTGGGTGGCTGATTTGGTGTTTATTCGCGTGGCTATTGCTGCTAGCCTCGTGGCCTTTGTTGCACGTTCATTGTTTACCCAGCCGCAGGTGTTTACCTTGATGCTTTATCTTGATGGGTTAGGCGCAGCCCTCTTCGGTATTCAAGGCGCCATGAAAACCTACGAAATGAATTTTGGCTGGCCTTTGGCACCAGTGATTTTAGGTATCATCACCGCAATTGGCGGTGGAATTTTACGTGACGTGATCGCGGGTCGAAAAAACTTGTTAATGACAACCGAGCTCTATGCCATTCCGGTGGCGTTGGGCTGTTTGCTATTGATGGTTGGTTTACATTTTTACCCTCAAGAAGCGGTTGAAATGCTGATCGCTTGCACGGTTATCACGTTCTTGATGCGGGCAGCGGCGATTCATTGGGATTTGAAGGTGCCAGCATTTTTGGTGACGCATTCTAAAACTGGGTGATAGTGCGACTCGATCTTCAACCGTGTTTTTGTGGCCGTAGTACGGGTAAAAATAAAATCTTGCCGTATGGCCACTGCTGTGGCCGTTACCTTGAGCACTTTGATACCAGGCCTGCGCCAGACCCTGAGAGTTTGATGCGTTCACGTTACTGCGCGTTCGTGCTTGAGTGTGGTTCTTATCTTCAGCAAACGTGGTTCAGTGCGCAGCGCCCCAACGATCTGAGTTTCGAGCCAGGCGTTAAATGGCTTGGTCTTGAAGTGAGGGCATACCGTATGACAGGGCCTACCCAGGCAGAGGTAGAGTTCGTGGCACGCAGTCGCCTTAAAGGCGTGCCAACCCGTTTGCATGAGGTGAGTCGTTTTGTCAAAGAAGACGGGCGCTGGTTTTATGTAGATGGGATTTTGCGGTAACTGAGGTGCGAGTACCCTACAGTCTTCAGTCTTTGAACGCTTGCGCAATTTCATTGAAGACGTCTGCGTCACATAAAAAAGCTTCGACTACGAGTGGGTCGAACTGACTGTCTTTTTTCTCAATAATGAATTGCACTGCTCTCTCGTGTGACCAGTTCTTTTTGTAGACTCTTTCTGATACCAAGGCGTCGTAGACATCGGCCAGCGCCATGATGCGCGCCTCTAAGGGAATTTGCTGCCCTTGCAAACCCCTCGGATAGCCTTCGCCGTTCCAGTATTCATGGTGTCCTCCAGCGATATTTTGTGCAACCGTCAGCAGGCGGCTATGCTCTTTGTCGTGCTTAGTGGCGGCAAGAGTATTTTCGCCGATGAGTGCATGAGTTTTCATGATTGCCCACTCACTATCGGTCAAGCGCCCCGGCTTCAACAAAATATTGTCAGGGATCCCGACTTTGCCAATATCGTGCAGCGGAGCCGCTTTAAACATGGTCTCGATGTCAGTATCGTTTAATTCTTCGAGATAGTGACCAAGCGCACGAAGCCGAAGCGCAATCGTTTTGACGTAGTGCTGGGTCCGCAAGATGTGTTGACCCGTTTCGTTATCTCGAGCCAATGCAATGGCATTGAGCGTAGACAGCATTTGCTCTTCGAGATAAGCCGATTTTTGATTCGCGAGTTCAGTTAATTGAGCTTGCGCGTGCAGTAACAAAGTTTTTTGTAAGACGAGCTCAGAGACATCCACATGCGTGTAAATCGTATCTTGGTGTATGTTTTTTTGCGTGATGATACGAACTGTGCGCTGGTGAGGCAATGTAATGTCAAAAGGCGCGCCCGAAAAATTGAACTGTTCGGTCAGGTCTGCTATTGTTTTTTTTGCTGTGTGCGGGTTGGTTGTTTGCGTTTGCTGCCAGGCTTTTTCATAGATATAAAAAAAAGAATGATTCAGGCATTCTTGTTTATCGCGACAAGCATACATCTCAACAAAGGCCTGGTTGACCCATTTCAGCATGCCGTCGTGGTCGCAGATCATGACGCCATCGGGTATGCGATCAAGTAGTGCTGCCGTTTCGTCTGAAACCACTGCGTTTGTGGCTAGCACTCTGTTGGGCAGTTTGCCGTGATGAAGTTTCTCAGCGTTCCATACGCGTGCGCGCTGGCCACCTGGAAGCGGGAGTGAAGATACATGCACACGCTGATCGCGGTGATCAAAGCTGTAGGGACGCATTTGTGAGTGATGCCGATCAATGCCCATTGAAATGAATTGCTCAATATTAGGCAAATCAGCGGCGCTTAAACGGGCTAGATAAAACCGATGTAAATTTTCGCGATAGGGTTCACCTTCGTACACCTTACCGGCGTGCTCTGGAAACACCTCTAAAAAAGAACGGTTCCAGAAGATGGTGCGATCCTGATCATCAAAGACGCAGATGGCTGTCTTAACGCCATCGAGCGTGTCACCGATTGCACGCAAGAGCTGTTGGTTGACTCGAGGTGCTAGTGAAGACTTTGACATGAGTTTAGGTGATTCAGTGCAACCGAGGGCGATGCCAGGATTTTGGCAGGACGATGAATTGATATTTTACTGTGGAATAAACCCATTGCTTTGAATCAAGCGGGCCCAACTTTGTGAGTAGGTACGCTCGCGCTCGGCTAACGCGAGCGAGGACATGAATTCAACCGTTAGACCTAAACCTTGCAGGCGTTCGCGTAGCTGCGGTTGTTGCAACACTTTTTCGATAGCTACTGCATAGCGTGCCGTCACTTGCGGTGGTGTGCCGGCAGGTGCAAAAATACCGTAATAGGGTAAGTCGTTAAAGCCTGTCAGCCCGAGTTCGGCGAGCGTGGGCACGTCTGGCAACAAGGCTTGTCGATGCGTACCTAGTACAGCCAACATTCGAACCTTACCGGCCTTGATGTATTCGATAAAGTCTGGCACCGAGGCAACGCCTGCCGGGATCTGATTGCCCAGCATGTCGATCAACATCGGTGCGCTACCGCGGTAGGGCACCGGTTGCAAATCGAGCTTGGCTTGCGTCGCTAAGGCTTTGACTAAAAATTCAGGCACGGAAGCCGGTGCTGGGATCCCGACAGATAACCGTGCGCGATCTGTCGAGCGAAGCCAGTCAAGATATTGTGCGTACGAGGTGGCTGGTGTGCCAGGCGAAACCGCCAAGCCATTGGCGAACGAGGCAAAGCCCGCGACTGGGGTGAAATCTTGTTGTGGTTGAAAGCCAGGATTTTTAAGCACCAAGGGCAAAATTGAAATCGTGTGGTCATGCGATAAAAACAGCACCGAACCATCTTTGGCCGCGGCTTTAAGCGCCTGAGCCGCGATTTGCCCACCAGCGCCAGCTTTGTTTTCGACAATCACGTTTGCGCCTAAGGCCGGGCCGAGTTGCTCGCTAAGCATGCGGGCGATCGCGTCGGTCCCGCCACCGGCTGGAAACCCAACCATCAAGCGTATGACAGAGGGCTGCGCTTGCGCGAGCGCATGGCACAGCAGGAGGCTCAAGCCTGCAAGAATTTGCTTCACGACAATGACCGCCCCAAAGGGCGTCCGTCGCGCTCAACGGCAGTGTTGCGAATAATGAGTGTTTGCATGGCTACCAGTGCGAGTAATGTTATGAAAAATCTAGTCGACTTTAATATAAAAAACATAACTGCGATACCCCGCCGCGCGATGACCTATTGCGCGTTACTCGACGCCATGAAGTTCGACATCAAACACTAAGACCGCATTAGGAGGAATCACGCCGCCCGCGCCGCGTGCACCATAGCCCATCTCTGACGGGATAATCAGCGTGCGCTTGCCACCGACCTTCATGCCAGCAACGCCTTCATCCCAACCTTTAATGACGTGGCCAGCGGCGAGCGGGAAGTCAAACAATTGACCGCGATCGAGCGAGCTATCAAACTTGGTACCTTTTTGGTCTGCAGCGGCAGCGTCAAAGAGCCAGCCGGTGTAGTGTACCGACACGTGTTTACCTGGGACTGCTTCTGCACCAGTGCCCAGCGTTGTATCAATTTTTTGCAATGTAGTCACTTTAGGTTACCTTTTGTAGACAGACTGGGTGACAGACCCAAGATCAGACCAATAGTATATTCTCGTTCATGAGGCGGCAGTTCTGGTTATGATCAGAGCTAAGTTCTTAGTATTCATAAAAAATACCTACCATCAGGAGACAACCCCATGATTTATGAACTTCGCGTCTATCACGCCGCCCCAGGTAAATTGCCCGCCTTGATTGAGCGGTTTGCTAATCACACGGTGCCAATCTGGAAAACCCACGACTTTCGTCCTGTGGGCTTCTGGACCGTCGATATTGGCGAGAACACTAATGACTTTTATTACATGCTTGAATGGGACGACATGAACCATCGAGATCGCGCCTCGGCGACGTTTATGGCGGATCCAAAGTGGTTGGCTGCACGCGCCGCATCTGAAAAAGATGGCGCTTTGCTTGCAGGTGTTTCGCGCACAATTTTGAAACCCACTGAGTTTTCAAAACTGAAATAATCTGCAGTCTTTCCATCGGAGGCGAAGCAATGACGACTATTCATTCACTCACGGCACGAGCAGTCTTTGCGCCCATCAAACGGCCATTGCAAACCTCGACCGGAGCCGTCAGTCAAGCGCCGATGGTGTTGCTTGACCTCACAACCTCTGAGGGGGTGGTGGGGCGTAGTTATTTGTTTGCCGTTACGCCACTTGCACTCAAGGCACAAGTTGCTCTAATTGACGATATGGCGAGCCTGCTGGTGGGGCAACCCTTGGTGCCGTTCGAAATAGAACGTCTGCTGACGCAGCGCTTCACGCTGCTCGGAGCGGTCGGCTTAGTCGGTATGGCCATCTCAGGGATCGACATGGCGGTTTGGGATGCACTTGCCATCCAGGCCAACCAACCCTTGGCTTGCCTGTTAGGCGGGCAACTCAAGCCTGTGACTGCCTACAACAGTTGCGGTTTAGGGCTGACGGGGCAACGCGCTGAGTTAGCAGCCTTGGCGCGCGAGTCGAACGAATTACTCGCAGGTGGCTTCACTGGCATGAAGTTGCGATTGGGTTACGCTGACTTAAACGATGATGTCGCGGCCGTCAAAGCGGTGCAAAGTGCCTTGCCGGTTGGCGTTCGGCTGATGACCGATTACAACCAAGGCTTAGACCCCTCTGAGGCGATTCGTCGAGGTCATGCGCTAGATGACTTGGGTTTAACCTGGATCGAAGAGCCCGTGCGGGCGGATGATCACGCAGGTTGCGCGCGCGTGGCGGCTGCGTTGAAAACTCCAGTGCAGATTGGTGAAAATTACTGGGGCTCGCGCGATATGTCGCGTGCCATCGCTGCACAGGCAAGTGACTATGTCATGCCTGACCTAGAGCGCATTGGTGGAGTATCAGGCTGGCTGCGGGCCGCTGCAATCGCTGACGCTGCAGCCTTACCGATGTCGACTCATTTGTTTCCAGAGGTTAGCGCACACCTAATGTGTGTGACACCCACTGCGCATTGGCTTGAATATGTCGATTGGGCTAACCCAATTTTAAAAACCCCGCTTGAGATTGTGGCGGGCCAAGCCGTGCTGCGCAACGAACCCGGTTCAGGAATTGACTGGGACGAGGCGCAGGTTAAAAAATACGCGTATTAGTCGAGTCAGTCGCCCTTGCTTCGACAGGCTTTGATCACCGCGCCATCTCGTTTTCGATCAAGGTAAATACACAAGGTGTATGACTCGGTTTGGCACACGGTCAGCCAAGACGGTTCTTTGTCTTGGCCGGTTATGCTGCAATCCGTGCTTGTTCGGGTTAAGCCGAACGCGCTTTTTCAGGGAAGGGTAAAGGCTTGCCGACAGGTACGGGCTCTTCGCCTAAGCTGAGCAGCATTGCGATGGTGACATAGGTACCGGTCACGGCAATCACGTCTACGATTTGCTGTTCACCTAAGATGGCTTTCGCACTGTTAAACAGCTCATCGCTGATTTCATGATTCTTTGTCATGGTGGTGCAAACGTCGTAGACAGCAGCTTCGTCTGGTTGCATGTTACGCGGACGAATCCCTGCTTTGATATCGTCGGCAACATGTGCTGGCAAGCCTTCGCGCAAGGCGATAGGGTAATGGGCATGCCATTCAACTTGTGAGGTCCAGATACGGGCTTGAATCAAAATCGCCAACTCGCTTAAGCGCATTGGGATTGAAGAGTTCCAGCGCAGATAGTCGAGCATTTTTTTCATGCGATCGGCAAACACTGGGCTGCGCAACATGACGTTGTAGGGGCCGGCGAGCCCAACGCTCGAAATCTTTAAGATGTCACCCGCGAGGTCGCGCGCTTCGGGCGCAACAGTATCGATGGTGAGCTGAGTAAAACGTTTTGAAGTAAAGGTTGCCATATGGTCTCCGTGTAGGTGCAGCAATCATAGGCTAAAAACTTATGCCAATGTTTGCCTATTGAAGATTGGTTTTGGTGCGTTGCAAAAGAGTTTTGTATCGCGCCGTATAATTCACCCACAGTGCTCGCATCTCCTCGGGCGTTGAGGTTTTGACCTCCATGCCTTGCGCCGCCAGGGTTTCGACAATCTTGGGCGCTTGTGCCGCTTTCAGCACTGCGCTATTAAGTCGCGCAGTGATTGGCGCAGGCGTGCCGCCCGGTGCGATCACGCCCTGCCAGGTGTAGGCTTCAAACCCCGTCAAGCCAGCCTGCGCCACAGTGGGTATCGTGGGTGTGGCTTGTGTGGGTTTGCTGCCGGTCGTAGCGAGCAATAGCAGTCGGCCGTCTTTGACGTGATCCATATTGCCGACCAACGACGTAAACATCATGTCGACGCGACCCGCTAGCAAATCGATGAGGGCAGGGCTCGCCCCTTTGTAGGCGACGTGCATGATGTCAATATTGGCAGCAACTCGAAATGCTTCGCCGGCAAGATGTTGTGCAGTACCGTTGCCAGACGAGGCAAAGTTAATTTTGTCTGGATGTTGCTTCGCGTAAGCAATCAACTTTTCAGTGGTGTTGAGTTGTGTTTGCGGAGCCACTAACAACCCCAAAGGCTGGATTGTTGTCAAAGCAATCGGCTCAAAATCTTTGACGGGATCGTACGTTGGGGTGTCGTGTAGCAGTGGTGTGATCACGAACGCGTTCGTGCCAAACAGAAGGGTATACCCATCGGGTGCTGCTTTGCGCAACGCCTCGGTCGCCAAGAGCGTGCCACCACCCGCACGATTTTCAACGACGACTGTTTGCCCAAGTTGTAGCGAAAGTTCTTGTGCAAGCAAGCGCCCAACAATGTCGGTAGCACCACCCGGGGTGTAAGCGATGAGCAAACGCAACGCCCGCGTGGGGTAGTTCGCGGTGGTTGTCGTTTGGGCAAAGCAGGGCACAGCCAAGAGGCTTAGGATCAGACAAGACGTAACCTGTCTTGCAATCAGTGAAAGGGGCATGCGCGATCCAAGGTAAAAATGAGTTAAGCGTTCAACAGTCGATAAAAAGATTGTTTGATCTGACCGGCAGTTCGTACCGGGGGCTAAGCTTTAGAGGCATCTTTTAAGAAGGCCATCCACAAAATGCAACGAGTGCGCTTCTAGCGTTTTTTCGAGATCAGGCTGCCTTGAAAAATATTGGTGCGCCCGTACCTTGCTCGCCATAAAAATGCGTGGCCATGACCTGACAGCGTCTGATGTAACGGTGTTCGTCGGGGCCGTAGTCGGCGACCGCATTGTGCATCGTGCCGATGTTATCCCACATCAACAGCGAATCTTTCTTCCAGCGGTAGGTGTAAAGATACTTGTCTTGCATTTGCAATTCAAAAAGATAGTTGAGAATCTCGCCACTCTCTTGCTCGCTGAGTTCGTTGATTTTCATGGCATAGCCGGGATTGGCGTACAGCACTTTTTTTTGCGAGATCGGGTGGGTTAAGAAAGTGGGGTGGGTGGCCGGAGGGCGTTTGCTTTTTTCTTCGTCACTGAGCGCAGGGCGGGTGCTACTTGGGCGAGTGCGCATCATGTCCCAAAACTTATTGAAGTCATGGGTGATCGTTGTGTGGGCGAGTCGTTCTTTCAACTCTTGGGGGATATCGTTGTATACGGCTTGGGTATTGCGAAACTGTGTGGCACCTAAAGGCTTGCCCTCGCGTTGCGGGATAACGGTGCCGTGCAACACATTAGCAAACGCGATCATGTTTGAGTAAGACATATCAGTGTGCCACGATTGCCCTGCGTCACTCAGGCCCAAAGGTTTGCCGTCTTGCATCATGTTCGACAAGATCATGACCTCAGGAAACCCCTCGGCCTGCGCGCGCCCGCCTGGGCTGATATACAGTTCGCCAAAGCGTTGGCTAAAGGCTTTGAGTTGTGCAGTCGTCAGTGTTTGCTTCGGAAATTCTAAAACACCGTGATTGCCAAGCGCAAGTACCAAGGTATTAAATTCGGTATCGGTGAGTGTACGGCTGAGCTCTAGCCCTTGCACTTGTGCACCGAGTATGTGCTCTGTAGGAATGATTTTCATTTTGCGGGCTGTTGGCGATGCCAAGCGGTATCTCGTTGAAAGGCATCCGCAACTTTAAGCAGTTTAGCTTCTTCAAAGTGGCGACCCACCAATTGAAACGCCAGTGGCATGTTGGTACTTGAAAGCCCAGCTGGCACGCTCATTGACGGAAACCCTAAATAATTAATGGCACGACTCGAGTAAGTGAACCCACTGATGGATTGCAAAACCTCGTCAAGCGTGCCGGTTGTGGTGGCTGCGATCGAGGGTGTTTGCACCATTAACGTGGGGATATGCACAACATCACAGTTCGCAAAGCAGGTGTCAAGATAGGCTTGAATCAAGCCCTGCCGAGCGTCAAGTGCTTCGCGATAGGTGATCCCACTGTGCGTGAAGCCCGGGGCTGTGCGTGCGAGTACTTGTGAACCGTATTCGTCGCGGCGCGTTTGCATCCAACGGTGATGCACTGTGGCCGCTTCAACGGTGAGAACGATCGCTGCCATCTTATGGATGCTTGCCATATCGGGTACCTGAACATCGACTAGCACCGCGCCTCGTGCCTTTAAAACATCTAGGCTAGCTTGCAAAGCCTGTGCGACCTCAGGGTCAAGATTTTCGCGGTAATAGGACTGGGGCACGCCGATGCGCAGACCTTTGATGTTGCCATCTAAGGTCGCTTCGTAATCTTCATTCGCACGTTGCGTGCACCACGGATCAGCGGCGTTTGGGCTGCTGATGTGCGTCAGGAGGCGAGCACAGTCTTGTGCCGTTTGTGCTAAGGGGCCGACGCAATCCAGCGTGTGCGATAACGGAAATACTCCAGCAAAGCTGACACGCCCTGCAGTGGGTTTGATGCCGGTGACGCCGCACATTGCAGCAGGGTTCCTGATCGAGCCTCCGGTGTCGCTACCGAGTGAACCAAAGATCAAGCGAGCAGCCACCGCAATCCCCGAACCGCTCGATGATCCGCCGCAGGCGTACGCCGGGTTCCAAGGGTTTAGCCCGTGGCCATAGTGCGCGTTAAAGCCAGTGGGGCTCATGGCGAACTCGGCCATATGCAGTGCACCTAAATTGACCTGCCCTGCGGTGTTAAGCGTGTCGATCGCCCATGCATTATTTGTGGCGATATTGCCTTGCAGAATCTTTGAGCCCACATGCATTTCAAGGCCAGCCACTTCAAGCAAATCTTTATGGGCAAGTGGTACGCCGTGCAAAGGGGCGAGTGTATCACCTCGCGCCTGCTGCGTGTCTAGCGCTTTTGCGCGTGCCAGCGCTTGCTCGTGGTCAATACGAAAGACTGCGTTGAAGGTGCGACCGATGGTGTCAAGGCGCTTTAAGGACCAAGCCGTAATCTCTTGCGAGCTAAATTTTTTAGCGGCAATGCCTTGAGCAACACCCACCAGATCTAAATCTGCAAAATTGGTCATGTTTAATATCCTTGAGTCTGAAAAACGACCGCTTGAAAACGATCGCTTGAAAACGGTAGGGCATAACGAATGATGTTAATACACTCAACTCAGTTTACGCGGAGTATTTTAGTGATAACTCACTGACTTATATCCAAATGAGAATATATCGCTGTTTTGTCCGGTGCTGTGAGCCGTTACGCCACTCAAACTCAAAAGGCAGACTTGGCTGCACTGCCCGATCGACGTACTCGGCCGCCTGTACCGGTCGTAGGCTTCCAGCACGCACTCCAAGCAGACGAATCCTTTGATCAAGTGGTACTCGTTTTAAACACTCAGTTG
>JAIPCU010000003.1 GCA_021738045.1 Candidatus Methylopumilus sp. | reverse complement strand
TTGCCCGACGACGACGCGTCGGGTGACGGGCGCTCGCCCGCCCCGCGCCAGCCTGTGTCTCATGAGAGCGCTTTCCCGCCTGGTTTTGGCACTCTTGATCAAAATGGGACCCATGGCGCCCGAGTTGGGCGGCGCGGCAATATACAAGGAGGCCGTTCGGGCAAGCCAGCGGCTTTTGCTCACCCCACTGAGTCAGCGCCAACGGTGTTGACTGTAGGCGGAGGCTTTGCAAACGGGCATCCTGGCGGTCAAGGCGCGGCTCGAGGCGGGCGCGGTAAACCCGGAGCCGCTGGTGGGCGAGGCCCTGCTGGCGCCGCTCGAACGGGTGGCTCGAAGAGTGGTGTTGGTAAAGGGGCGGGGCGCGGGCCTCGTCCTGCCCGCCCAGATGCTGGGCTAGAGGGCGGTGCGGGTAGATCGCGCCAAGAGGGGCGGCCTGACTCACGGCCACCCAGAGGCCCAGCAGCGGGGCAAAGCTTTGACCCGAACGGGCAAGCTGGTATGCGACCAGAAGGTGCTCCGCGTCGCGCGCGTACGCCTGGCGGTCCGGCTGGCGCTCCGGGCGCGCCAGGGGGGCGTACCGGTGCACCACCGCGCGGCCGTGGGCCTGGCAAGCCGGGTGGTGGTCGCCCTCAGGGTGGTGCCGGCAACGGCAATGCCAACAGTTCAGGCAAGCCACGCTCAGCGCCTCGGGGGGATGATTGGCAGCCCAAAGGTGCGGCAGCGCACGAGTCACGTTTGGGCTTTACAAAGTCTTCGCGAGGCGACCGCTAAGCCACCCTCGAGTCACGGCTGAGCCCTCATTCTTGCGTAAATCGTTGGTATAGCAAGACATTTTTCCAAATTCATGCTAGAATGCAGGGCTAATATAAGTGGTTTTGCGCTTGGCGGTGTTCTGCTAAGGCTGTGGCGTTATCCGGTGGTTTGTGTGCAAGGCTTGCGTGAAGTGCGTCAAAGTCATTTTGTCACTGGGTCAATGTCAGCGAGTCGTTAGCCGCAAGGTGCAGGGCAAATGTTGTTAATGGGCTGTTTTGCAGCCCATTTTTTTTGAATGTATGGCTGATCTCTTTACTCTTACGCAGCAGTCTCTAGCCTCAATGGATATCGAACTCGTCGATGTCGAAAGGGCAGCGCTTGGTTTGTTGCGCGTCACGATTGATCGGCCTGACGGTGTACGTGTTGAAGACTGTGAGCAAGTTTCACGCCAACTGTCGCGGGTATACGAAGTCGAGAATATCGACTACCGCAGACTTGAAGTTGGCTCTCCAGGCGTAGACAGGCCGTTAAAGACAGAAGCTGATTTTGAGCGCTTTCTTGGTGAACGTGTCGAGGTCAAGCTCAGGCAGGCGGTTGAAGGGCAAAAAGTTTTTTTGGGTGTGTTAGTTGCCGCTGAAGTGGTAACTGAGGCAGTAGGTTCCGTTGGGGTGGTTAAACACTTCGGTATCGAGTTTGAGGCAAAAAAGGGCGAAGTTCGACGTGTCACGTTCATGTTTTCTGATGTTGAGCGCGCCAAGTTAGAACCAGTTCTGGATTTCAAGGGCAAAAAGCGATGAGTCGCGAAATTCTTCTGTTGGTAGATGCATTGGCGCGTGAAAAAAACGTGCCACGTGATGTGGTGTTTGACGCTCTCGAGGGTGCGCTGGCTTCTGCCATGAAAAAGCGCTTCAAAGAAGACGCTGATATCCGCGTGTCAGTTGATCGAACCTCGGGTGATCACGAAGGGTACCGGCGTTGGCTCGTCGTGCCTGATGAAGCAGGTCTCCAAGAGCCCGATCAGCAAGAGATGCTGTCTGATGCTCAAGAGGTCGTTGCTGATATCGAAGTCGGTGAATACATCGAAGAAGCGCTTGAGCCCCTTGAGTTTGGGCGCATTGGTGCGCAGGCTGCAAAGCAGGCCATCCTGCAACGTATTCGCGATGCCGAGCGCGAGCAAATCTTGGATGATTTTCTCGACCGCGGCGAAACAATTATTTCAGGCTCGATCAAACGCATGGATAAGGGCGATCTGATCGTCGAAACCGGCAAAATCGAAGCGCGCATGCCACGCAGCGAAATGATTCCCAAAGAAAACCTTCGGGTGGGTGATCGGGTTCGGGCCTGGGTGTTGAAAGTTGATCGTACGGCACGTGGACAGCAGGTGATTTTGTCGCGCAGCGCGCCTGACTTCATCCGCCAACTCTTCGAAAACGAAGTCCCTGAAATCGAACAAGGTTTGCTCGAAATTAAAGGTGCGGCTCGCGATCCGGGTGTTCGCGCCAAAATTGCGGTTGTGGCATACGACAAGCGTATTGATCCAATCGGTACTTGCGTCGGTATGCGCGGTTCACGCGTGACTGCCGTTCGTAACGAACTCGGTGGCGAGCAAGTTGATATCGTCTTATGGTCTGAAGATCCGGCTGAGTTCGTGATCGGTGCTTTGGCGCCGGCTAACGTCGAATCGATCGTGGTTGACGAAGATCGTCATGCCATGGATGTTGTTGTGGACGAAGAGAACCTTCCAAAAGCAATTGGCTCGAAAGGGCAAAACGTTCGCCTTGCCTCTGAGTTGACGGGCTGGCAGATCAACATCATGACTCCCGAAGAAAGTCAAAATCGTCAAGAACAAGAGCGCGCTCAGTTGCGTTCTACGTTCATGAGCCGTTTAGATGTCGACGAAGAAGTTGCCGATATTCTGATCGATGAAGGTTTTACCGGGCTAGAAGAAATCGCGTATGTGCCCATGCAAGAGTTGCTTGAGATTGAATCGTTTGATGAAGACACGATTCAAGCCTTGCGTACGCGGGCACGTAACGCTTTGTTGACCGAAGCGATCGCGCAAGAAGAGCGTGTCGAAACCGCGCAAGATTTGGTGACGCTCGAAGGCATGTCGCCTGAACTGTTAAGCAAACTTGCTGCAGGCGGCATCAATACGCGCGATGAGCTTGCTGAACTTGCAACCGACGAACTCGTCGAGATGGCCGGACTCGATGAGGCGACCTCTAGCCAGTTCATTATGGCCGCACGCGCGCATTGGTTTGACGAGCAGTCATAGTAGTTGGTATGAAGAGCAGTTATTGTTAGTTGCTGTCTTCGCTTGAAGTTGTAACGCTGTAAAAAGGTAAGAGAGAGCCTAATGTCGAGTATCACAGTCGCCCAGTTCGCCATTGAACTGAAAATGCCATCCAACGTGTTGTTAGAACAACTGCGTGAAGCAGGTGTGAACCTAACTTCGGTGGATGCCAGTGTCACTGAAAGCGACAAGGCCAAATTGCTCGAATCCTTGCGTCGGTCGCACGGCGCAACTGAAGGCACCAAGATCACGTTAACCCGTCGCAAGACGTCTGAGATTCGTCAGGCCGACGGGGCTGGTCGCTCGCGCACGATTCAAGTTGAGGTTCGTAAAAAACGTACCTTCGTCAAACGTGACGCCGCTGAGATTGGCGAAGCCCCCGTCGCCGAAGGCGCAGAGGTTGCAACTCCGGTTTCTGCACCCGCAGCAAGTGACATGCCGGTAACAGCCGATGCTGTGGCAGCACCGACCGAGCAGTTAGAGTCACAGTCAAGCGCTGAAGTCCAAGCTCCTGAAGCCCAAGCGCCTGAAGTGCCAGTGCCCGATGCCGTGTCAGCTTCAGCTGATGAGGGCCAAGTCATTACACCTTCGCAGCCACAAGCGGCTGAGACCCCTGTTCCTGCCACCTCTGAGGTGCAGGCGCAACCAGAGCCTGCCGCCGAAATAGCATCGGACGTGGGCGCTCAGGCGACTCCTCCTGTCGCAGTGGCTGTGCCAGTTGAGCCCGTGACTACGCCTGATGTTGAGCCGACAGCTTTAGTTGCTGCCTCACCCGAGGCGGCTTCTCCTGCGGTTGACGCACTTGCACAGACGCCTGATGCCCCTGCCGACAACGCGAACACTGGTGTTCAGGCGCCAGCAGACACCACTTCGCCTAAGGTATTTAGGCCTATGCGTGGTCGTGCAGTCGCACCCGCGCATGTGGCCGTAGAGGGCGCTGTGCGTGACGAAGCCCGTCGCGCCTCAGAAGCCGAAGCAGCCGCCTTGCGCGAGATGCTGAATCGGCCGCGCAAAGTCGTCAAGCCACCAGAACCTGATGCGGCTGCAGCTGCAGCTGCCTTATCAGGCACCTTGCACAAGCCTGCCGGCGCGCCTGCCAAAGCGGCGAAAAAAGAAGGCACCGACGCTGCTGGCAAAAAAGTTTTGAAATCTGGGCAAATTGCCTCGACCTGGTCAGATGACGCCTCGCGCAAGAAACCCGCCGAAAAACGTGATGCCCCAGCAGCACCGGGCCGTGACGGGTGGCGTGCTGGCGGTAAAAGTAAGTCGGGCGGTAAAAAAGGTGGTCGTGGTTCAAATAACCAGACTCAAGAGCAACGCGAACCAGCACCAATTGAATTCATTGCGCGCGAAATTCACGTGCCCGAAACGATTAGCGTGGCCGATCTGGCGCACAAGATGTCTGTTAAAGCCGGCGAGGTCATTAAGCACCTAATGCAGCTTGGTCAGATGGTGACGATTAACCAAGTGCTTGATCAAGAAACCGCCATGATCGTGGTGCAAGAGCTTGGTCACAACGCAATTGCTGCCAAATTAGATGATCCCGAGGCGTTCCTTGATAAAGATGCTCCACACACTGATGTGGTCCTCTCTCCTCGTGCGCCTGTCGTAACCGTCATGGGTCACGTCGACCACGGTAAAACATCTCTGCTCGATTACATTCGTCGTGCCAAAGTCGCCTCTGGTGAGGCCGGTGGTATTACGCAACACATTGGCGCCTATCACGTGCAAACTGAGCGCGGCATGGTGACGTTCTTGGATACTCCAGGCCATGAAGCGTTTACTGCGATGCGTGCTCGTGGTGCGAAGGCAACTGATATTGTGATTTTAGTGGTTGCTGCCGATGATGGTGTCATGCCACAAACGAAAGAAGCGATTCATCACGCCAAGGCAGCAGGTGTGCCGTTGGTGGTGGCAGTCAATAAAATTGACAAACCCGAAGCCAATGCCGAGCGTGTCAAGCAAGAGCTCGTCGTTGAGCAAGTCGTACCTGAAGAATATGGCGGCGATGTGCCCTTCATTTCTGTGTCCGCTAAAACTGGGCAAGGTATTGACGATTTGTTAGAAAACGTGTTGTTGCAGGCCGAAGTGCTTGAGTTGAAAGCCGCAATTGAGGCGCCCGCAAAAGGGCTTGTCATTGAAGCGCGTCTTGATAAAGGTCGCGGCCCGGTTGCAACGATTCTGGTTCAAAGTGGCACCCTGCGTCGTGGTGATGTGGTGTTGGCAGGCTCAAGCTACGGCCGCGTGCGTGCCATGCTTGACGAGAATGGTAAACCCATCCAATCGGCAGGCCCTTCGATGCCAGTTGAGATTCAAGGCCTCACAGAGGTGCCTGTTGCGGGTGACGAGCTCATGACGTTGGCCGACGAGCGTCGCGCCCGTGAGATCGCACTGTTTCGTCAGGGTAAGTTTCGTGACGTCAAACTGGCGCGTCAGCAAGCCGCTAAGCTCGAGTCTATGTTTGACAACGCGACCGAGGGTTCACAGAATCTGTCACTTATCGTCAAGACCGATGTACAAGGTTCGCAAGAAGCCCTCGTCACGTCGCTGGTCAAACTCTCTACCGATGAAGTGCGTGTTCAAGTGGTTCATGCCGCGGTGGGTAGCATCTCTGAGAGTGACGTGAACCTGGCGATTGCCTCGGGCGCTGTGTTGATTGGCTTTAACGTACGCGCCGATGCAAGTACTAAAAAGCTAGCTGAATCGAATGGCGTTGACATTCGTTACTACAACATCATTTATGACGCGGTCGACGAGATCAAGGCAGCGATGTCGGGCATGCTTGCGCCAGAAAAACGCGAAGAAATTATTGGCTTGGTCGATATTCGTGAGGTATACACGATCTCTCGTATTGGTACGGTCGCTGGTTGTATGGTGGTCGATGGCGTGGTGCGTCGCGATTCGCAAGTGCGTTTGTTACGTAATAACGTGGTGCATTGGACAGGCTGGCTTGATTCTTTACGTCGATTCAAAGACGATGCCAAAGAAGTGAAGTCTGGCTTTGATTGCGGGATCACCTTGCGTGGCAACAACGACCTCCAGGTCGGCGACCAGCTTGAGATCTTTGAAATCAGAGAAGTGGCCCGTTCACTTTGATTGCCTGAATGACACGTCATAAACAGAAAACCGCGCCGGGTCGTAATTTACGCCTCGCTGATCAGATTCAAAAAGATCTGGCCATTATTATTCAACGCGAAATCGATATGAGTCGCGCGGGTTTGATCACGTTGTCTGGCATTGAGTTGACAGCGGATTACGCTCACGCAAAAGTCTATTTCACAGTGCTAGGTGCCGAGCCCGAAGTGGCTGCCAAGCTCTTAAATGAAAAGGCAGGTTGGTTTTATTCTCAGTTATACAAGCTGCTGCATATTCATACGGTTCCGAATTTGCGATTTTTTCATGACCCTCAGCTCAAGCGTGGCATTGCGATGTCAGCTCTGATTGATCTGGCAAATATGCCAGGTCAGTATGCGGGTGTCCCTGACGAGCCTGAAGACAAGCCGTAAGGCTATCGTCTCATTTTGGAATCTGACGATGGCTAAACGACACGGGCGTGTGCTCGATGGAGTCTTGTTGCTAGATAAGCCAGTGGGTTTGTCTAGTAATCACGCCTTGCAGGGCGCCAAACGGGCGCTCGACGCCCAGAAGGCCGGGCATACGGGCACTCTTGACCCATTTGCGACAGGTTTGTTGGTGTGCTGCATGGGTCGTGCGACCAAGATTTCTGGCGCGATGTTAAGCGCCGATAAAGGTTACTTAGCAACGATCGCGTTTGGTCAAGAGACCGACTCGGGTGATTTAACCGGGGTGGTGGTGAACCAAGCGGCCGAGGGCTTTGCTGGGATCACCTTAGAGGCTCTAGAAGCAGTCTTGCAGACGTTTCTGGGTACACAAATGCAAATCCCGCCGATGATCTCTGCGCTTAAACGCGACGGTAAACCTCTATATGAATATGCGCGCCAGGGCATCGTGCTTGAGCGCGAACCGCGTGAAATTACGATTCGTAACATTGATCTGCTAGCATTTTCACCGTTGTCGGCGCAAGTTCAGGTGCACTGTACAAAAGGCACTTACATCCGAACGCTTGCACTAGATATTGGTCGTGCTTTGGGCTGTTATGGGCACTTGTCAGCATTACGACGCACGCAGGTTGGCCCGTTTTTACTTGAAGGTGCCGTAGAGCTTGAAACGCTACAAACAATGACCGACCCTGAGTCGCATCTCATTGCCATGAGTGATTTACCTGCTGGGCTTGTTCCGGCAGCAAAAACCGCAGTTTCGCCGAGTGTGATTACACCCGGTTCTATTCACGAATTACCGGCAGGCATTGAGCCTGTGCAGGCTCATTAAAGGATTTGTATGTCACGC
The DNA here is from genome assembly GCA_021738045.1 of Candidatus Methylopumilus sp. Taxonomy (GTDB): domain Bacteria; phylum Pseudomonadota; class Gammaproteobacteria; order Burkholderiales; family Burkholderiaceae_B; genus Zwartia. Next base: position 44,977 of record JAIPCU010000003.1, on the reverse strand, counting down.
GCATTGCGTAACGTTGCCATCATCGCCCACGTTGACCACGGCAAAACAACATTGGTTGACCAACTTCTGCGTCAATCGGGCACTTTTCGCTCAAACGAAAAAATGACCGAACGTGTCATGGATTCAAACGATCTTGAAAAAGAACGTGGCATCACGATTCTTTCAAAGAACTGTGCGGTTGAATACGACGGTACACACATCAATATTGTCGACACCCCCGGGCATGCTGACTTTGGTGGCGAGGTTGAGCGCGTACTCTCAATGGTAGACGGTGTGTTGCTGTTGGTTGACGCAGTTGAGGGCCCAATGCCGCAGACACGCTTTGTGACCAAAAAAGCGTTGGCCTTAGGCTTAAAGCCCATCGTCGTTGTCAATAAAGTCGATCGTCCAGGCGCGCGGATTGATTACGTGATCAACGCGACCTTCGAGCTGTTTGATAAATTGGGCGCGACCGAAGAGCAGTTGGATTTTCCGGTGGTGTATGCCTCTGGCTTGAATGGTTTTTCAGGCATGAGCCCCGATGTGCGCGAGGGTGATATGCGCCCCTTGTTTGATGCCGTCTTGAAATACGTACCCATGCGCGACGATGATCCAGAAGCGCCGTTGCAGTTTCAAATCTCGTCAATCGATTACAGCACCTATGTGGGCAAAATCGGTATCGGGCGTATTCGGCAAGGTCGCATTAAAACGGGTATGGAAGTGGTTTGCCTTAACGGGCCCGATGGCGTGCCTTTTAAGGGCCGTGTCAATCAAGTGCTGAAGTTTAAGGGCCTTGAGCGCGAGATCGTAGACAGCGCGATTGCAGGCGATATCGTGTTGATGAACGGTATCGAAGATATTGCGATCGGCACGACGCTTTGTTCACCAGACAGCCCAGTCGGCTTGCCTCTGTTGAAAATCGACGAGCCTACACTCACCATGAACTTTATGGTTAACACCAGCCCCTTGGCTGGTCGTGAAGGCAAGTTTGTTACGAGCCGTCAGCTGCGCGAGCGTCTTGAGCGCGAGATTAAATCCAACATGGCGTTGCGTTTCAAAGAAACTGACGATGACACCGTGTTTGAGGTGTCTGGCCGCGGTGAGTTGCATCTGACGATTTTGATTGAAACGATGCGCCGCGAAGGCTATGAAATGGCGGTTTCGCGACCACGCGTGGTGTTTCATGAAGAAGACGGCGTCAAGACAGAGCCCTATGAAAACCTGACGATCGACCTTGAAGACAATACCCAAGGCGTCGTGATGGAAGAGCTCGGTCGTCGTAAAGCCGAACTGTTAGATATGGTCAGCGATGGTAAAGGGCGCACGCGCCTTGAGTATCGCGTACCAGCACGCGGCTTGATTGGATTTCAGGGCGAGTTCATGACGATGACGCGCGGTAATGGCTTGATGAGTCACACCTTTGATGCCTACGGCCCAGTCAAAGATGGATTGCTCGGAGAGCGTCATAACGGCGTGTTGATCAGCCAGTACGATGGCGAGGCAGTGGCCTATTCGATCTGGAAACTTCAAGATCGTGGTCGTATGTTTGTGTCGCACAACGACCCAGTCTACGAAGGCATGGTGATCGGCATTCATAGCCGCGACAACGATTTGGTGGTGAACCCGATTCGCGGCAAACAGCTCACGAACGTTCGCTCATCCGGTACCGACGAGGCCGTGCGCTTAGTCACCCCGGTCGATTGCACGCTTGAATACGCAGTCGAGTTCATCAGCGATGATGAGTTGGTTGAAGTGACACCAAAGAGCATTCGGATTCGCAAGCGTTATCTCACAGAGAACGAGCGCAAGCGGATGTCGCGCTCTGACGCGTAAGTTGAGCGCTTGTTAATTTGCAGTCAAATCTGACCCACTGAAGGACAGATTTGGCTGCGACTTAACAAAGGGTTGCAGTCAACGATGGCTTGAACTCTATCGCGGTTTGTGTCAAAAAATTAATTTTTTAGTCGATCCAGACTTTTCAAGACAAACGGATAGCTTCTTGCATATCAATAATTGAGATTTGCATCAAGGCCTCTGCAATTTCTGCCTCTAACATCACGAGGCGGGATGGCACTTGCTTGTTGACTGCCAGTGTCATGGCGTGACGAGCCGCGCGCAACTTCAGCCGCCAAGCCTCTAGTGTCAGTTCAGGATCCCAGTCGGCGAGTGAGAAGCGTTGGCAATCGCTTAACAAGTGTGCAACAAGGGGTCGCATATCGGTCTCTTTTCGCATTGAGCCCGCAAGTTCGGCGATTGCAAGCTTGGCACGAAACTGATCACGACCCGATGCAGTGTTCGATGCGTGGGTTTGTAGGATATTTACCGCAGCCTCTGCAGAGCCTGCATTGAATGTTTGCATCGCTTCGTGATGCACCCTACCAAACGCGTCTGTGTTTTGACCGCTAGACCGTTCGCTTTGGCAGGACTTTAACCAGGTGCGGGTTTCGTTGTCTGCAAATGGCATGTTGTTTGAAAACATGAGTAACTCAACGCCCTCGAGGCGCTGTACAAAGCTCAGTGCTTCATCCACCACCTTTTGTCTCATTGTTGCCGCCTTGACCCCGAGGCTAGCGTACGCCTGAGACGAATGGCGATCGAGGTCGAGCCAAAACGGATAACGAGCTAGTCTACCCTCGCAAAAGCCGATGAGACCTTCTGCATTGCCCGAAGCCTGAATCGTGGCTAAAGTCGATACCTCAACTGCAGCAGGTGGGGGCAGGCGAGTCACCGATCCATGTGCCTCGGGCAGGTCTAGTAGTGTGCCCCGCGCACCGAATCTAGTAAGTTGAATGCCCATGGGGTTAAATGCCTGCAGTGCAAGAAGCTTTTGACCTGCCTCACCTAAATATTGGATCACTGGCGACATGACGTCTTTGAAATCGTCAATATTACCAACGCTTGTCAAGTTACCCAGCTGTGGACCAGACCCGCCGAACGATGCGACTTGACTCGCATCTGTGCGGTGCGAGTGCGAACCGTTCGCTAATGAGGTTGGGCCTGACTGCGAGCGTGTTTGACCCGAGCTTTTATAGGTGTCGTCAGCGCCTGAGCCCGACGCCTGTATTTGCTCTGCAGAGCCAGCCTCGAGTAAAGGTTCGATTGGGGGCGGCGCGATGACATCGAGTTTCGACGCTCTCTCGATCAGACTTCGCAGTAACGGCGCCTCTGGATCTGCCCGAGACAATACTGCGTCGGTTTCTTGTAAAACAGCCAACAGTGTTTGATAAAACTCAGGCTCAACCGGTTTAAGGACGACGGCGTCAAACCACGTCGTGACTCTTTCTAGCCACCAGGCAATAGCATTTCGTCGGCCACGAATCCGTTTAAGCGTCGGAAATCCGGTCGTCCAATACGCGTTAACGAGCCCTGTCAGCAGCTTGGCCGAGTCAGCTAACCCCTTAAGCTCTGACAGCACGCACCACGCAGCACATACGCGTGCCGCCACGATGAAGTCTTTGGACCGAGTGCTGAGAATCAATTGACCCGTCTGCGCAACTTTTGCCCAATCTGGTTGGCGGCCCGAAAGCGGATCGGCCAGAGTGTCAATCTCTGTCTTCACCCGTTCAAACTCATCGGAGCGCGTAACGTCCGCGCCGGCGGGCGCACTGTCAGAGATCGGAGCTAAAAGAGCCGTCAGATCATTTGTCACGGCACTCAACATTGGTTAGAAAGTACATACGGCGGCTTGCTTGGGCACGATTGACTGCGGGCCAACGTTGCTGAGTTTGGCAAGTTGTGTTGTCAGGCCTTTTTGTTGCTCTTCAGCCAAAACCTTCTCGCGCACTCTCCTCTGCTCAACTAAGGTCGTTCGTTCAGCAGTTTCAGCCTGTGATTTTCTGACCGCGCTAAGTGCTGCATCCCCACCCTTTATTTCAAAAATGACTGAAATGTTGCTAATACCCAGTTGTTTGATCCGCTCACTTTGTAACGGAAAATCCTCGGGCGCGAAGCGTGCGAGCCCATTGCGAAACGTTTTTAGAAATTCACCAAATCCTAGGTCGCCCGCCCACCTTATTGAAAGCGTCATGTTCTCTACAAATATTTGTAGTTCCGTATCGCCGCAGGTGGATGCTGTCCAAGTGAAGGTCTGCGCACCTGAATAATTCAACTGCGTGAGTCGTTGAGGTGCTTGTGCGCAATTGACATTGAGCGCAACGCCATACGGTTGAATCTTAGCACTCTGGTTAGCATGGACGGGCTGCGCAGCGATATCAAGCTTGAATACCGTTTGCGCAAATTTAGCCTGATTCTGATCAATTTCTTGAAGTCTTGCATCAATTTCTTTAAGCCTATTGCCTCCTCTTGATTCATTGAGCTTTTGAGTGATCTCGCGCCGCTTGACGCCGGCCTCTCGTGCGCGTTTTTCAGCTGCGGCACCGTTTAGAAAACCAATAAAACTCGAGTTCCAGGCCAGCTGCCAGTCGTCAACGACGACTGGGCTGTAGCCAGTTGCATTTTGATCTAAAAATGGCTTGGCGGTCGTGTTGAGGTACTGCCACATCACGCCTTGATCACCAAACACCTTTGAGAATGCATCGACGTCTGTGACCACGAGTTTTTCAGGCCCCAGGACATCCGTGACCCAAGCGCGCTGAAGGCTGCACGCCGCCTGCCTGTAGGCGTAGTGTGTGGTGAGTGCTAGTTCGCCTTGCACGAGCTTCCAAGCAGGTTCATTGAAAGGCTGCACTTTTCCTCCTAACGAGACCTCTAGCCTTTGCAAGGCGTTGGCGGCGTTACGCAGTGACGAGTCTTTGACGGTTGCGTCGCGCCCAACAGCGCTGTAATCAGCGGCGATGGCTGCCGCTTTGCTTGGCGAGGTTAACGCTTCACCAACTGCCTTGGCAAAAGCGTCGTCATACAAGGCGTACAACTTGTGGGCATTCTCGATATTTTTTTGATCTTGCGAGAGCCCCGATGATGCCGAGCCAATTGCCCGATTCTTGGCTAAAGAAACAGACGATTCAATTGTTGCTATCGCACCGGCCACATCTGTTAGTACAGACCTTGATTGCGATAATTCTCGAGTGGCTTTGAGCATCGCGATGGTCGCGACCCAGTCTGGGCGACTGAAGGCACCGCCAACAGGAAACTCGCTCAACAATACTTTTTCAACTTGTCTGTAGGGGCTCTGAAAATTATTCAAGGTGCTCAGCGTCTCTAGCCAAGCGCGCTCAGTTCTCAGCAAATCACGTCCTTGAGAAAACTGGTTGGTGAAATGTCGCCAGGAGACTTCGCGTTTAAGGTGGTAGTTTTTGTAAAACACCTCTCGTTTGGGTTCATAAATCGCGTTCAATACCTCAACCGCTCGAAGTCTGTTCAATAGCTGCTCGATCGCTTGCTGCCCTTTCTGTGTGTATGCTGCAGGCACAAAGGTCTCGGTCGGTGCCGCCGATTGTTGCCAGAAGTCAGTTAAGTTAACCGAAGACACGCTGGGTAGCTGATTGGCCCAGGCGATTAACCAAAAAAGCGACTTGTCACGCTCTGCAAGGCGCTTCAATGTGTTTTTTGCGTCTTTGATGCGCTCGACGATACGATCCTTGTCATCCCAATAGTTATAGAAAGACTCTAATTGAGCGAGTTTGCCCATTTGTTCTTCACTCAACTCTGGCGTTAAAACCGAGAAGTTTTTAACCGTATCATGCGGCACATTCAATACCCAGCTCAGCCCCATGCCACTCAAGATTCCCTCAAGTTGTTTGAGGCGGTACGCTTGGTAATCGAGCGAGTCTGCCACAAGCGCATGGTCTTGCTGCGATACGCGCTCAAACAGCTCCCAAAATCTAGGATCCCAGATCTCGTCTTGATAGCGCCTGAAGTTGCCAACAAAATTTGTTTTGAGATAGTCAGTCAGCGGCCTGAGCGAGCTTGAATAGGGCAGCAGATAGCTCCATTTTGAGTCATCATGCGAGACAATCCAGTCAACTTGAGGGGTGCTCGCCAGCAGAGTACTTACCCGGGTGTTGAGCGGATCACTTGATTTCACATGGTTGACTTTCAGTTGGCTCGCACCGTCGAACTGTTGAAGTTGTTGATTGAAGCCTGCAAGCATCCAAACGCAGCAGATTGTTACCGTTGCAAAAAAACCGGCCCAAGCAAAAGCAGTGCGACGCTCACGCGTTCTTTCAACGCTCATTAGTGGTTGAAACGCCCGATCACTCTTGAGTACTGCTTCGAACAATCCCCCGCCGAAGGCCAATTTTGCTTTGACCTTGCCGGCCGTCCCTTCACCGTCACCTCCTTGACTGAGGCCCGATAAAAACAAACCTCTGAAGATCGGTGCCTCACGGTAGGTTGACAGACTAAACAGCGCGCTTACAACGTCTTCTACGTCGTTTTGTAAACTGTTCAATTCTCGACTGGCCATCAGCGCAGCGGTAGAGGCTTGACGACCCTCTTGGTCTGCGCGTGTGCCTAACCAAGGAACATAGCGCACAATTTCGGCAAAGGCTTCACGGCAGTGCTGGATGGGACTCGTTTGATCGAGTGACAGCAACGAGCCTGCAGGTTGCGCCAATAAGCGCGTGGGCAACTTATTCAGAAGCGCTTGACAGCTGTCTAAGTGGTCTAGATGCGTCAAGACAATATGCACAGGCAGCCGGCGCTTGGCAATGCTCATGAGGTCGTATATACGGCTTCTGATAAGCTCGATACCGTTCAGGCTGTTCGTGACGCTCGCGTCTCCTAGCGTCGCCACTGAGAGACACACGACAATCGAGGTGCATTGTTCGGCGGTCACCTCGGTGCGAATACTGGCTAACAAGCGCTCCCAAGTTTCATCACGTTCGACCGCGTCACGCACGGGATCGACGTGGCGACTGCCGATCTCTACAGCAACCCCTGAGGTGAGAAAGCCGAGTCGGCACGATTGCGAAGGCGTGTCATTCAGCGCGCGCATGGCGATACCCATCAACGGGTCGATATCGCTATGGTCGATCAAGGTGCTTTTGCCAGAACCCTTCATGCCAAGCACAAAATGAATCGGATGTTTGACTAAGGCACTTGTTGAGGTGCTGTCGGTACTTGTTAAAAACTTTCGAACACCGCGCACCCAATCTGCATCGGGTGCGACGTGTGGTTCAACAGCACGTTTGGTTTTTAGTCTCTGCCGGGCACGCCAGGTAATGTACTGCCGTCTGAGTAAGACAAAGCTAAACCATACTGCTATGGGTATCAAAACCCACAACCACATCGAACCCGCCGGCCAGGCAAAGAAGGCCTGGCACACCCAGCCGATCGCCAGCAAAACAAGCAACACAAAAACGATCGCTAGCACGCGAAGTATTTTTTTAAGCATGACTTCAGGAACTCTCTGGTGATGAGACTGGTGGAGGTACTATTTTTATTCGAGCGAGGCAGGCAGCATATACCTCGTTTATGGGATTGCATTGATAGCTTTTATCAGCAGAATTTTTCTGGCAAACACCGGGTTCGCAAGCAACGTAATTTATCGACGAGAGTCGTGACTAGTGCTAATAAAAAATAGCGAAGAAAAGTCCTTGAACGCAACCCCCTAAAAAAGGGATATACGACGCAGGCAACTTGCATGAAACTATATGCGTTCGCTTGAGTTTCAGACTGGCTAAAACGCAAACATGCGCTTTGTTGCAAATACATGAATGGAAGGAAAAAAATGACTTCAAATTATAAATCAGGGAAGGTGTCTACTGACAAGCAATGGGAAAGTCTCTTAGACAGCGCCACCGAAAAGGTGTTCGCGAAATTCACTGATACGTTTCAGGATTGGCTGAAAAATCACCTGTCTGAACTCGTAGAACGGGCTGCTGCTGCTAACGATGGAAAAACAACCAACCTTGGACAATACACCCAAGGCATTCTCTATCAAATAGTTGAAGACAGTATGTTCACAGGCGTAGAAAAAGATTATGTCATAAAGGTCGGCGGGAATTTTAGCGTTAACGCGAAAGGTTCCGCTAAAGTTAAGTCGAGTGGTGACTCGAGTATCGAAACAAAAGGGGATAGCAATACAGAAGTTCATGGCAATTCCGTTACAAAGGTTTTTGGTAGCACTTCCACTGTTGTTGAAGGCGCGGCTACCGCCTCTTATCTCGGGGCAGTGACTAGTAATGTAGCAGGGATGTCTACCACCACTTTGGGCGGTGGTCGGGCGACTTTCGTCGGAGGTTTAAACAGTAATGTGATCGGTGGCGCATCACTCAACATGCATCTAGGGCCGGTGCTCAGTCTGAATTATCTCCCAACATCTTCGGTAACTTATGGCAACGTTGCCAAACTGGTTTTTGGAAGTGATGAGAAGTGGATTGTAGGCTCCGCGTTCAGCTTCAATTCGATCGCAGAGGTGAAATTTACTCCCAACTCTACCAAACTTGAGCTCGCGAGCTTTAAGACCAATATTTTGAACGGTGGTGCTTCGATCACTGATGCGCGAAATGCTGCGATGCAAGCTGGCAATTATGCTTTGTCTCAGGTGAGTACGGGGTGTAGTTTTGTCTACGGAGGCATGTCAGCCTGTGCCCGAGCACTTTATCTTATGTTTTGAGCTTTTGCTCAAATGTGTGTAAATACTAGCGAGTTAATCATTGATGATCAGTGAACCGATCACAAAATTCAATCTCAACTCCGCTCAACTCCGTTCTCAAATTTATGATTGGCAGAGTCCATTGCTTTGAGTTCTGCGCGATAGGAACGCAGGCTCATTCTTTGTTGCCTAGTCGGTTGGAAATACCTTGCGAGAGCAAAATGAGTTATTACTTCCACCCCTCAATCAACGCATACACCCGATAGCTCAACACCCCTTGCAGAATCCAGTCTAAGACTTTGAGTGCGAGCAGTGTTGATATAACAATCACCGCTGCGCGCCAGTAAGACTGTGGTGTGCTTTTGGGTTGTACAAGCTTGTTAATACTGGCAAACGTTTGACCGTTTGCATCGTTCAAGCCAGAGAGCATAAGACTACGACTCAATGTCTCTTGCCGTAAGTGATCTAAATCATCCATCGCCAAATTCTGAACAAACTTCCCTTTGAAACCATTTGCTAAACATAAGGCATACACGTCGTAAGCCAGGCTATCTGAATGCGAAAGACGTTCAAGCCGCACAAAAAACTCTTCGCCTGCTAGATTCGTTTTAAAGAACGTCTGTTGCAAAAGTACCTTGACCCACTGCTCGGCGACCTCAGGCCATACTGCGTTCATCAACATCTCGTCTGCCCAAGCGCACACCCCAAACAGCGCCTCGTCGACCTCGGCGGCCGGAAACCTGTTGCTTAAACAAAAATGTCGAATGCGCTCGAGCTCAGCTTCAAGTGCAAGAGCCACAGACTCAGCGCTACCCTGTCGCCGGTCGATCGTCGTCAGCACAGTAATGATAAAGTCAGTGAAGAGCTGGCAGAAACGTCCGCGTGCTTCGTAGCGAGAGCGTTGAGTATCGTTCATAAGGGCATTACCTTCAGGCTGTTGACATCACGTTGTATTCTTTCACCCTGTAGCTCAGGATTGTTTCCGCTCGGGTAAATTGCTTTTTCATCGGGAGTACTAATCGCGAGGCTTTGGATATTTGTTTCGTCTAAGACCAAAGAAAGATGCATTGGCAGCGGTTTTGCCGTATGCGTTGACACAAGGATGCCCTTCGACGAAACGTTGATCGGTACTTCAATCATGCGGGTACGCTGCTCAAGTGTCGCGTTGTAATAGCCGGCATATACCATGACAACCTGTGCATCGGCCCGTCGGGCCATCACGGTCGTGTCGGCCGCATCGGGTTGCACAATCAAGCGATCGACGCCAACAATCGCCGGGTCTGACGCGGGCTTACCCGAAAGCAGGTTGTCGAGTTCGACCGTGTTTTGCGTGAGTTTACGAATTGCCTTCAGATTATTGCCTTGAATGACGGCAATCGCCACGGTATGTGGAACACCAGCGTAACGATTCAGATTCTGTGATGATTGCACTTTCATTACGACGCCACGAGGATCAGAGGGGTATTTTGCTTCAGCCAATGCGTCTTTTTCGCTGTTGCCCCCAAGTGCCGAATTCACCGAAGAACAACCCGCACACAACAATAACGACATAAGAAATAAAAGCCTGAGCGTGATCATAAGAGAACCTCTAAACAGTTAAGCTCGAAAAAAAACAAACAATACTCTTGCAGCCTTAGGCAGACCGAGCCAGTGCAAACAAACAGTCCCGTTGTCACATGCCTCTTGCCAAAGCGCGTCTTTGACGTCGACTAACCAGACTGCGGAATCTTTGCCAGCCCCCAAGCCATAGGGCAAACGTTGTAAACGCTCGATCGCAACGCCCGGTAATGCTCGACTGACAATCGTGACAATGCGTGACAGTGCAGCAAGTTTGGGTGGGGCAGTTTGCAATAGTTCGGTCTCGCTGACTTGCTGCACAACCAGATAAACACGGTGCTCACCCACGCGAGAGGCACTCGGGATTTGCGCCTCATGCCACCCTTCGCGCGCCTTAAATACGGCAACGCTATCGGGCCCACTGCGCAATTGTTCGAGAAGCGCCTCGATCACCACTCCAAGGCGCTCAAAGCCACCCCACGGATCGTCGTGATCCCAGCTCGGTAAGTCTGGCGTCGAGATCCCTGCCATCGCAGTCAAGCGGTGTACGAACACCAACAGCGCTTCGAAAATGTTCGCGGGTTCGGTGAGTAACCGTTCGCGATGTTTGAGCTGAGCGACCGCTTGGGCAATTTCTGCGTGAATGAGTCTGTCTCGTAGCCACAAGAGTTCAGTTGACTCACCGTCTTCACGCCAGGCGTTGGACATGGTACTTAATTGACTCGCTCTGGCTGCCAAAAGATCTACCAACTGGGCCAGCTTTTTTGCTAAAGCAGGGCAGGCATCGAGGTTCAGCACGGGTGGTGCGAAGGCGTCATCCAAACGAATGACCCCGCCCTCAAGAATCAGTTGAGCGACCGGTATTGTGGTGAGGCCTTTAATCGAGTCTAACTGGCTTTCAAGCACAAAATGTAGGCGATACCAGAGCCGTTCTAGCTCAAGCGGCGGCATCTCTTCGTACAGATCAGACGCGAGTTCAACCTGTACGTTTTCTTCATAACGTGCGGGGTTGTTGTCGTGCGCGATATTCGACCCAGCCGGCGTCAGCTTGATTAAGCCAACATGAACCCGATAGCTACCGTCTTGTGTGAGCAGATTCTTAAGATCCATATCGGGTAGCTTGGCGTTTTCGCCGAGTTCGAGCCAAGTGCCATCAGGCATGATTGCAGCAAACTCGTCAGCTGAAAGTACGCCCGAGGCCAAGCGATCAGCAGAAATGGCACAGCGTGTTACTCCGTAGAGTTTGCCCCTTAACTGTTTGACAAGATTTGTCGCGACAGAATGATGAAACTCATCGCTGTACTGAAAGTGTTGCGGCTGAAGGAAAATGCCCTGGCGCCAAAAGATCGGGCGAGAAAAAGTCATGGCGGTCTGCTCTTGAGGTCAAAGGTTTAGCGTACGTGGTGTGAGTAGTAGAAGGGTGGTGGCGAGACAAATCGCTCGACGCTATCCCTAGGCTGTGTCAGGGTGCTAAACATAAAACTGAAAATTGACTGGGTGTAACCGAGAAACCAGGCGCGTTGGTTAAGTTCTGCAAATTCATACTCGAGAGTCGCAGAAGCGGCATCGCATTTAGCAGGGTGGTAAACGAACCCGTTAGCGGTATTGTGGGTCCCATGCACATTCCGCAGGCAACCCCCACCCCAAAATCACCCCACGAAAAAACCTCCCACGACAGCATGTTCTGAGCAGGCATAAAATCCATCAAAATATTGGGTGCCGTGGGCAAGCTCATAGCCGTCGAGGATAAATTAACCTGTGGTACCGGCACTGGAAATGGCATCGGCACGAGACACACATCTGGAAAGCCCAGATTGAGCGTGCTTGCCATCGTATTTGCAAACATGTGAATAACCTCTTATTGAGTATTTTGGTTCGACTTGGGCATCATTGCATTGGTCGTTATGGCGTCGATAAAACTAGTTTGATGGTTTGTTTTGGCTTTTGAGAAATCTGCAAGAGTTAGGGTGGCTTCGTCAAAGCTCGTGCTCGCTAAGTTGCTTGCTCGAAAATTTGCCCCACTGAGGTTGGCGCGTAAAAAGGTAGTGCGCAACAAATTGGCACGTTCGAAGCGGGCAGCGCCCGCTTTGACGTACGACAGATCGGCGTCCGTAAAATCAGCCTGACCAAAATGGCTTTGATGAAGATTTGCACCCTTAAAGTCTGTGCGACTTAAATCGGTCTTGTGTAAAAAACTTTTAAGCACTGAGGCGCCACTAAAAATCGACCCAGCCAGACTAGACGACATGGCAACGACGAGTTGTTCAAGCAGGGCGCCTGTGAAATTGCTTTCAGTCAACTTGCTATGTAAGAGCGCAGTTTTATATAGCCTTGCTTGAGTAAAATCTACGTTTTTACCGATTGCACCCAGAAACAGAGCACGATCAATGTTGGTACGAAAAAATCTTGCTTGAGTCAGATCAGTAGGTACAAGGTTATCTTCAAGATCGAACGACAAGTTTTCTAATTTGTCTAGTAGGTCTGAAGGATCGTCCCCCCCTCCGATTTTCATACCAATTAATTTAAACGAATCAAACGTCGCCTCAGAAAAATCCGTTTGACCAACCTGCACGCCAATCATGGTGACGTGATCTAACCGTGCGCCCACAAAACATGTGTCTTGCATGACCGTGTTGTCAAGGACAGCGCGTGTCAGGTTCGCCTGTGAAAAATTGGTCTTTACTAAAGTGGCACACCCCAGATTGGCACCTTCAAGATTTGCACCGGTCAAGTTGGCGCCTGTCAGATTTGCCCAAGCTAAACAAGCGCCGCGTAAATCTGCGCCAACCAAAGACGCGCCGGATAAATTTGCACCGTCTAAGTAGGCTTGGCTTAGATCACAATTGTCTAAGTTCTGTCCGCTTAAATCGGCTCCAACCCAATCTGCATCGTGCGCGGCCCCAGCGAGGGGTGAGTGTTTTGTCTGCCTCAGGATTTGTGCGCCTAACGTCGCGGGCTCGGCAAGAGGAGCAACAACGGGTAAGTAATGCGCAGATTGCTTATACATGTTCGCCCACGAGCGTTCTCCCTGAGCGAGTTTGGTTTGAAGTTCTGTGATGGCTTCGGGTGTGAGTCCGGCAAACTTGAGGTTGTTCGCGACGTTGGCCTTGCGTGCTGTTGCACCGCGTGAAGGGGGGCCGCTACCTGCTTTCTTTGCGTCTTGGGCGGCCTGCCTTTGCGCATCTGACTGCGCCGCGAGCGCCTCGGTCATTTTTTCTAACCCTTCGCGCGCCTGCTTAAACCCTTGTGCTTTGCTCTGCTGATTTAACACCTCGATTCTCTTTAGCACTTCGTAAAGTCTTGCTCCATCTGGCTGTGTCGACAATACGATCGTCGATAGTTCTGCGTTTAGCGCGGTGAGCTCTGCGTAGACTGGCTCTGGTTCTGGAATTTTCACCTCAGGCCATTTCATCTCGGGCGTGTTATTCCCCCAAGATTTTTTTGCTTCAAGCATTTTTTCATTTGCTTTTTTTTCGAACGAAGCCTTCATCTCTTCGCCTTTAGCTTGCCCTCTAGTGACGCGCTCTTGTAGTCGCTGCATCTTTTTTTTCATCTCTGGGTCGAGCGCTGGTAATAGCGACACGCGTTGCCCGACGGGCATCAACCCCGAATCGTCTAACATGGCCAGCCCTGCGGTCTTTTGCTCGCGGTCACGCAACACCGCGAGTCGCTCATAGTGCGCGAGGTCGTGGGGTTGGTCGTTACTTTCGAGCGCCGTCAGTACCAAGTCAACGTCGTTTGCTTCAGGGTCAGTGATTGGCACGTGACCACGCCACAGCAACGCAAGCACCCCAGCACCGGGAAGCAACAGCAGGGTATCAAGCTGCATGGGTACCGGTATTAAGTGCGGGCTCAAAGCAGGCTGTTTGACAAAACAACGCGCCTGCCACGGGGGGATGGCCCATCGTAGCGAACGCCCTTCGGGGTGCATGCCGCGGCACTCAATCACATCGCCGGCCTTGAACCAACCGGTGATTCGTTGGTCGACAGGGGCTTGCATCAATACCTCTGGCGAGGTGTCTTCAGGTAGCGCCGGAGACACCTCGCGTCGCCATTGCTCATCGTAGGTGCCCCAGGGTTTGAACCGACCTGACCCAGTCAAGGGCAAGGGAGTCAAGCCCGCCGGTGCGGGTGTGTCCGTTGGCGAAGCCACCATGTGCTCGAAATACTCGATCTGAGGCAAAGCCGCACCTACCCACTGATTGTCATAACCCCCTAAACCTTTTGGATTCATTTCATGTTTGGGGTGCCCAAAAGCAAGCGACCAATCAAGCAATACTGGCGCAGCAAGCGGCTCAGGCTCTGAAGGCCAAGCTAGATTTAGGCGCTTCTGCCACGTGCGCGGCCCACTAACATGCAGCGTTTTAGCGCTTAGGGTGTCGCCCTCACGTTTGATGGTCACCGATACTTTTGTCGAAACGCTGTTGGGTTCAGCAGGGTAAGCGTGCCCAAATGCCAGCCACTCGCCTCGAGGTTTGAGCCAGCCCAAATCGGGTGCTGTCTCTGGCGGCAGTGCTGGCTTCATGCGCTGCCAAAAAGATTGTTCACTGATAGCGCGGATTTCGCCGTTGATCACTTCAAACGCGACCAAGGCCGATACGGCAAGATAATCACCGTACGCACCTGCGGTTGGAAGGGGCGAACAACTCATTGCGGCTGGCTTAATGATCTTCATATTCTTCAGTCAGTGGATACAAACGGGTTTATTCATCTGAAGAGCTCGATTTCTACTTTCCAGTGCCGCCGCCATAGGTGCCTATCAGTATCATCGAGCCGTTATCACTCGACTTTATTCGAACGCCTTCTGAGCCTGGTGTGTCGTCCATGTGAAATTCATGCCCCGCACTTGATACAATTCGATGTACCGAAGCATTGTGATCGTTGACCGGCGAGGGCGACAACGAGTTGGTCAATACCCCGACAATCACGGGTAAATCTGGATCGCCATCCATAAATGCCAGCATGACTTCTGCGCCTTTTCGTAACGGAAAATGAAACCCGGCATTGCCTTTGTCACCCGGTCCATTAAACGGTGCCGCCAAGCGCACCCAGGCAGAGGCCATGCCAGCGCCACGGTCACTGAAGTCAAACGGCAAATCAACCTTATAGCGTCCGTATTGATCGATAAATGCGACTTGTCCTTCGCCTTCAGCATCCACAAGCGCAGGAAGGTACCCCGCAATATGAGGTCTTGGCGTTTGCAGCGGTAACCGATATGGTTTATTGCTCGGCACTGCATCAAACTCGGCGGTGTAATAATTTTGCTCGGTGATGCCCTGCCCGACTAAATCGGTTGTGACGCCAAAACCGGCCTGCGTCCCTTTGTGTCTGACGGTTGTGACGAGAAACTCTGCATTCAGACGTTGACGTGGATGCTCGGTGACCGAGATGATGGTGCCTGGCGACACACCCGTCGCAAGCAATTTACCGTGTCGCGTGTCGCGCTGGGCATCGAAGGCCTCTAGGCGAAGTTTGGCGTAGGCATTGGCTTGAGCATTGTCACGCAAACCGCCGCCGTAAAACAACTGTGTTGTCCAAAATGATTGAGCGTTCTGGGCCGATCCGGTGACGGGATCTTGCGCTTGTCGGTAGTTGTATTCTTGGTAGCGAACCTTGCCCACACCAACTGCTTGCCATTCATCAAATTCGATCAACGACGACGTGTACTGATCGACTGTCATTGAGCCCGCCGGACGATATTTCAGTGCAACCCGTTTAACGGGTAACGACTGAATATCATCAATAAAAATGACCTTCTCACCTGACACTTCTTGTGAAAAATAGTAAAAAGCTCCTTCAAACTCAACCCAGCGGTTGAGAAACGCCAGATCAGTCTCTTGGTACTGCAGGACGAAATCTCTTGAAATGATTGGGCTACCGAGCGCAAGGCTGTAGTCTTTTCCCGGCAATAAGCCATGACGTGCAAACACGCTATCAATTAGATTTTTTAGGTTCAGACCGTTCGCAGTATCGACATAGGCTTCGTTTAAGGTCGACTGCCCGAGCAAAGCAAGACGCGGTTCAAGCCTCACGTGATACATGAGTTTTCTCTCTGCTAATGCTTGAGACGAGCGTGACTGGGTGATCACGCCGTGAAAGAAAACCTCGTTTGCTCCCCAAGGACGCATATTCAGTTGGGCGGTTTTCCCCAGCAGAGCTTGTAAATCTATGTCGACCGATTCCGACACCAAGTCTAACTCGAAGCGATAGGGTGAGCCCAGGCGTTCAACGCCGTCGATACGCGCGACAGTAAACGTGCTGTCGGGTTGGCCGACTACTTGAAACTTGTACCATCCAAGGTTTGACGTCGTCATCGCTTATCCCATATGAATTTGTTTGCTTTGCATCTGAATCAGATGCTCTGCGCTGATTGCCGTCACCGAGCCATGTACTTCGATGAGTGTCGGGCTCTCTATTTTTATGTGCCCAGCCTGAACTTCGTCTAGTTCTTGTACACGTTTAATGCTTCGTTTGGCTCTGACGAAAAGGCTGCCAAAGGTTGACGAGGCATAATCGACGACCTCGTCGATTTTTTTCACTACGCGCTTGAGTACTTCAATCGAAACATTGACCTTTGAAGCGACCAAATGTGCCTGACCCGTCACAAGCGTAATTTCGTTCACTTGAAGCTCGAGCGCTGCCTCGGGCGCAATAATTAAAGGTAACTCTGGCTGCAACCTGACTAACACGGCAAGGATTGTTGCCTGAGTATCGTTTTCAGCGAGAGCGCAGAGCACGCTGTCGCCGACACTTGGTGTGACAAGGCAGCTTGTTGCAACGCGGGCAAGCGAACCATTTTTGATTTTGTACGGCCCGACGCTAACCACTGTTGTCTGCACCAGTGACACACGTTGATCTGGTGCCGATAGTTCTTGAATTTCTAAATGTTTCATAGCGATACCTTCGTAAAATAAATCGTTTAGGACGCGGCTAAAATAAACTCTGCATAACTGTCGTTTGCCGGCATGATGGTCGCTTTTGCACCAATGCTGAAACGGGTGTCTTCTTGAATCGACTTATCCAACTTAGCAAATGACAAAGTCGCCTGGGTCAAATCTGCCCTTGTCAGATCTGCACCAATTAAGTCGGCTTGGTGCAGATTCGCCCCACTCATCTTGGCATCACTTAGGTTTGACAGATGCCAAACCGATTGTTTGGCGTCAACGTTTAACAAGCTAGAACCGCAAGCGTCGGATCTGATGACGCGCGCTTGCACAAGCGATGCCTGATCCAAACAGCAGTCTCGCAACTCAGTACGTAGCCAAGACGCCAGGGTCAAATTGCTACGTCTCATTTGTGCCCCATTCATTTTTGCATCTGTGAAATTTGCACCGGTTAACTCACAAGTATTAAAAATGACCCCTTGCAAACTTGCCTTGTTGCACTGCATGTTGGTGAGTACGGCGCCGGTCAAATCTAAACCGTCAAGCTCGCACTCAGAGAAAACGACTTTTGTTGCTTGAATATCCGTCAAGGAACAGGTAGTTAAATCAATGCCCTGAAAAGCTGCCTTTTGCAAGTTAGCTCTTGAGAAATTTGTATGTTGATGGGTCGTCTGAACGGTTGCCGACATTTCAAGATTTGCGTATAAAAAGACGACATCGACGCAAGTGACTTTTACAAAGCGAGCCATTTTGAGCGTCGCGCGCGTTGCGTCGAACCGCGTGAGTTGACAATCGACCATCGACAACTCTTCAGAGAACAGCACAACAGCCGTGCAGTCTGTTAAAGAACATTGCACAAAGCTACAGTTAAGGAGTTGAGCGCTGTCGAAGCTGACTTTATTGAATTTGCAATCAATAAAGGTAATGCTTTCTAAGACGCTCTCGTGAAAAGTGACCGCGTCAAACTGACATTCTATAAAATGCATGTCGTCAAACAATAGTCTGTCAAACGCGACCCGACAAAATTTCAAATCTGTAACAGGCTCAGAATTTTGCTGATTTTTTTTCACAGCCTTGAGTGCTTCAATCCCTTCAAGCCAGTCTGACAAGATCCACCTCCGTTAAGTCACCGCCTGCCCCGCATGTGCTTGCATTGAAACGACTGACTAACGACTTGAAATCAACGATCTGCACGACTACCTCACAAAAGAAATGTATTAAAAAGTTTCTATGCCAATCGTTCAGTTTGTTTCATGACAAAAACAATTTCACCGATTCGAGCCTTTGTTCCAAGCGTTGCGCCCAGGCCTAGCCTGCTAAGGCCTAACAGGCGTGGGCTAGATATACCCTTGAATCTAAAATATATGGTCAAGGCATCGTTGAGAAATATCGTTAGCGCTTGTTTGAGCAGATCAAAACGCGCGCCCAACGGGAGAAGTGCGTTGCGATCGGTTTCTGCTTGATTGCTTAGCAAAACCTCAACAAAATGACGACTATCATTTACGTTAAAACCCAAGACTGCTTGATCTCCAAGTTGGTGGTTGGTCAAACCCAATCTAAACCTGTAGTTGTTCGGTATCCCGACTTTGGTTGCTAGGCAGGGACGCACTTCAACTTGCCCAGAGCGCGCAATCGTGCGCACGAGCGCCTCTAAATTGCTGGCCGAGCGATTTCGACTCGAAAGGACTGGGGCTAAGACAGTTAATGCGCTCCAATGGCTAAAACGCTTGCGCAAACCCGCGCCTGTTAAGCCGACCCAACTGGTTCGGCGATCTGTCTGACGTGGGTCTGTCCGCTCTTGCAGTCCAGTCCAGGTTCGATAGCGTCCCCAGGCGCGAATCAAAAGAGGAAACGCGGCATAGTGAAAAATATCAATAAAGCCTCGAGCAGCCTTCAAGCCCTCTTGGTTATTGTCAAGCAGGTATTCAGAGTAAAAATTTGGTAGAGGCGAGGTCACGCCGTAAAGGCCAAAGAAGGTTGTCTCAACTCTGATTTTGTTTTGATCAATCTTTTCGATCGATGCGATATCCGTATCAGGAAATCCCATCGACAGTATCGGTCTGACGCGTAGATGTTTAAAAAGAAGCGCTTCCCACTCAAGCCACTCGTCCTCTGAGAAGCCTTTAGCCTCAATTTCAGAGCGTAAGTGTCTCGCCAGCAGGCGTGCTAGCTGAAAAAACTCTAACTCGCGCTGCTTAGCCTGATAAAAGTCGACTAGAACGTTAAGCTCGGTGCTATCAAGTTTGGCCATACGTATAAGTTTCCACCTGTGGTGTTAGTCACCGAGACGGTGACATACGAATTCAGTGCAATCGTGCCTGCAAGAAATTGCGCGAGCAGCTCGCCAAAAAGAACGAGATCACCATCGCTTGAAAAATATTCTTGGCCCAGACGTATATGAATATTCTGACCTCTTATCAGACTTCCTTTAATCAGTCGTGTCTCTTCAGTGATGCGAACGTCTTCGATACCCTGCACTCGGCGGCGTGCGGCTGCGAGTCGTGCGGGATCGCCGCCCTCTGGTAGGTACATCTGTAGAATCTCTTTGAGAGTGTCTGCGTCTGCAAGTACTTTCAAATTCAAGCGAGCGTGCGATATGATCCTCCACATTGAGTCGTTTCCCAAGGTCGGGCGTGAAGCCCTGACCGGAAACGTAATATTCGTGACTTTCACTTTTTCTGGAGACAAGGCGGTACGTAAACAGATGTCTCCTATTCGAATTCGATCGATTAGATTGCCATTCGTACAAAGAATTTGGATCGAAAGCGTTTCACGATTGACAAGGTCTAAAGAATCCGTGAAGGGCAAGCGCAACTTATATTCTTGCGAAGATATTTGAGTACCTTCGCTTGCGATCACTTGATACTTGAGACTGGTGTCTTCGACCAATAAAGAGGTGGTCGGCACGTAGTGACGGTCTAGCGAATTGCCTTGCAGTCGTCCGGTCACGTTAAGGACTTCGAAAAGCTGGGCATTGCGAGAGTCTGCCCCGCCCGGAACAAGTGGGTAACTCTCACGCAAATGAGTGACTTCGATGGGATTTGCGTAGGTTTCAAAAATATTCGCAGCCGGAGTCGCATTCAAGACAAAGTTTTCAGGACTTGGTTTTGGTAGCTTCGAGAGCTCAATATCGAAGTCAAAGTCGATTGTCGGCAGGGCAGTGAGTGCTCTTTGCCAATTTTCAAAACCAGTCAGTCGTACAAACAACGCCTTTTCGGGAAAAGCTTGAAACTCTCTTAGCAATCTCAAATGAGACGCAACGGATTGTGACGAATTAAATAAAGAGCTCTTGATATTTAGGCCAGTGAACTCAACTTGCAATGGCATGCTAGGTAATTCAAGCTCGGCAGAGCGCACCGACACCTTTATCAAGCGCTTGCGAAGGCTCGAGAGCCAGATACTGGCCTCGCGAAAGGCTCCCCCGAAATAAAGAGCGAGGTCTTTGCCCGCCCATTGGGTGGTGATTGCATCTTCAAAACCAAAGCCGAGTGTCAGCCGTGATTGTGTGGCGCTTAGCGCTCGAATGATGGCAGACCTGACCACCAGAGGTTGAATCGTTAGAGGCCAAGAGGTCGTGAACTGGCAAGAGGTACCCTCAATCGGTTTAGAGGCAAAGACCGTACCCTGATTGACGACATAACCCTCGGGGTGGTTGCCCGATACACTGAGCCGTAACACGGTGATGGCGGGCATGGGTTTGACGAGTTCAGGGCCGACCAAATCGGCGACATCGCCGATGAACTCTGGTATCTGATCATCCATTTTTTGTCTGACCATCGCAGACAAAAAAGCAAAGCCCTGCAGTAACCGCTCAACATCGGCATCTCCACCTGCACCCGCCAAAAAGGGTGCCATGCTGGGATTCTCTCTTGCAAACTCCCGCCCTAGATTTTGCAAGCGATCAAGCTCGGCTGCGTATATTTTTTCAAGAGACATGATTGATCTCTGCTGCAATACGTCCGGCAGAGTTGACCCGTAAGTACAAGCTTAGTCTGTTTGGTTTTCTGACGTCGCTATCCGTCTCAACGTATCCCAATAATTCATATTTTAGTGTGATGACTTCTTTTGTTTCGTCGACAGGTGCAATCTGGGGTGATAGGATCCGGGTCTCGTAGCGCACGATCTGCTCGAGCACTTCTGCTTGAATCATTTCGCTATACCCGACGGCAAACGATCCCGCGATATTACTTAAGTCTGGCATACCGTAAGCTCTGTCGATTTGCACACTACCTCGACGTGTATTTAGCAATCCATTTAGGTGATTGACAATCGAACTGATCACGATAGACGTGGTTAGACGCCCCGCCAAAAGGCGGGGCGCTTCCTGGCTAGTTAATCGTTCAAGAAGGCGCTCCTGAATCAACATGTCGTTTCGCTTCCTTGTCCGATCAATTTTTAGACCCCTGTCTTTCAAATAGCTATTGACTAAAAGCGGTAATTAATTGCTACCAGTCCAAGAGTCTTGTGCTTCGATACCGTCTTTGACCCAAGTCTGGATGATGGTCTCGTACGTGAACGAAATGCTCTCTTCATCGGCGTGAGGGCCGCTATTTGCAGCAACTGCATCGCGCTTCTGATAGTCGATTGATACGACGATCGCGTTCTTCAGTTCAGTCGTGTAGTACAGTTCTTCCTTGCCTTCTTTCGAGATCCAGAAGTACTCGAGCTTGACTGAGGTCAGCTGTTCGCCTGAGCAAAGTGCTTGAAACAGCTTTGGTGATGCTTTGTCGTAGTTCTTGAGTACGGTCAAAGCACCGTGAACGCGCTTACCAGTAGGTAAGCCGGTTTGGGGTGACTTTGGAATGGCAATGGAGTGTGTCATACCATTGATTAACATTGTTTTTTCGTGATTTTGAATATCGCAGCTACCTTCGATATTGCCTTGTGAGGCTCCGGTAACTTTGAGATACGCTGGCATTGTCATAAGAAATCCTTTTCAAGTTTGCAAAAAGTTTGTAACAAAAAAATGGTCGTGCTAAGGGTCTTGCTTAGGGGCCTAAAAAACTATTTTTTTTCGAGTTTTCCGACTAACGAAAGGGTGAACGATGCGCCCATGTACTTGAAATGAGGGCGGACTTTCATTGAAACTTTGTACCAACCTGGATCCCCTTCAACGTCATCCACCGCGATCTGAGCAGTACGCAAGGGGCGGCGGCTGCGAACTTCGGGCCCTGGGGCGTCCATATCGGCCACGTACTGTCTCATCCAGTCATTCAGCTCCGCCTCAAGATCGCTGCGATTTTTCCAGGCTCCGATGTTTTCACGTTGCAATACCTTGATATAGTGAGCCAGACGACTAACGACAAAAATATATGGCAGTTGGGTGCCAAGTTTGAAGTCGGTCTCTGCTTCTTTGCCCTCTTTACTATTGCCGAAGAACTTGGTTTTTTGCGATGAGTTCGCCGAAAAGAACGCGGCGTTGTCGCTGTTCTTACGCATTGAAAGAGCGATAAATCCTTGCTCTGCTAGTTCAAACTCACGCCGCTCAGAAACAAATACCTCTGTCGGGATTTTGGTTTGTATTTCACCCATCGACTCGTAGTTGTAGATTGGCAAGTCGTTGACCGCACCACCCCCCTGTGGGCCGATGATATTTGCCGACCAACGATAGTCGGCGAAGCTTGCTGTCAGACGGGTGGCGAAAGCAAACGACGCATTGCCCCACAAAAATTCACCATTGCCGCCGCTGACATTTTCGTTATAGACGAACTTCTTCGCAGGAACCGTCTCAAGACCATACGGGACTCGTAACAAAAAGTGAGGCATCACTAGACCGACGTTACGAGCGTCGTCACTTTCTCTAAAACCGTTCCATTTGGTGTACTGAGGCATCTCAAAAATTGAAGCCAAATCTTTTAGATCTGGAAGCTTGCTGAAGTCGTCCATGCCAAAAAAACTTGAAGACACACCACCGATGAACGGTGCATGTGACATCGCCGCGACACTTGCGCAATATTGAAGTAAAGCAACGTCTTCAGTGCCAGGACCAAACTCGTAATTCGAAATTATTGCGCCGAAAGGTTGACCACCAAATTGCCCATATTCGGCTGTATAAACATTTTTATAAAGACCTGATTTCGTGATTTCTGGGGAATCCTGAAAGTCGACCAAGAGGTCTTCTTTGCTTGCGTTCATTATTTGAACTCTGATGTTCTCGCGAAAATTAGTGCGTTCTACTAAGAACTTTAACGATCGCCAAGCGGACTCCAGTTTTTGAAAGTCCTTGTGATGAAGGATCTGATCGACTTGGCGACTTAGCTTCTTGTCTAAGTTTGCAATCATTTCGTCTGCAAGTGCAGCAGTGATGCGATCCGTTACTCGATCATTCGCCATCAATGTGCTGATAAAAGACTGAACCCCCAGTTTGGTCACTGAGTATTGATCGTCTCCTGGCCGTATTTTGCTTGTCTCAAGCAGTTGGTCGATCAAGGACCTGTCGACGCTGAGTTCACTTGCACCACTTAATTCCTGATCTAATGTTTCACTCATGTTCGTTCCCAAGAAATGACATTAAAGTTGCTGATGGACATTAAAGTTTCTGATTGCGTGTTAGGGGCTTTCGAGGCCGAGTTCTGTCAGCAACTTCGTTCGACTACCTTCGTCAGCGACGAGTTGTTGAAGCTTCTTGCGAAAATCAGGAACGTTACCCAGAGGCCCTTTCAACGCTTTCAAGGCATCTCTTAGTTCTAAAAGACTTTTGAGTTCAGGGACTTTTTCAACGATTGCGTCGGGCTCAAAGTCTGACAATGATTCGAACTTGAGACTCACGGATAGGCTTCCTGCCAGCTCATCATTCGACAAAATATCAGGGACCGCTAAGTCCAAACTTAACTTCTGTGCTTTGAGCACATCAGTGAAGTTATCCTTGTCAACATTGATAGGCGCGCGATCTTCAAGGGGTCGCTCATCTTCACGTTGCGTGAAGTCACCCAGAACGAGAAGTTTCAGTGGCAACTCCACTTCAACCGCTGCACCACCTATAGATGGTTTGTACGTAATATTGACGCGCTCTTTCGGAGCAACCGAACCGTCTGTAGCCATGTATCTTCCCCTAGTATTGAGTCATCAAGTTCAAGAGGTTGTAGTGTGATGTGCGCGAGTCGCGTTAGATAGACCGTATATATGGGGGGCGTTTTGTTTCGATTTGTCACGAAGCTTTAACATTTGTATGTTAAAAGCCGAGAACTTTTTTGTTGAAGGCGTTTGCGGTTTTATTGCATGAATAATTTTGCATAGACGCTTCTGTTGTTATCCTGAATGTCTTCGTGTGTGCGCGTGTCTTGAAAATGATCGCGGCAAATTCCACTTCAAAACCTGACGACTTTAAGTAGAGTAAGACCGTATGCAGCGACCTGCAGACAATAGGTGTGACCTCGTGATGACGCTACACGAACAGGCTACACATACAGGTGCTAAGACTTGAACCTTCAATCGAGTGGTGGTTTTTTTGCGTGCCTGACTGCCCCAGCATTTAAAGCAGCCACTTGGGCATTTGTATGCCAAGTGATGTGGTCCGCCTGCAGTTAGCGACTCTTGTTCAGTGTGCCGATGCCGTGCGTGTAGATCTAAGCTCAGACCGCGCGATTGGGTTGACGCTTAACGATCTCTGGGTGCGTTTGATAGAAATCTATAAGATAAGCAACGATGTCTTCGGGTTCGTCTGCAATGAAAAACGTTTTGGAATCAATGTTATTGATCAACGCGTTGCGCGCTAGCTGTTCTTCAATCCAGCGCATCAGATCCGCCCAAAAAGTGGTTCCAACTAAGATCACCGGACCAACGGGCACTTTTCCGGTCTGCATCAAGGTCAGGGCCTCAAACAACTCGTCAAGTGTGCCAAAGCCGCCGGGTAACACCACATAGGCCAAGCTATGCATAAAAAAGGTCGATTTGCGCGATACAAAGTGCTTAAACGGTAATTCAATGCTTAAAAACGGGTTCGCTTGCGCTTCGTGGTGCAGTTTGATGTGTAGCCCGATGCTGGTGCCACCGGCCTCAAAGGCCCCTTTGTTTGCGGCCTCCATAATGCCAGGTCCGCCACCGGCAATGACGCTAAAACCGGCTTTCGCTAATAACTGCGCGATTTTTTCACTTTTTTGATAATGCTCAGACTCGGGTTTAATACGAGCACTGCCAAATAAGCTGATTGCTGGCCCAATATTGGCCAGAGTCTCGGCGGCGAGCACCATCTCTGACATAATTTGGGTTGTTTGCTGCTGAATCAGCGAAATCTCTTCTTTTTTGTGGCCCATGAAAAAAACCCTGTTGCTCGTCGATGGATCAAGTTACCTGTATCGCGCCTTTCATGCGATGCCAGATTTACGTAATACTCAAGGCGAGCCCACGGGTGCCATTTATGGCGTAGTCAACATGATGCGCAGAATCTTGCTTGACTATCCTGCGCAATACGCCGCCTGTGTGTTTGATGCGCGTGGCAAAACGTTTCGCGATGATTTATACCCTGACTATAAATCACATCGCCCATCGATGCCCGAAGAGCTTGCTAGTCAGATTGAGCCGATTCACGCGGCAGTACGCGCGATGGGCTGGAGCGTGCTAAGCGTGCCGGGGGTCGAGGCCGACGATGTGATCGGCACACTCGCGCAATGGGCGCAACAGCAAGATATCCATACGGTCATTTCAACCGGCGATAAGGATTTGGCACAGTTGGTGACCAGCCACATCACGCTAGTCAACACCATGTCAAACGAAGAGCTCGACCCTGAAGGGGTGCTGCGCAAGTTTGGCGTCGCACCTAACCGCATCGTCGATTATTTAATGCTGGTGGGGGACACCGTTGATAATGTGCCTGGGGTACAAAAAGTCGGCCCTAAAACTGCAGCTAAATGGATCGATGAATTTGGCTCGATAGAGGCCCTGGTTGAGCGCGCCGCTGAGGTCAAAGGCGTGGCAGGCGAAAATTTACGGGCGGCCATTGGCCAGTTCACCTTAACGCGTGAGCTCTTAACCATTAAAACCGACTGCGAGTTACAGGCAGAAGTGCCCGAAATAGAAGTTCTTGCACCAAAGCCGCATGATAAAGATACCCTCACGCGCTTATTTGAACGCTATGGCTTCAAGTCGTGGCTGCGTGAATTAACGGGCGAACTCACCCGCGTACCCACCGGTGATGCGCGTGTTGCAACAGAAATCGCACGGCCGACTGCGCCCGAACACACCCATTATGAAATGGTGACAGACTGGGCCACGCTTGATAGTTGGCTGGCGCGAGTGTCGGCGGCGCAGTGTGTGGCCTTGGATACCGAAACCACCGCGCTCGAAGCGATGCAAGCTCGCCTCGTGGGCATCTCGCTCTCGATTGAGCCTGGTGTGGCTTGTTATATTCCGGTCGCACACCGTGGTGCCGATGCGCAAGGGCAATTGCCGCGCACCGAGGTATTGGCCCGCATGAAAGCGTGGCTTGAAGACCCGCAACCAACCAAGCTCTTGCATCACGCCAAATACGACACCCATGTTTTTGCAAACGAGGGGATTGACTTGCGCGGTGTTGCTGACGACACCATGTTGCAAGCCTATGTGCTCGAATCGCACCGTGGTGTGGGGCTCGAAGATCTGTGTCTGCGTCGCTTGGGTGTCAAGGGTACGTCTTACGAACAGTTGTGCGGTAAGGGTGTGCATCAAATCGGCTTTGATGAGGTCGATCTCGAGCGCGCCACCCACTACGCCTGCGAAGACGCCGATTTCACGTTACGCCTGCACCACGTGTTGCGACCAGAGGTGAGGGCGCTTGCCCCGCTTGAATATATCTATCAGCTTGAAATCTTAGTGTCGCGTGTGCTGTTTGAAATCGAATGCAACGGTGTCATGATTGATTCGGCTGAGCTTGGCCGACAAAGCCACGTGATTGGTCAAGAGTTATTGGCTCTCGAGCAGCGGGCCTACACAATCGCCGAACAACCTTTTAATTTAAATTCGCCTAAGCAGCTGGGCGAAATCCTGTTTACAAAAATGCAGTTGCCGGTGGTGCGCAAAACGCCTGGTGGCGCACCCTCAACTGACGAAGACGTACTCACTAAGTTAGCTGAAGACTACCCTTTGCCTCAGGTCTTGCTTGAGTATCGCGGTCTGGCAAAACTGAAATCCACCTATACCGACAAACTGCCAAAAATGGTGAATGCCGCGACGGGGCGTGTTCATACACATTACGCTCAGGCGGCCGTCATTACTGGGCGCCTAGCGTCATCTGAGCCCAATCTGCAAAATATACCCGTGCGGTCTGAGGCAGGGCGCCGCGTGCGCGAGGCCTTCATCGCGACAAATGGCGTCATTATTTCTGCTGACTATTCGCAAATCGAATTGCGGGTCATGGCGCATGTCTCAAACGATACAAACTTGCAGCGCGCCTTTGCGGCGGGCGAAGATATCCATAAGGCAACCGCCTCTGAAGTGTTTGGCGTCAGTCTGCAAGACGTGTCTTCAGACCAGCGCCGTGCGGCCAAGGCGATTAACTTTGGTTTGATCTACGGGATGGGTGCCTTTGGTCTGGCAAGCAACCTGGGCATCACACGCGATGCTGCACAATCCTATATTGACCGATATTTCACGCGTTACCCCGGGGTGGCTCAGTACATGGCCGAGACCCGCGCCTTGGCCCACGAGCAAGGCTATGTTGAGACCGTGTTTGGCCGACGTTTATGGTTAGCCGATATCAACGCCGCCGGAGCCCGTCGTGCGGGTGCCGAGCGAGCCGCGATTAACGCACCCATGCAAGGTACCGCAGCCGATTTGATCAAGCTTGCGATGGTAGCGGTGCAAAATTGGCTTGCGCACGAACAACTACAAACCAAAATGGTCATGCAGGTGCATGATGAACTGGTGCTGGATGTACCGCTGTCTGAAGTCGATCGTATCAAAGATAATTTGC
Source organism: Candidatus Methylopumilus sp. (assembly GCA_021738045.1). Lineage (GTDB taxonomy): Bacteria > Pseudomonadota > Gammaproteobacteria > Burkholderiales > Burkholderiaceae_B > Zwartia. Next base: position 17,175 of record JAIPCU010000003.1, on the reverse strand, counting down.
CTAGTTTGATGTGTGACGTGGCAAGCCTGCGAGTGCCACTTGTGGCCGAGGTTGGTGTTGGCCCTAATTGGGAGCAGGCGCACTGATTACGTAACGCTGATCTAGCAGGTAAGCAGCAAGGGTGCGGCAGGACAAAAACAGAGCGCCAATGCTGGTGACGGTGAATCTATCTCGGGCTAGAAGTCATGAGTGTCGCGACACATGAAAAAATAGCCTCATCGCTGAGGCTGTTTAGCTAGGCTCTGGTCGATCGCTTTTAATTCACGCGCAGATTTTGTAAAGCGTTGATTCGCGCATTGATGGGTGGGTGCGTCGCAAACATGGCGCTAATCCCGCCGCCGCCACTGATCCCCGAAGCTTCAAAGCTTTTGGGCAAGGCACCGGGCGTCAAGCCCCCAAGGCGTGACAAGGCACGAATCATCGGCTCGCGTGAGCTGAGCAGCGAAGCTGAGCCCGCATCGGCGCGATATTCGCGCTGCCGTGAAAACCATGCCACGATCAGGCTGGCTGCAATGCCAAAAGCGATTTCGCAAACGATCACCGTGGCGTAATAACCAAGCCCAGTGCCTTTGTCGTTTTTAAGAATCACGCGGTCAACAAAGTAGCCAACGACTCGGGCTAAAAATACAACAAAGGTATTGACCACGCCCTGGATCAGGGTCAGGGTGATCATGTCACCGTTGGCAATATGAGCAACTTCATGCGCCAGCACGGCAGTCACTTCTTCTTCGGTCATGCTATCAAGCAAGCCCGTTGACACGGCCACAAGCGAATCGTTACGAAACGCGCCCGTGGCAAAAGCGTTGGGCTCTCCCTCGTAAATCGCCACTTCAGGGCGACCAATGCCGGCGCGATCCGCAATTTGATGAACGGTGTCGACGAGCCACTGCTCTTTTGCGCCGTTCGGTGCTTGCGGGTCAATCACCCTTGCGCCGGTACTACGCTTGGCCATCCACTTGCTGATTAAGAGCGAAAATATCGCACCCGTAAAGCCAACAATCACCGAAAACACTAACAGCATCGGAACATTGAGCCCTTGGTCTGTCAGAAAGCGATTGACGCCCAAGATGCTCAAGGTGGCGCTCAGTACCAGCATGACCGCAAGGTTAGTCAGCACAAAAAGAATAATTCGTTTCATGATCTTTTAAGAGGTGAGAAAAATAAGAGGTGAGAAAAATTGAAAAGGCTCGCGCCGTTAAATTAAATACAACTACAACAATACGTTAATTCACCAAAAAAACAGCAATATGACTAATTCGTTGCTTGGTTATGACCGCGAGCCGCACGCGTGGTTGACGCTGCTGCCCCGCGCTGAACTCTTTATTAAGGGTTTGGACAAGCAGCGGGGTTAAAAGTTCTCGGTTTCGTTCATGGCTTTGCGATACCACTCATGAAAATGCTGCATGCCGTCTTCCATGGGTGATTGATACGGTCCGGTTTCTGAGGTGCCGCGCGCCAGTAAGGCGGCGCGTCCGGCGTCCATGCGCTCGGCGATTTCGTCATCTTCGACCGCGGTTTCCATGTAGGCTTCGCGTTGCGCCTCGACAAACTCGCGCTCGAACAGTGCGATTTCTTCGGGGTAGTAAAACTCGACGATATTGACCGTTTCAGTGGGTGACTTTGGGTACAGGGTTGAGAGTACGGCAACATGAGGATAAAGCTCGATCATATGTGTCGGAAAATAGGTGACCCAGACCGCACCGAAATCAGGGGCCTGGCCGCCGCGAAACGCCAGCAACTTGTCGTGCCACACTTTATAAGCAGGCGACCCTGGCTGCGAGAGCGCACGATGTACGCCAACGCGCTGCATGCTGTAGTGCTCAGTGAACTCCCAGGACAAGTCGTCACACGTGACAAAGTGCCCAAGACCCGGATGAAAAGGTGCTACATGATAGTCTTCGAGATAAACCTCGATGAAGGTCTTCCAGTTGTAATTGCACTGGTGCACTTCAACGTGATCAAGGACATAGTCTGAAAAATCAAATTCTGGTCGCTTGAACAGTTTGCCGATTTCGGCGACGGGGTCGCGCGGGCCTTCAAAGAGAAAGCCATGACAGTCATTGAGCGCAAAGCGCTCGAGGTTCAGGCACGGCGTATTGTCAAAATGCGGTGCCCCTAGCAACTGACCCTGCTTGTCGTATGTCCAGCGATGCAGTGGGCACACAATATTGCCACCAGTATCCCTAAGGTTGCCGTGGGTATTGCGATGGCCTGAGACATTGCCCGTTTCACCACCCAACATTAAGGCTTGGCGGTGACGGCAAACGTTAGAGAGTAGTTCGATGCCGTTTTGACCGCGCACCAAGACTCTGCCGTTATTTTCATGAGATAGGCTGCGCCAGTCTCCGGGTTGTGGGACGCTCTTTTGGTGCCCGACATAACGCGAAAACTGATTAAAGATACTTTTTTGCTCGCGCTCAAAGCGGGCTTGGTCAAAATATGTGTCGACAGCAAGCTGGGTACGAGCGGGCGCCAAGTGCGCCATCCGACCAATGTCGGTCATGATTCCCTCTGCACCGATAAAAAAGCCAGGACGGACAGTACCGTTCTGGCGTGAAGAAAACCGGATTGACCGATTAACCTTAAAAAACCATTGTACCTCAAGGTGTTGAGACCGGATCATCTCGTACAATCAGGGTTTACATCTTGTTGTGTTTAATTTAGACGGTAACGCTGTCTTCGGAGTGTCGCTTGACCAAGGCTAACAAAACATCGATCAAACCAGGTGAAGCCGCTACCGAGCTTGACCCAACTTTGCCTGAAGATTTCGAGACGGCGCTGGCTGAACTCGAGGCCTTAGTCGCCACCATGGAATCGGGTTCACTTGCACTCGAGCAGTCATTGGCTGCCTACGCTCGCGGTGTGGCCCTGACTCGACTGTGTCAGCAAAAACTGGCGCAAGCCGAACAACAAGTCAAAGTCCTCGAGGCTGGCATGCTGCGCCCCTTTGAAGGTCTGGATGCCGACGCATCATGAGTCTGTCTGCTGTTGAATTTTCTGCCTGGCTGTCTGAGCGCGCGCAACATGTTGAGCAAGTCTTGGCTCGCGTCTTGCCGCACGAAGATGCGGTGCCAGCGCGTTTGCATCGCGCCATGCGCTATTCAGTGCTGGGCGGTGGCAAGCGTGTGCGTGCTGCACTAGTGTTTGCGGCTGCGCATGCGTGCCGGCCAGCGCTGTCAACACAGCCAGACGCCGAACGCGCGTGGGCGCAAGATCTCGCGGCCGCCGCCGTTGAGCTTGTGCATGCCTATTCGTTGGTACACGATGATTTGCCTTGCATGGATGACGATGTCTTGCGGCGCGGTCGTCCCACCGTGCACGTACAGTTTGACGAGGCCACCGCGTTGTTGGCGGGCGATGCCTTGCAACCGCTGGCGTTTGATCTGCTTGCACAAATGCCAATTGCGCCACCGTTAATCGTTCAGGCGATTCGCGACTTGGCTCAAGCCGCCGGGAGTCTAGGGATGGCCGGCGGGCAGGCGATCGATTTAGAAAGTGTTGGTAAAGCCCTGACTCAGCATGCTTTGCAACAAATGCATGTTCTGAAAACTGGTGCCTTGCTTGCGGCAAGCGTTTCGTTAGGTGGGTTGGCCGTTGGTGCAAATGCACAGCAGCGCAGTGCACTTGAGGCGTATTCGGCGGCGATGGGTCTAGCTTTCCAGGTGATTGACGACGTACTTGATGTCACTGCCGATAGCTCTCAATTGGGTAAAACCCCCGGCAAAGACGCTGCGGCAAATAAACCGACTTATGTCACACTAATGGGGTTGGCTCAAGCCCGTGCTTTTGCGGGCGAGTTACACCAACGGGCTTTAGCTGCCTTAAGCCCGTTGGGTGACTCTGCTGCGTTATTGGCGGGCTTGGCCGACTTTATTGTTTTACGCGATCATTAAAATGATTTCGATCGTTAAAGTGTTTGCGATGATTGTTTGTTTGCGATGATTTTTTGTAGAAGTTTTGAGACTTATGCCCACCGACTTGCTTGACCGTATTCATTCTCCTGCCGATCTCAAGCCGCTTGATAAACGCGAGCTGCGAAAATTGGCGGATCAACTGCGCGCTTTTGTGCTTGATTCTGTTTCGCGCACCGGTGGGCATTTATCGTCAAACCTCGGTACGGTTGAACTCACAGTCGCTTTGCACTATGTGTATGACACGCCACATGATCGCATCATTTGGGATGTGGGTCATCAGTCTTATCCGCACAAGATATTGACAGGACGCAAAGCGGGCATGAGCACGCTTAGGCAGTTTGGCGGCATGTCTGGTTTTCCAAAGCGCAGCGAATCCGAATACGACGCCTTCGGAACCGCGCATTCTTCAACCTCGATTTCTGCCGCGTTAGGCATGGCGGTGGCCTCGCGCAATGCTGGGGTGTCGCGTCAGCATATTGCTGTGATTGGCGATGGCTCAATGTCGGCCGGCATGGCCTTTGAAGCCATGAATAACGCCGGCGTGACGCCCGATATCAATTTGCTAGTGATTCTCAACGACAATGACATGTCGATTTCGCCGCCAGTGGGCGCGCTCAATCGATACCTTGCGCGTTTAATGTCGGGGCAGTTTTATGCAGCGGCTAAAAACGTTGGACGTTCTGTCTTACAGCATATGCCTCCGGTGCTTGAGTTGGCGCGCCGCTTTGAAGAGCATGCCAAAGGCATGGTCACCCCGGCGACCTTGTTCGAAGAAATGGGCTTCAATTATGTTGGGCCTATTGATGGTCATGATCTTGATTCGTTGATTCCGACCTTGCAAAACATGCGTGCGCTGAAAGGGCCGCAGTTCTTGCACGTGGTGACTAAAAAGGGCCAGGGCTATAAGCTTGCCGAGGCCGATCCTGTGCTGTATCACGGTCCTGGCAAGTTCGATCCGGCCATCGGGATTCAAAAGCCCACTGCAATCCCTAAGACAACTTTTACACAAGTGTTTGGCACGTGGCTATGCGACATGGCCGCCCAAGACGCGCGCTTGGTGGGCATCACGCCCGCGATGCGCGAAGGTAGTGGCATGGTTGAATTTGAGCGTCGTTTTCCTAAACGTTATTTTGATGTGGGGATTGCTGAGCAGCATGCGGTGACGTTTGCTGCGGGTCTCGCCTGTGAAGGCCAAAAGCCCGTCGTGGCGATTTATTCAACGTTTTTGCAGCGGGGCTACGATCAGTTGATCCATGATGTTGCGTTGCAAAACCTAGATGTGACCTTCGCACTGGATCGCGCCGGCTTAGTGGGGGCTGATGGCGCTACCCATGCCGGCAATTACGACGTCGCCTTTATGCGTTGCATCCCAAATATGGTGGTGGCCACGCCTTCTGACGAGAGTGAACTGAGGCTGCTGTTGTCGACCTGTTACCAATTTCCAGGCCCCGCAGCAGTGCGTTATCCGCGCGGAGCAGGGGCCGGCGCTGTGCCTCAGGCTGGCTTAGTCACGGTTGAAGTCGGTCGTGGGCTTGTGCGTAGGCAGGGCAAAAACATTGCGGTTTTGGTGTTTGGCACTCTGTTGCCTGCTGCGCTTAAGGCCGCCGAGGCCCTTAACCTCACGGTGGCTGATATGCGCTTTGTGAAGCCGCTTGATGTGGCGTTAGTGCTCGAATTGGCGGCCACGCATGCGGGGCTTGTCACACTCGAAGAGGGCGCGATCATGGGCGGGGCGGGCAGTGCCGTGGCAGAAGCGCTGGCGGCAGCAGGGGTTGTGTGCCCGTTGCTTCAGCTTGGCTTGCCTGACCGATTTATCGATCATGGCGAACAAGGTGCTTTGTTGGCAAGCGTGGGGCTCGATGCGGCTGGTATTGAGGGCTCAGTTCGCGCCCGCTTTGCCGCGCAGTTAGCCGCTTAAGCGCGGCAAGATGCGTCAAAATCCAAATAAGGTTCAGAAGCAAAGAAATGCTTGCTTTTCGAGGCTGGATTTGGGACGCGTCAAGCTTTGGTGGCGTCGTCGGCCCTACGATTCAGTTCCCTGCTTGCATTAATACCGTAAACATACGATAATCAAAGGCTTTCTTGCTCGACCAACCAGTGTTTGGTGTGGCGGGCTGCCCCCGAGGCGTGCTTTTTTCAGGCTCTTCGGACATCCTTAGGAGTTCAAATGCGTCATTACGAAGTGGTTTTTATTGTTCACCCAGATCAAAGCGAGCAAGTTCCCGCGATGGTCGAGCGTTATCAAGCGCTGGTGACTACCCAAGGCGGTAAAGTTCACCGCACTGAAGATTGGGGTCGTCGTCAACTCGCTTACCCTATTCAAAAACTGGTGAAAGCACACTATGTGTGTTTCAACATCGAGTGCGGTCAACCCACACTCGACGAACTCGAGCATTCGTTTCGCTACAACGACGCCGTATTGCGCCACCTTGTCATCAAGACCAAAGCCGCTCAAGCCGAGCCTTCACTCATGATGAAACAAGTTGAACGCGACGAAGCCCGTAAGGCTTCGGCTGAAGCAACGCCCGGCGAGGCTGAGTAATCTAGGCACGTTGTGAATCGGCTTGAAGTGCAGGGTCAGGTATTTGAGCTTTCCCCCTTAAGGTACACGCCATCCGGGGTTGCAGTGCTTGAATTTCTTCTCTCACACGAGTCCGAGGTCACTGAAGCAGGTCAACCGCGCCGTTTGGCGTTCACGCTGGCAGTTGTGGCGATGGGAGACTTAGCACAGATGGCACTCACAACAAGTTTGGGTTGCACAGTACGCGTCCAGGGGTTTTTAGCACCGGTTCGAAAAGATTCACCAAAATTTAGGCTGCATGCGCAGCAAATTCAACAGATTTAAGCGAGGCACATCATGGCTTTCTTCGGTAAACGTAAAGAAAAAAAGAAATTCACGCAACAAAATCCGCTCTTTAAACGTCGTAAATTTTGCCGCTTCAGCGCGGCAAACGTTGACCATATCGATTACAAAGATCTCGACACCTTGCGTGATTTCATTCAAGAAAACGGTAAGATTATTCCTGCACGTTTGACAGGTACCAAGGCGATCTATCAGCGCCAACTTGATACCGCAATCAAGCGCGCACGCTTTTTGGCATTGTTGCCCTTTACTGATAACCATAATTGATCCAGGGGCATACCATGCAAATTATTCTGCTCGAAAAAGTCGTTAACGTTGGCAACCTCGGTGAAGTTGTTCGCGTGCGTGATGGTTACGCACGCAATTTCTTGATCCCCCAGAAAAAAGCCCGCCGCGCGACTGAAACAGCTTTAAAAGAGTTTGAAGTTCGCCGTGCTGAACTTGAAAAAATCCAAGCCGACAAACTCGCCTTAGCACAAGCTTTAGGCCAACGTCTTGAAAGCTTCTCGTTGAAAATCACTCAAAAAGCCGGCGTTGACGGTCGTCTGTTTGGTTCAGTGACAAACATGGATATTGCAACAGGTTTGGTTGCTGCAGGTTTCGCAGGCATCGAGAAAGCGCAAATTCGTTTGCCTGAAGGTCCCTTGAAAGCTGTAGGTGAGTTTCCTGTGCAAGTGGCCATTCATCCTGATGTGGTCAGCAGCATTTCAGTTGTTGTGGTTGGCGACGTAGTCTAAGCTTCTACTCGCTTGCTCTAAACAAAAAGCCGGCTCTGGTCGGCTTTTTGTATTCAGGGGTTTACAACACCCTCAGACACCCTAGGCACCCTCAAAAATTGTGACACAGCCTCTAGTTAACGCACCTGCAGCTGACTCAAAAATTGTGACACAGCCTCTAGCTAACTCACATGCAACTGACGCTCAGGTGGTGAGTACACACGCTGACGACGCGCGATTCAAACTCGCGCTAGAGCAGTGGCTGCTGCTGCATGCAGACGATCCGACGGGTGTGTCTTTTGTTGAGTTTGCTGGGCACTCGTGTGTGGTTAAGCGCTACCGAGCAAAGTGGTTTTCGCCATTGATCGCTGGGCTAAAGTTCGCCAAAGTCGTCGTGCTGTCTTGGCTTTGTTGGCTGTTGATGGGCGAACGGCCTTCGCCGCAGCGTTTGTTGAAAAACAATCTGCAAGATGAGGCGCAGCGCTTAGTTCGTCTGAAAGACGCTGGCAGTTCGGTGCCGAAGGTCTGGTACCACGCGCCTGAGATACTGGTCTTAGAGTACGTGGGCCAGGATATGCCTTATCTGATTCGTATGGCAACCCCAGAGGGGCGTCTAGGGCTCATGAGCCGGGCAGCCCAAGAACTCGCGAATTTTCACCGCGCCGGCTTTGTACATGGTGGCGCCCAATTGCGTAATTTGATGGTCAGCGATGATGGCACCGCAACGCGTATCGACTTTGAAGAGAATATCGGAGAGGCGCTGTCCTTACCGCTCGCGCAAGCCTACGACGTTTTTCAGATGGTGTCCTCAATGGCGGGGTTGCGTGGTCACGAATTTAGCCTCAACGAGCGCCAAACGCTTTGTCATCAATTGCTCGCTGCTTACCTAGGGGCTAACCCCGATCCGTTGGTACGTGCCCAACTGATATCCATTGAAAAAAAATTCGCAGTCATCAAAAAATATTTGGGCTGGTGTCTTAAATCAATTCCAGGCCGCGATATCCAAGGTTTTTTATATATGACAAACACCTTACGGTTATCATTGCGTGATGAATAATTCTCCTGACCCACAGCTCGAATACCTTCGCGTGCCGCCCCATTCGGTTGAGGCGGAGCAATCCGTGCTTGGTGGGCTGTTGCTTGACAATGGCGCTTGGGAGCGCGTCACCGATGTGGTGAACGAAGATGATTTTTATCGGTTTGATCACCGCCTGATCTGGCATCACATTGCGCGCTTGATTAACTTATCGCGTCCTGCCGATGTGGTGACGGTCAACGAATCTTTGGCCAGTGTGGGTAAGTCTGAAGAGGTTGGCGGCTTAAGCTACCTCAATGCCTTGGCGCACAACACACCCTCGGCTGCAAATATTCGCCGCTATGCTGAAATTGTGCGTGAGCGCTCAATGCTTCGAAAACTCGTCACTGTGGCCGACGAGATTGCTGCAACCGCCTTTAATCCGCAGGGAAAAGAGGCGCGGCAGTTACTAGATGAAGCCGAATCTAAAGTTTTTAAGATTGCGCAAGAGGGTGCAAAAGCCTCGGCCGGGTTTCGCGAAATTCAGCCGCTGTTATCTGAGGTGGTAGATAAGATTGACGAGCTCTATCACCGCGAAGGTAACACCGATGTGACGGGCGTGCCAACGGGGTTTACGGATCTCGACAAAATGACCTCGGGCCTGCAGGGAGGAGACTTGGTGATTGTGGCAGGCCGTCCTTCAATGGGTAAAACCTCTTTGGCAATGAACATTGCAGAGCACGTCGCCATTGAACAGGGGATTCCGGTCGCGGTATTTTCGATGGAGATGGGTGCAGTCCAGTTGGCGATGCGTATGCTGGGCTCGGTCGGTATGCTGGATCAGCATCGTATGCGCACGGGTAAGTTGTTGGCGGATGATTGGCCGCGCGTCACGCATGCCGTGCAACGCATGCAAGACGCGCAACTATATATTGACGAAACTCCAGCCTTGAGTTCGGTTGAGGTCAGAGCGCGTGCGCGTCGCTTGGCGCGACAGTGTGGCAAGCTGGGCCTGATCGTGATCGACTACTTGCAGCTGATGGGGGCGAGCTCCTCAGGCGAAAATCGTGCCACTGAGATCTCAGAGATTAGTCGCTCGCTTAAGGCCTTGGCCAAAGAGCTTGATTGCCCTGTGATTGCACTATCGCAGCTGAATCGTAGTCTAGAGCAGCGTCCTAATCGTCGCCCCGTGATGAGCGATCTACGTGAATCTGGCGCCATTGAACAAGATGCTGATTTGATTTTGTTTATCTATCGCGACGAAGTCTATAACCCTGATTCGCCTGATAAGGGCACCGCTGAAATTATTATCGGTAAGCAACGTAACGGCCCAATCGGCACTGTTAGGTTAACGTTCCAAGGGTCGAGCACGCGGTTCTTGAATTTTGCGGGCGGCGGTGGTGCAGTTTATTGAATCAGTATGCTGTCTTGCGATTGCGTACCATCAAGCCCGGCCAAAACCTTAGCTTGTTGCACCCATTGTTTGATTTTGACAGCATCACCCACCCGAGTGCCTTTGCCGTCTGCGTTGAGCAGAATGATTGCCATATCGCGGTTGTTAATGCGCGCCATCATCACTAGGCATTGCCCCGCCTCGTTGATATAACCAGTTTTAGAAACTTTGATCTCCCACGTCGGGTTCATCACTAACATGTTGGTATTGCGAAACAGTGTGGCGTGCCCACTTGTGCGCACTTCGTGTTGAATGTCGGTGGTGTATTGTCGAATAGCAGGGCGCGAGGCCGATGCTTGCAAGAGCTTCACTAAGTCGCGTGGGCTCGCGACGTTTTCACTTGATAAGCCCGTGGGCTCAACAAACCGACTCTGCGTCATACCAAGCTGTTTCGCTTTTTGGTTCATCGCAGCAACAAAAGCTGTCATACCACCTGGATAGTTTCGGCCCAGCGCGTTGGCAGCACGATTCTCAGAAGACATCAACGCCAAATGCATCATGTCGCTACGCGAGAGCTTGGTGCCAACTGGTAAACGCGACCGACTGTGCTTAACCATATCGATGTCGCTAGTCGTGACCTCAATCATGTCGCTCATCGATTGATTCGCATCAACAATCACAATCGCAGTCATGAGCTTCGTGATTGAAGCGATTGGGCGCGCGATCTCGTCATTGCGCGAAAACAAAGTGGTGTTGCTACTCAGGTCTTGCACAAGCACCACGTTCGAACGCACCGCGCTGATTGAGCCCGCTGTTGCCACGCCAGCGGCGGCAACACCAGCGACGGCAACACCAGCGACGGCCACGCCTGCCGTACTGCGCGCCTTAGGAGCGTTTGAGGGCTTGACGGTTGATGACTTCAACCCACCTGAATTCGATTGTGTTGATGGCTTGTTGCTCGCATCTGCAACAGAGCGACTGCCTTGAGGTGTGCCCGAGGGAGCGACGGCTTTTTTAGTGGCTTTTGTGTTGTTTGTTTTTTTCTTGGCTTTGTTGGTGCCACTGGTCGTTGCCGCTGGCTTTTTGGCCGCGCTATCGGCAGAGGCGGGTGCAGTTTGCGCAAGCAGCGGAGAACCGGCAAGGCTCAGGCTCAGACTGACAAGGCATCCAAGCCAGGATTTTCGACAGGGTAAATTAAACTTAAAAAACATCCTAAGTGCCTTGCGAAGTATAAAAACCATGCAAATTATATACTTAGCTTTGATACTTAAACCAGTTTTCTAGTAAATTATCCTAAATTTTTATTTAGACGGCTAAAAATAAGTATTTACCCTTATTTTTTCTGGTGCAGCATCGTTCGGGCCATCTCAAACGCCTCACGCAGCGACGAGGGGTCTGCAATCCCTTTACCCGCAATATCAAACGCTGTGCCGTGGTCGACACTTGTTCTGACAAAGGGCAGCCCAACGGTGATGTTGACCCCTTGATCGATGCCTAGATATTTGATGGGGATCAAACCTTGATCATGGTACTGCGCCACACAGATATCGAACTCGCCTAAGCGCGCGCGCATGAAGAGTGTGTCGCCAGGCCATGGGCCAGACGCCTTGATGCCTCGTGCTTGTGCCTGCGCGATTGCAGGCGCGATGATGTCAAGATCTTCGCGACCAAACTTGCCGTGTTCGCCAGCATGTGGGTTCAAGCCCGCTACGCCAATGCGCGGTGAGGCAATGCCCATTGCCTGACACGCCTGCTGCGCGAGTTCGATTGTGCGTAACTCAAGTGCGGTGGTCAGTGTGGGTGAGACCTCAGACAGTGCGATATGAATAGTGGCCAGTATGACGCGCAGCCGATCGTTGACTAACATCATGGCCACGTCGGGCGTACCAGAGCGTTGTGCAAGGATCTCAGTGTGCCCCGGAAAATCAAGCCCCGCTGCGTGCATGGCTTCTTTGTTCAAGGGCGCGGTGACGATGGCACTAACTTTGCCAAGCATCGCGTCGTCGATCGCTGAGCACAGTGCATCGTAGGCTGACTGCCCCGCACGCGCGTCAACGCGTCCTAAGGGTAAGTTCTCGGGTAGTGCTGGATAGGTCGGCCGCACAAAGAGGCAGCCCACCTCTTGAGCGTAGGTGGCCAGCGTGCTCACGTCTGTGAGTTCAATGACGCGTAGAGGGGCCTCAAGAGCCGCCACTGCGCGTCGCAGAGCACCCGCATCGCCATACACCACACAGGGTGCTTGCAGCCCCGCCAGGTGGAGTTTGATCACGATTTCAGGGCCAATGCCTGCCGCATCTCCTAGCGTGAGCGCCAGAGGGGCAAGAGGAGTGGAAGGTGTTTGACCAAGAGTCATCATTTTATGGTTCGGTACTGCTGCAGTCGATTAGCGAAAGCAGCATTTAAAACTTAGAGTAGCGCACAAACGCTTGGATGACGAATACGCCGCACAGTGAACGCCTTCGTGCTTAATACGAATCCGCTGCACAGTAAACGCCTGCGTGCCTGATATGAATCCGCTGCAAAGTGAACGCCCTCGTACTTAATACGAGGGCGACACGTTCTTAAAGAACTTCGCCAGCATAGTCGGCTAGGCGCGAGCGCTCGCCGCGCTGCAGCGTGACATGCCCAGCGTGCGGCCAGCCTTTGAAGCGATCCACCACAAAGGTCAAGCCAGAGCTGCCCTCGGTGAGGTACGGGGTGTCGATCTGCGCGATATTGCCTAAGCAGACGACTTTGGTGCCCGGCCCGGCCCGCGTGATGAGCGTTTTCATTTGTTTGGGCGTTAAGTTTTGAGCTTCATCGATGATGAGGTATTTATTCAAGAACGTACGCCCGCGCATAAAGTTCAAAGACTTCACTTTGATTTTTGAGCGAATCAGCTCCATCGTGGCGGCACGGCCCCATTCATTGCCATGCGAGTTGCTGGTGGCACCACCGCCTTCGGTTTCACCCATATTCAACACATCAAGGTTGTCTTCGAGTGCGCCCATCCACGGCATCATCTTTTCTTCTTCTGTGCCCGGTAAAAAGCCGATGTCTTCACCCACTGGTACCGTGACGCGCGTCATGATGATCTCGGTGTAGCGCTTGGTCTCAAGCACTTGGGCAAGCCCCGCGGCAAGCGTCATCAAGGTTTTTCCGGTGCCGGCCTGGCCTAGCAAAGAGACAAAGTCACATTCTGGATTCATCAACAGATTCATCGCAAAATTTTGCTCGCGATTACGCGAGGTCACGCCCCAGACATTATTTTTGCCATGCGTGTAGTCACGTAAGGTGGCCAGCACTGCAGTTTTGCCGTTGACTTCGCGCACCTGCGCATAAAGCGGCATCGGGCCTTCAAAGTAGACGAACTGATTGATCATGAACTGACTGCACAAGGGGCCGTTGATGCGATAAAAGGTAATGCCCCCTTGTTGCCACGACTCAACACCTTTGCCGTGCTTATTCCAAAAATTTTCTGGTAGCTGCAGCACGCCTGTGTAGAGTAGGTCTGAGTCTTCTAAGACATGGTCGTTGAAGTAATCTTCAGCGGCCATCGCCAAGGCGCGCGCTTTTAAGCGCATATTGATGTCTTTGGACACCAGCACGACTTCGCGCGTGGCGAACTGCTCTTGCAGCGAACGCACCACGCCCAAAATTTGATTGTCGGCCTTACCCATGGGTAGGTCTGGAGGTAGGGTGCCAGACATCGCTTTAGTCTGAAAGTACAAGCGCCCGGTCGCATCTTTGTGGCCTAAACCATTGAGCGGTAAGCCTTCATCAAGCTTGGTTTGATCCCCGACCAAGGTGTCGAGTGAACGACTGACCTGGCGGGCATTGCGCGCCACTTCGGTCATGCCTTTCTTTTGATGATCCAGCTCTTCAAGCGTCATCATCGGCAAAAACACGTCGTGCTCTTCGAACCTGAAGAGTGAGCTGGGGTCGTGCAATAACACGTTGGTATCAAGCACGAACAGTTTAGTCACACCGTTGCTTGAAGGCTTGCTACCCGCACGCTTAGTGCTGCGCGAAGTATTTGGTTGCACGGCTTTTTTCGCCGGGCTGACTTTGCTGGCGCCGGAGCTGCGGGCTTGTATGTCGATCACTCTGGCCTGGTCTGACACGAAGGTCGGTGCGGCAGAGTGTGCAGCAGGCGCTTCAATGACTTTATGCAGAACGGGTGGCGCGCTTGTCAGTCCGACTAGTTCAGGTTGTATCTCTTCGATTGCACGCGATGGAGCTTTGGCATTGCGTTCTAACGTAGTGAGATCCAAGATTGCAGCAGGACGCGTGGGCAGCTTCGGTAACGGCATAAAAGGTAGTCCCCAGAAAGGCGATTAAAGAAACAAAGAACAAGACACTTCAAGGAAAAGAGTAGTTCAACCAGCAAAGCGCTTTAAACGGTCGGACGCTTCAATGAACCGAGCACTTCAAGCAACAAAAGATTGCCTCGCGTGTTTATGTCAGTGCGCGCGCCGCCTCGAGCACCTCTTGGGCGTGGCCTGGCACTTTCACGCCACGCCACACCCGTGCCAGCTTGCCCTGCGCGTCAATTAAAAATGTGCTGCGCTCGATGCCACGTACTTGTTTGCCGTACATATTTTTAAGTTTCATGACACCGTACAAGTTGCACAGTGCTTCTTCTGGATCCGCGATGAGCGGAAATGGCAACTCAAGTTTTTTGCTGAAGTTTTCGTGAGACTTTAACGAGTCGCGAGAGGCCCCTACGATTGCGCAGTTGGCCGCCATGAAGGTGTCGTGCAGGTCGCGAAAATTTTCAGTCTCGGTGGTGCAGCCTGGGGTGTTGTCTTTGGGGTAGAAATACAGCACGACTGCACGACCGAGGCACTGTTGCAGTGTGATCTGACCGATGGTGCTTTGTACGGTGAAGGCGGGGGCGGGTGTGCCGAGTAAGTCTGAGGTGGGTGCTGTCGCTTTACTGGTCGTCATATCGCTCTTTTTTGAGGAGTGTTGAGTCAATTGTTTTAGGCTTGGCTGCTGTGTGTAGAGGGTCTCGAAGACAAAGTTGCTCGTTTGGGTTTTGCAATGGCATGGTTCTCAACGTGAAGCGCTTTCAGGGATCAACGCGGCGATGACTTGGCGCCCCTCGGCCATTAAGATGTTGAAGGTGCGGGCTGCCGCCTGAGTGGTCATGCTTTCAACCCCTACGCCGATTTTCAAGAGAGGAGCAACAATATGGTGAGGCAACATCATTTGTTTGCTGCCCGTGCCAACCAACAGCACCTCGGGTTTGTCGCCGAGCACCTGGGGCACGCCGCCGTCGTCTGCGTCCAGAAACGCCATCGGGTCTAGCGGGGCCAGGCTCAGCCGGGCCGCCGCGAGCAACAGTTCAGAAGAAATATCGAGGGGGCTTGAAGCCGACCAACGGGCGATTTCGCCTAGAGGGCCAAAAGCAATCGCATGGTCAAAGCGAACTTTATTGACTTCGACAAAACCGTTTCCGTAACCGGTTACGGTATTCATTGCCGAGTTGGTATCTGTGTGAAGCTTCAATCAGTACTCCGGCAGGTTCTTCAGACTATAGCGCAATCGATTATCGTTTGTGTGAGGGGAAGCTAGGGGTTTTCAAGACAAAATGATGAATTTTTTATGACTTTTTAGCCTGATTTGCGAGACAGGGCGTGTTGCGCTAGATTAGAGGGCTTTGCTGCAGCGCAAACTAATAACTTGAGGTCTAATGGGTTTCAGGATTGCTTAGTGCTCAGTGCGCTTTTGCCCAGCCCCAACAAGGATGCATGATGAAGAGGTTTCCCCGAATTGAGCGTTTGCCGCCCTATGTTTTTAATATTACGGCTGAACTCAAAATGGCGGCGCGCCATCGTGGCGAAGACATCATCGACATGTCCATGGGCAACCCCGATGGCCCAACGCCAGCGCATATCGTCGAAAAACTAGTCGAAGCCTCGTCGCGCCCCACTACCCACGGGTATTCGGTGTCAAAAGGGATTCCACGCTTGCGCAAGGCCATCACTGATTGGTACGCGCGACGTTTTCAGGTGCAATTTGACCCTGACTCTGAAGCGATTGTCACGATTGGCTCAAAAGAAGGGCTGGCCCATTTGATGTTGGCCACGCTTGATGCGGGCGACACGGTGTTGGTGCCAAACCCGAGTTATCCCATCCATATTTATGGCGCAGTGATTGCGGGTGCCAATATCCGCTCGGTCTGCATGACGCCCGGCAGTGATTTTTTTCAAGAGCTCGAGCGCGCGGTACGCGAGTCGATCCCAAAACCCAAAATGATGATTTTGGGTTTTCCAAGCAACCCGACAGCGCAATGTGTTGATCTCTCTTTTTTTGAACGCGTCGTGGCGCTGGCCCGCGAGCACAACATCATTGTGGTGCACGACTTAGCCTACGCTGACATCTGCTTTGACGGTTATCAGGCACCTTCGATCATGCAGGTACCTGGCGCGCGCGAGGTCGCGGTCGAGTTCTTTACCATGAGTAAAAGCTACAACATGGCTGGCTGGCGCGTCGGCTTTATGGTGGGCAACGCCGAGCTGGTCAACGCGTTAGCGCGCATTAAAAGCTATCACGATTACGGCACCTTTACTCCCATTCAGGTCGCTTCGATTGCGGCACTCGATGGTCCGCAAGATTGCGTGACTGAAGTGGTGCAAAAATACCAAAGTCGTCGCGATGTCTTGGTCAAAGGTCTGCACGAGGCAGGCTGGATGGTTGAAAATCCCAAAGCGTCCATGTATGTTTGGGCGCATATCCCCGAGCCGTATCGGGCGAAAGGCTCGCTTGAGTTTGCCAAGCGTATTCTCGAAGAGGCTAAGGTGGCGGTGTCGCCAGGTATTGGTTTTGGTGATTATGGCGATGAGTATGTGCGCTTTGCCCTGATTGAAAATGAGCAACGTACCCGTCAAGCCGTACGTGGCATCAAAGATATGTTTCGCAAGGATGGGTTGTTGTAATGGATTCAATCAAAGTTGGTTTGTTAGGTCTGGGTGTAGTGGGCGGGGGCACCTACAAAGTGTTAGCCCGTAATGCCCAAGAAATTGCGCGTCGTGCGGGGCGCAAAATTGAAGTGACCCGGGTCGCTGTGCGTGATGTCGCCAAAGCGCGCAAGCTTTTAGGGGCCGACATTCTAGTGGGGACAGATCCCCACGCGGTGGTACGAGACCCATCGATTGATATCGTCGTTGAACTCATCGGCGGCGACACCTTGGCGCTTGAGTTAGTGCTCGAGGCGATTGCACAAGGCAAGCATGTGGTCACCGCCAACAAAGCCTTGCTAGCCAAGCACGGTACTGAAATTTTTGCAG
>JAIPCU010000078.1 GCA_021738045.1 Candidatus Methylopumilus sp. | reverse complement strand
ACGACACAACCCCAACGTGCTGCGTCTTGTGCGGTCGGACGCACGCCCGCATCAGCAATCGCCTGATCTGCTGCGCCTAAGGCAAACCGGTGCGCACGGCTGGCGTACTTGAGTAACTTGCGATCGTCAATCGGTGGTAAGTCATCAAACCCTTTGACCTCAGCGGCGATGCGAGTCGAGAACCCCGAGGCATCAAAAATCGTGATCGGCCCAGCGCAGCTGCGCGCCGCTTTGATACGGGCCCAGGTTGAGGCAACGTCAAGGCCGGCAGGGGTCACCAAGCCGATACCTGTAATTGCAACGCGACGTCGTGTAATCATGCAGTGTCTCCGGCAAACGCAAAATACATCTTGGCGCTTGCAATGGTTTTGCCTTCGCCCTGAGCAGTGAGCTTAACCATGTAGGGTTCGAGCTCGTCTGAGCCAGGCGCGGCCAGCAGGGCCGACAACACCAAGCTTGCCCCAGGTGCTGTAAAGGCACGCACCTTGACGTTTGTGATGCGCGTCAGGCGCAGCGTCTTGCCGCTGGCGGCGTGCGCCGCCACACGGACCGCCAACTGTAACAGTGCATCGAGCAACAAGGTTGCAGGAAACACCGGTCGACGGGGAAAGTGATCTTCAAAAAAAGCGGCCTGCGCAGGCACCGCAAGCTGAGCCTGAAGGTGCCCGAGGGTTGACTCTGGCAAGTCAGTTAAAGACGGCCGAGGAACACCCTTGAAAGCCCCTATCGCACGACCACCCGCACTCAGCAGGGCAAAATCGGCCGCGAGTGCCACCGGATCGTCGAACTCGCTAATGTCGAGCATTGAGCCAACGGTGTCGGCAAGCTCAAGAACCTTATGGCCATCGACCAAGGCGTGCCCACGGTACACAATCGACTCGGCATCGCAAGATTCGATATCGATGATAAGTTCAAGGGTGTCACCAGGTTTGGGCAGCGAAAAAATCTTTGTGTCGCCTGCTAAGGCCGCCACCGGACGATGACTGAAACCGAGCGTAGACATTGCCACCCAAGCTGCTAGCTGACCCAACGCTTCGGCTACTAAGCTAGATGGGAAGTGCTCAACATTTACAGGAATTGTATAGAGGCCACACACACGTGTGACCCCTTGGATTTGAGTGATCTGATCGACAAAGGAAAATGCAGCAAAGCGACCGGTTGGCGCGGCCGAAGAGGCCCGCGCCGTATTCAAGACCATCAGCCAGCGGCTTGTGAAGCGCGCTGGGCACGAATCACGAGCTTGCAGAAGGTTTCGGGCGTATACAAACGCGCGATGTGATCCACGCGCATTGGCAATTTAAAGCGTGATTCGTCGATTTCAGACAAATACTCACGCAAGCGCGCCACACCTTTGTCTGTCACGACACCACCTTGTTCGAAATCTGTCACAGCCATATCGCCGCGTACGTCTTCGATGATCTTGCCACGCGGCACCTTAATTTTGAAGGCGCGCTCAAGGCGAAACACCATATCAAGGAAGTCGATCGATTCGGCGTCAAGTCCCTCAATCAGGGAAACATCGAGCTTGATGTCATCTACATCGCAACCGAGGGCATCTGCCATCGTTTTTTGGACGGTTGGAAAAACCGCCATGATTTCTTCTTTCGTGATGACTGCTTCAGCCATAATTAGCTCCGAATATAGGGTAAGCGCGCGTTATTTTAACTCAAGTACAGTGAAGTCCGGCTAAGCTGGCCATCACACCTTGGACTCCCCTCAGCCTAAAACTCAGGCCATCTTAAAGCCGCCATCGACATATAGAATCTGACCCGTCACGTAGCTGGCCATGTCTGAGACCAAAAAAGCCACAACATTCGCCACTTCTTGCGCCTGACCATACCGCTTAAGTAATATTTTGGCTTTCACTTCATCGTCAGCCAACTCGCGCACCTGTAGCGACATTTCGGTATCAATCACCCCGGGCGCTACCGCATTGACCAAGATTTTGCGTGAGGCCAACTCAACCGCCAAGGCTCGGGTCACCGCGTCAACTGCTCCTTTGCTGGCAGCATAATTCGCCTGCCCCCGTCCTGCTTTATTACCAGCCACAGACGACAAGTTCACGATGCGACCTGCGCGCTGAGACATCATGAACGGGATCACTGGGCGGGTCACATTAAAGACCCCGCCAATATTGGTCTCAAGCACCTCTGAGATCTCATTATCTTCCATGACGGCCATCAGATTGTCGCGCACGATACCAGCGTTATTGACAAGGATATCAATGCGCTCACAGCGATCTGCCACCGCATTCACGGCTTCAATACAGGCCGCAGAGTCACTGACATCCACTTGCAGAGCCGTGGCTTTGCCGCCAGCAGCCGTGACGCTCGCCACAACCTCAAGCGCCGCGGCCTCGTTGCCGCGATAGAAAAAATTGACATCTACGCCCTGCGCCGCAAGCAGCTCAACAATGGCGCGCCCGATGCCGCGCGAGCCGCCGGTCACAATCGCAACCTTACCCGCCAACCCTGATTCAAAACTCATGGTGTTCAACCTGAAATTGCAAAACCGCCATCCACCACTAAAGTGTGGCCATTGATCCACGCTGCCTCTGGCAAACAAAGCAGATACACGGCATCGGCAACGTTGGTGGGCAGCAAACTGGGGCCGGCTGGCGTACGGGCCGCGAATTCAGACAAGACCTGATCCCGGTTTGGAAAGTGACTCAGCGCATCGGTATCGACCACTCCAGCCGAAACCGTATTGACTCGAATCCCTCGTGGGCCGAGTTCTTGCGCCAAAGTGCGCACCAACGACTCGAGAGCTGCCTTGGAGGCGCCAATGAATCCATAATGGGGCATGGCACGCTGGGCGCCCAAACTGGACATTGCCACAATACGGCCGCCATGTTTCATCAACGGCAAGGCCTGTTGCGCCAACAAATTGACCGCGAACGCATTGGTTTCAAGGCACCAGCGAAAATGCTTCAGGCTCATTTCCATCGCGGGCTTAAGCACGCCCGAAGCGGCATTACTAATCACAATATCCAGTTGACCAAACTCTTTGGTAATGACCTCAAACATCTCGACCACGCTATCGGGTACACCGACGCTGGCCTGTATCGCAATCGCACGCCGACCCATCGCGCGTATTTCGGCGCAAACAGCCTCGGCCTCGTCAGAACTGTTGTAGTAATTGGCGACGATGTCGCAACCGGCAGACGCCAGCTTCAACGCGCAGGCACGGCCGATACCGCGTGCGGCTCCGGTCACAAGGGCAACTTTGCCAAGAAGGGGCTGACTCATGGTGTGAGAAGGACTCCGGTCAATCGAACAAGAAAGAGGCAAAGTTTAACAACAAGTGCGAACACCTAGCCAACCATCTTACAATGTCCTCAACCCATCACTTTCAGCACGATCGACAATTAAAGGATTTTGTATGTCTAAGCAGCCTCCGATGCCCGTCATCCCCAGTGTGGTTTCGCATTGGATTCACAACCAAGCCATCACGACTGCCGGTGCGCGCACTCAAGATGTCTTTAACCCGGCTACGGGGCAAGTGGCGCGCAAAGTTGAGCTCGCTAGCTTGGATACCGTCAAGTCTGCCGTTGAAAGCGCAAAAAAAGCGTTTGCCGGCTGGGCTGACACCCCCCCGATTCGTCGGGCCCGCATCATGAATAACTTTTTAGCTTTGCTCAACGAGCGCAAAGACGAACTCGCCTCAATCATCACCCAAGAGCACGGCAAAGTCTTCACCGACGCACAGGGTGAGGTCATGCGTGGCATCGACATCGTTGAGTTCGCCTGCGGTATGCCGCAGTTATTGAAGGGCGATTTCACCGATCAAGTCTCGACCGGCATCGACAACTGGACAATGCGCCAACCGTTGGGCGTCGTCGCGGGCATTACCCCGTTTAATTTTCCTTGCATGGTGCCTTGCTGGATGTTTCCGGTAGCGATCGCAGCAGGCAATTGTTTTATTTTGAAGCCAAGCGAGCGCGACCCTTCTGCCTCAATCTTTATGGCTCAGTTGTTTAAAGAGGCTGGCCTGCCAGACGGCGTCTTTAACGTCGTGCAAGGCGATAAGGTTGCGGTCGATGCGCTGCTCGAGCACCCTGATGTCAAAGCCATCAGCTTTGTGGGCTCAACACCCATCGCGCAATACATCTACCAACGCGGTGCCGATTTAGGTAAACGCGTGCAAGCGTTGGGTGGTGCTAAAAATCATATGGTCGTTATGCCTGATGCGGATATCGATCAAGCGGTAGATGGCTTGATTGGCGCAGCCTATGGCTCTGCTGGCGAACGCTGCATGGCGATTTCAGTGGCCGTGCTGGTGGGCGATGTGGCTGACAAAATCGTACCCTTACTCGCAGCACGTGCCAAAACGCTCAAAATCAAAAATGGGCTTGAGCTCGACGCCGAAATGGGCCCCATCGTCACGCGTCAGGCACTTGAACGCATCGAAGGCTATATCGAAGTCGGCGTCAACGAAGGCGCCAAACTTGTGGTCGACGGGCGCGGGATCAAGGTACCTGGGCACGAGCAAGGCTTTTTTACGGGCGGCAGTTTGTTTGATCACGTCACCCCCTCAATGCGCATTTATAAAGAAGAAATATTTGGCCCCGTGCTGAGTTGCGTACGGGTCAAAGACTTTGGCCAGGCAGTTGAACTGATCAACGCCCACGAGTTTGGTAACGGTGTGTCTTGCTACACACGCGATGGCAACGTCGCACGCGAATTTAGCCGTCGCATTCAAGTCGGCATGGTCGGGATCAATGTGCCGATTCCAGTTCCGATGGCCTGGCACGGTTTTGGTGGCTGGAAAAAGAGCCTGTTTGGCGATATGCATGCCTACGGCGAAGAAGGCGTACGGTTCTATACCAAGCAAAAATCGATTATGCAGCGCTGGCCTGAAACCATTAGTAAAGGCGCTGAGTTTGTGATGCCGACTGCAAAGTAAAACCACGTTTGAGTCGATATTAAATGTCTAAAAAAGCAGTCTGTTTATTAAGCGGTGGATTAGATTCAACCACTGTGGTTGCGATGGCTCAGCACGAAGGCTTTGAAGTCTACGCGCTGAGTTTTCGCTATGGCCAGCGCCATTCGATTGAACTTGAACGCGCCGCAGCCTTTGCCAAGTTGCGCGGCGTGGCGCGCCACGCTATTTTGGATATCGACCTACGCAGCTTTGGCGGCTCGGCACTCACCGCCGACATCGATGTGCCAAAGGGCCACTCTGTTGAGGACATCAGCGCAGGGATCCCCATCACCTACGTACCCGCGCGCAATACGATATTTTTAAGTTTTGCGTTAGGCTGGGCCGAAGTCTTAGGTGCGCAAGATATTTTTGTGGGGGTCAATGCGATGGATTACAGCGGCTACCCCGATTGCCGCCCAGAGTTCATTGAGGCCTTTGAACACTTAGGCAATCTCGCCACCAAGGCTGGGGTCGAAGGTACTCAACGACTCAAGATTCGTGCGCCACTCATCAGCATGACTAAGGCCGACATTATTCGCAAAGGTTTAGAGCTTGGAGTCGATTTTGGAGACACCACCAGCTGCTATGACCCTGCGCCTAATGGGGCACCCTGCAAGCAGTGCGACTCTTGTCTGCTGAGGGCAAAGGGATTTGCGCAGGTGGGGATTCAAGATCCCCTTGACGCCAAATTTGCGTGACCAGCCGCTTAAGTGAGAACGGGCACAACTAAGTGCCCGTTCTTTAACTTAACGCCTAAAACGCTTTGAAGGTTTTTAGCTACTGCAACGCTAAGGCAAAGCCTGGCACATACGTCACTAGCATCAGCACAATCAACATCACGCCCACAAAGGGCAGCATCACGCGCGACACGTCAGTCAGTTTCAAGCCACTAATCGCCATCCCGACAAACAGACAATAGCCAATCGGTGGTGCTGCCATGCCGATCGCCACGTTCGTCACGATAATCGCACCAAAGTGAATGGGGCTGATCGCAAAACTATTTGCAATGGCAATGAGCAATGGCCCAAACACCACCATGATGGCGATTTCATCCATCACAGCTGCCGCTAAAAAGAATACAAAATTCAATACCAGCAACATGATCCATTTTTCTTGGATGTTTGCGGCGAGCCAAGTTGCGGCCTTGGGTGCGAGTTGTTCTTGTGCCACCAAAATACCAAAGCCGGCCGAAAAGACAATAATCGACATGACAATCGCGGTCACTTTAGTTGAGCGCCACACGATGTTAGGCAATTCGCGCCATTTCAAACGCTTTTCAACGACCGTTCCGATGAATAGGGCATAGACGCAACTCACGACAGCCGCCTCAGTCGGTGTAAAGACGCCGCCGTAAATACCTCCTAAAACAATCGCGGGTGCCAGCAGCGCCCAAATACCGTCGCGCAGAGCCGCGCGTATTTCTGCCATCGTCGCGCGTGGTTGCGTAGGAATCTTGTGTTTTTTAGCATGCCACCAGCACACCACCATCAACCCAGCCGCCATCAACAAGCCAGGCAAAATACCTGCACTAAAAAGGCGCGAGATTGACTGCTCGGCGATCACACCCCAAATCACAAACGCAATCGAGGGTGGAATCAAAGGCGCCAAAATACCTGCGCTCACCGCAACAGCCGTCGCAAAAGGTTTGCTATAGCCGCGCTCAGCCATGGCCGGGATCATGATCGCGCCAATCGCTGCAGTGGTGGCTGGCGCCGAACCAGAAATAGCAGCGAAAATCGCTGCGGCTAGCACGGTGACCAACCCCAAGCCGCCCGTCAAATGGCGCACAAACACATCGGCAACTTTAATCAGGCGCTGAGACAAGCCACCAGCCGACATGAGTTCGCCAGCCAGCATAAAGAAAGGGATTGCCAACAACGAGAACGACTGCGTGCCGGCCACAATTGTTTGCGGCAACAGCATGGGCTCGATGCCAGACACTACCAGGGAAAGCGCGACAACAATGCCAATCGCGAAAGCGAAGGGCACGCCTAACAGCATCAAGGCCCCAAAACCAGCCGACAACAACCAAGCGGTGCTACTCATTTAAAGACTCCGCCCAGGGCAGTAAACGTTCGAACGAAAACAAGGCAGTCAACACCCCAAAGGCGGGGGCCGCTGCGTACAACAATTCAATCGGAAAACCAATGGCGGCGGAGGTTGAGCCACGTGTCTCAATCACGTAATTCCAGCCAGCGTAGGCGATAAACAAACCCAACGCACACATCATCAATGACACCAACGCATCCACCGCAGCATGCAGTGACTTGGGTAATAAGCCGATCACCAAGTCCATCCGCGCGTGCGTGAGGCGTCTGATACCAATCACAGTAGAAATCACGACGACCCAAGCAAAGCCAAGCAAAGAGAGCTCTTCGCTCCAGGACAGTGCCTTACCAAACACGTAACGCAAAAAGACTTGTGCGCTGAGCGCCAACAACATCATCAGCACAATCGCGACGGCTGCCATCTTCAAAACGCTTTCAAGCCTATCAAACCAATGACGCATACAAATTTTCCAGTCTAAAAATATTTCTGTAAAAAAAGGCGCTCAACCGAGCGCCCTTTTTCAAGACTTTACTTGACTGCGTCGAGTGCCTGATTGATCAGCGCATCGCCTACAGCGACACGTGATTTGTCATAGATCGATTGCACTGACTTACGAAACGGTGCAACATCTGCCACTTTATTGATGATCATGCCCTTTTTAGCAAGACCATCTAACAAGGCTTTCTCGTTGACCAAAGCTGCAGCACGCTGCTCGGCTGTCGCAGTCTTGGCTGCCGTCATCACAGCGGCCTTTTGATCTGGAGTCAGCTTGTCCATACTGCGTTTCGAAATCAACAATGCAATCATCGAGTAGGTGTGATTGGTCATCGACAAAAACTTTGTGACTTCGTACATTTTTGAACTGTCGATCACAGCGACTGGGATTTCAAGACCGTCAATGGTGCCCTGCTGTACGGCCGTAAATACTTCGCCCCAAGCCATCGGAACCGCTGCACCACCCAACGAGGTGAACATATCGATATACATCGGGTTTTGCATGACACGGTATTTCACGCCGGTCACATCAGCCGGTACACCAACAGGCTTTTTGTTGTTAATCATCTGGCGAAAACCGCCTTCCATGTAACCGAGCACGATCACATTTTTCTTGGCCAACATTGCAGACAAATCGCTACCAAGTTTGCCATCCAACGCTTTACGCGCCTGCTCTTCACTTGAATACAAGAAAGGCAAATCGTTGACCTGATACGCGGGCTCGATTTGCGCAATGACTGCGTTGGTCATGATCGTCATGTCAACGGTGCCAAAGCGAACAGCTTCCATCACTTGCTTTTCTTCACCGAGTTGGCGGTTTGGGTACAACTGTACTTCGATCGAACCTTTAGAATTTTCTTCAACAGCTTTCTTAAATGCCTTGGCGCCAACGGTGTATGGATCGGTGGGGCTATCCACTGTGGTCCAGCCAAGCTTTAAGATTGTTTTTTGAGCAAAAGCTTGCGTTGGCGCGCCCAACGCGAAGGTTGCGGCAACCAGGGCCGATAGCGCGAATAAGTGACGACGTTTCATAGAGTCTCCGGTTTTAAAAAGTTAAACGTTTTTGATAAAGGGGGCGAAGTCATACAAAACTTCTGGGTTACTAACAAGAATCTGTTGCCGTAACGCTGCGTCGGGCAACCACTTAAACACTGCATCAGCGATATCTCCATCATTGGGCATGGGCGCTGGGATATTCGGATGAGGCCAGTCAGTGCCCCACACCAGACGATCCGTGCGCGTGGCGAGTAAGGCATCGACAAAACCTTGAATCGCGGCCCACTTCGCGGCAGGTGAAACCACGCGGTAAGCGCCAGACAACTTCACCCAAGCGATACCTTCTTTCACCAAGGCACACATATTTTTAAAGCCCGCGTCATTGACGTCGGGTCTTGAAGGATGGCCGAAGTGATCAAAGACGACTGGCACACCCAATTTGGCTGCCCACGCTGGGATCTCTGGCTGCGCCGCCACATCCACTAAAAACTGGATGTGCCAACCAAACGGCTTCAAGCGTTTTGCCAAGCTTTCGGCATCACTCAATTGACCGCCACCGGCAAACAAAATATTGAGACGAGTCCCGCGGGTACCCGCCAGATGCAATTTTTCAATCTCTTGGTCAGACACATCTAGCGGCAAGACACCGACAGCACGTAAACGATCAGGATGCGCGCGCAGCGTGTCATACAGCGTGGCATGATCGTGGCCATAGACCGACGGGTGAACGAGCACCGCGCGATCGGCACCAATGGCATTGTTCATCGCCTCAAAGGCAGCCCACGGAGCCAGACTTGGCGTGTACGAGCGATTTGCCGTGTAAGGATATTTGGCGGCATCTTCAAACACGTGAAAATGACAATCCACGCTACCCGCAGGCAGTTTTTGTAAAGGTGCAACCTTTGGATCAAAGGGCAAATAAGAATCAGTCTGCATCACGCTAGTTTTGTCTCGGTGCGAACAGGGCTCTATATGAATTGAGCCCCATCTCTTGAACCGGCACAATATCACAGTGAGACCTCGTGTTGCTAGGCATTCGTCAGGCGGGCGTCAGGCCAAGCACCCTTGAACCCCGCGCCTGCCCTGAGCGCCCTAGAGAAAACCCTTAGACGCGCAAGCCTGTGCGTGCGTCGAATCGGTGCATACGATCTGCGCGCGGCTGGGCATAGATTGTTTCGCCTATCTTTGGCGCTTGTTGCTCTTCGTGAATACGCACGATCAGCGCTTCGTCTTGCAGGCGGCAATACAACAAACGCTCGGCACCCAAGAGTTCGATCCCCTCGACCGTTAAGGCCCAGCCTTCACTACCGACCTCAAGATGTTCGGGCCGAATCCCCAAGATTGAGCCCTCGCTCGCACCAGGTGCATGCTTAAGCAAGTTCATTGGGGGCGAACCGATAAAGCTGGCCACAAATGTACTAGCGGGCGTGTTGTACACCTCTGCGGGCGTACCGAACTGCTCCATGACCCCGGCATTCATGACCAGCATACGCTGCGCCAAGGTCATCGCCTCGACTTGGTCGTGTGTCACAAACAAAGAGGTGATGCCCAATTCGCGATGCAGTTTTTGAATTTCAAGACGCGTCTGTGCCCGCAGTTTGGCATCGAGGTTAGACAACGGTTCATCAAACAAAAATACTTGAGGCTGACGCACAATTGCTCGGCCCATCGCGACGCGCTGACGTTGCCCGCCCGACAACGCACGTGGCTTGCGGTCTAAGTAAGGCATGAGCTCAAGGATGTCGGCTGCCTTTTCTACACGCGCTCGGATCTCATCCTTCGGCACCCGAGCGATTTTGAGACCATACGCCATGTTGTCAAAGACCGTCATGTGCGGATAAAGCGCATAGTTTTGAAACACCATCGCGATGTCACGCTCGGCGGGTTCAAGGTCATTGACCACGCGTGCGCCAATTGAAATAGTGCCGGCAGTGATCTCTTCAAGGCCAGCCACCATACGAAGCAAGGTCGACTTGCCGCAGCCTGAAGGGCCGACGATCACGACAAACTCACCGTCGCTGATTTCAGCAGAGACGTCATGGATCACCTGCACTGCGGCTTTACCCACGCCATACTGCTTGACGATATTTTTTAAAGAAATGGCGGCCATATCCGTTTGTGCTCGAGGTGTTGTGACTAAGGTATTGTGACTAAGGTGTTATGACTAAGGTGTTGTGACTTGGATTCTGTGACTTGAATGCTGTGACTTGGATGTCGCGTCTGAGATTTGCTTCAATTGATGTCTTGGTGACCTCAGGTGCGTTTTGACACGTCTCGAACAATTTAACTGAAGTTTTATTTTTCAGAATCGACCAATCCTTTGACAAACCACTTTTGCATCAGCACAACAACGAGCGCTGGGGGCAGCATGGCCAGCATCGCGGTCGCCATCACAACGTTCCATTCAGTATAGGCATCACCCGAAATCAAACGCCTGATCCCCATCACCACGGGATACATATTCTCATTTGTCGTCACCAGCAACGGCCACAAGTATTGATTCCAACCATAAATAAATTGAATCACGAACAGCGCCGCGATACTCGTGCGTGAAAGCGGAAACAGTACATCCCAAAAAAATCGCATGGGGCCCGCGCCATCCATACGTGCCGCCTCGACCAACTCGTCGGGCACTGTCAGAAAAAACTGTCTGAATAAAAAAGTTGCTGTGGCAGACGCCATCAAGGGCACCGTCAGCCCCGCGTACGAGTTCAGCATACCGAGATTGGACACCACCTCGTAGGTAGGCCCGATACGCACCTCAACTGGCAGCATCAGGGTAATAAAAATCATCCAAAAAACCAGACCCCGAAACGGAAACCTAAAATAGACAATGGCAAAGGCCGAGAGCATTGAGATGGTGATTTTTCCGATGCTAATTAAAAGCGCGCTGACTAGGCTCACCCACATCATCGGCCAGGCCGGTGAAATTCGCCCACCCGACTCAGTGCTGCCGCCAAATAACGCGACGCGATAAGTATCGAGCATATGCTCACCAGGCACCAAAGACATCGGGATCGCTTGTGTAATTTGTGCAGTCGTTTGGGTTGAGGCGACGATCGTCACGTACACCGGAAACGCCACGATTAACACACCTAGCAACAATACCAAGTGAGATAGCACCCTTAGTGCGGGACGCCTTTCAATCACGATGATTCATCCGTTCAGGCATATACGATTTTTTTGATCCGCTCATGCGTATTGCACTTTGCGTTCGATGAAACGAAACTGTACAACCGTCAGGCACACCACAATGAACATTAAAATCACCGACTGTGCGGCAGAGCTACCCATGTCCATGGCCTTGAAGCCATCGTAATAGACCTTATAAACCAAGATCGAGGTCGCTTTGCCCGGGCCACCGTGTGTCGTGGCGTCAATAATGGCAAAC
Source organism: Candidatus Methylopumilus sp. (assembly GCA_021738045.1). Classification (GTDB taxonomy): domain Bacteria; phylum Pseudomonadota; class Gammaproteobacteria; order Burkholderiales; family Burkholderiaceae_B; genus Zwartia. The sequence goes on along the minus strand of JAIPCU010000078.1, from coordinate 1,321 downwards.
GTATCAAAGAAAGCGTAGACCACGTTAATGACCAGCAAGAAAAACGTGGTGGGTGACAAGAGCGGAAACACAATCGTCCGAAAGCGGTGCCAAGGACCAGCTCCATCAATCGCTGCCGCTTCGAGCAACGACTTTGGAATCGACTGTAAACCTGCCAAAAAGAATAAGAAGTTATATGAAATTTGTTTCCAAACTGCGGCCACTACGATCAGCGTCATCGCATCACGGCTATCTAGTAGATGATTCCAGTCGACACCCAACCAGCGCAGGGCAAAAGCAATGACGCCCATGGGTGAAGCAAACAAAAACAGCCACAACACACCGGCTACAGCAGGCGCAACTGCGTAAGGCCAGATCAGCAGAGTCTTATAGACACTAGCGGCTCGCCACACCCGATCGGCCATCACAGCAAGAAGCAACGCGAGGGTCAAGCCACAGACGGCGACCAATACCGAAAACAATGCAGTGGTTTGAAACGATTCGAGATAAAGCGGGTCATTAAACAGCCGTGAAAAATTCTGCATGCCCACGAATTCGCGCGACATCCCAAAGACATCTTCTTGAAGCACGCTTTGATGCAGGGCTTGACCCGCAGGCCAGAAGAAAAAAATCAACACAATCGCCAACTGAGGGGCGATCAGTACCCAAGGCAACCACCGCGATTTAAAGCGAACTTTTTTTTCCATAACCTAAAAATCGTACGGCCCTGCGTCTAAGTCTAAAATCAGACTAACTCCCTAGCAGACCCCCACCACTAAAAAGAGCCGAGGCCGACTCCGGCCTCGGCTCTTTCGCTACAGATAGTTTCAAGGATTGGCTTTTTCAAAACGCTCAAGCAGCTCGTTACCGCGTTTGACGACTGAGTCGAGTGCGTCTTTAGCGGTTTTTTTGCCTGCCCAGACTTGTTCGAGTTCTTCATCCACGGCGGTGCGAATTTGCAAAAAGTTACCTAAGCGAATACCTCGTGAATTATCAGTCGTTTTGCGAATCATCTGCGTCACAGAAATATCGGTGCCTGGGTTCGCCTTATAAAAGCCTGACTTTTCAGTCAGCTCAAACGAGGCGATTGTCAAAGGTAGATAGCCTGTACGCTGATGACTTTTAGCGGCCTCTTCTGGACGCGACAAGAAGTCAAAGAACTGTGCAACGCCTTTGTATTCGTCAGCTTTTTTACCCGCCATCACCCATAAACTCGCGCCACCAATCACCGTGTTCTGCGGAGCACCTTGCACGTCTGAGTAATACGGCAGCGTTGAGGTGCCAAAAGCAAACTTGGCATTGCGCTTTACGTTGCCATACAGGGCCGATGAGCCTGTGGTCA
>JAIPCU010000077.1 GCA_021738045.1 Candidatus Methylopumilus sp. | reverse complement strand
GTCAAACGATATCCTTGAACTCGTTGCCTCGGCCTTGCTCGAACCCGGCAGCTCAGTGGTGTATGCCCAGCACGCTTTCGTGGTGTATCGCTTGGCCACGCAGGCACGTGGTGCACGTCATCTAGTCGTACCCGCTAAAGACTTTGGCCACGATTTGCCTGCAATGCTCGAGGCAATTGATGGCACGACGCGTGTTGTCTTCATTGCTAATCCAAATAATCCAACCGGCACGTATCTGCCCAACGCACAGCTTGAGGCGTTTCTTGCGGGGGTGGCCCAACGTCACGGTACCCGCGTGACGGTTGTGCTCGATGAGGCTTACAACGAGTTTCTTGAGCCCGAACTGCGCGTCGATAGCGTGGGTTTGGTCAAGCGTTACGCTAATTTGTTGGTGTCGCGCAGTTTTTCGAAAGCCTACGGTTTAGCCGGTTTGCGTGTTGGCTATGCGATTGCACAGCCGGCACTTACTGATTTGATGAATCGTGTGCGCCAACCGTTTAACGTGAACTCGCTGGCGCAGGCCGCAGCCATTGCAGCGCTGCAAGACACCGAGTTCTTGGCAAAAAGTTTTGCCGTCAATCGTGATGGCAAAGCGCAGCTGCAAGATGGCTTTGCAAAACTCGGTTTAACGTTTATTCCGAGTTACTCCAATTTTGTGTTGGTGAAAGTGGGGGATGCGCCTCACGTCAATCTTGAGTTGCTCAAGCGCGGCGTGATTGTGCGCCCGGTTGCAGGCGACGGCTTACCCGAGTGGTTGCGTGTCTCGATTGGTTTGCCACACGAAAATCAAACATTCTTAGACGCTTTGACGGCGATTGTGCAGGCTGACGCAAAATGACCGCAGTCACAAAGACCGAGCCTTTTCATATTTCAACCCTAGCGATTGTTGGTGTTGGTTTAATTGGTGGATCGTTTGCGGCAGCGTTGCGCCAAGCGGGTTGTGTCGGGTGCGTGTTGGGCGCTGGGCGTCGGCCCGAAACCTTGCAAGAGGCCGTGCGCCTAGGCTTGATTGACGAAGCGGTCAGCCTTGCAGAAGCCGCGCAGCGCGCGGATTTTATTTTTATTGCAGCCCCTGTGGGGGCGTTTGCTGCAATTTTTGCTGGGCTTAAACCGACACTGAACCCTCAGGCCGTGCTGACCGATGGTGGTAGCACAAAGCAAAACGTCATCGAGGCGGCACGCGAGGGGCTGCAAGACCGTATTGCCCAGTTTGTACCCAGCCACCCGATGGCCGGTTCGCACGAAACTGGGCCCCAAGCGGCCCAAGCGCGCCTTTACCAAGGTAAGCGTGTCGTGCTCACCCCCTTGGTTGAAAATCATCCTCAGGATATTGCACGGGTGCAAGGCGCCTGGCAGGCCTGTGGGGCAAACCTAGTCATGCTTAACCCTGCGCAACACGACGCTGCGGTGGCTGCGATTAGTCACATGCCACATTGGGTCGCGGCGCTGTTCATGCAACATTTGACGCAAAGCGATGACGCAGCACTAAAGCTTGAGCTTGCTGGGTCTGGTTTTAGAGATTTCACACGCGTCGCGCAAGGTTCACCTGAAATGTGGCGCGATATTTTTGAGGCGAATCGTCAGTCTATGCAAACCGAGATCGCGACCTTTCGAAAAGTGCTTGAGCGCGCCGAACATGCCTTAAACACGGGTGATTACGCCTATTTGCAAGACATGCTCGAAGTGGCTTCGCAGGCGCGCCGCGACTGGGTAGGGCAGCAATCGTGAGTGGTGTTGCGTATCTTGATTTGCCGCACGTCAAACACGTGCGAGGCGACGTCGAGCTGCCCGGCTCAAAAAGTATTTCAAACCGCGTATTGCTGTTAGCGGCGCTAGCGCAGGGTTCGACACGTATTGATGGTTTGCTAGAGTCAGACGATACGACGGTGATGCTCAACGCTTTGCAGCAGCTCGGTGTGCAAGTGACACGCCACACCGCCGATTCAGTGACGGTACAAGGGGTATCGCGGTTTGCAGTCGGCAAGGCCGATTTGTTTATGGGCAATGCCGGTACCGCGATTCGTCCGCTGACAGCGGTGCTGGCACTGATGGGGGGGCACTATGGTCTGTCGGGTGTGCCGCGCATGCACGAGCGCCCGATCAGAGATTTAGTCGATGGCCTGCGCGACCTGGGTGCCAATCTCACCTACACGGGTCAAGAAGGCTATCCACCACTTCTGATTTCTCCGCCCGGTGCCTTGAGTGATCGCGTGCGCGTGCAGGGGTCGGTATCCAGTCAGTTTTTGACGGCGGTGTTGATGGCAGCGCCCTTGGCAGTTGCGCGTTCGGGCCGCCCGCTCGTGATTGAGGTACTTGGCGAACTGATTTCAAAGCCTTATATCGACATTACCTTAAACCTGATGGCGCGTTTTGGCGTGCAGGTCGAGCGTGACGGATGGCAGCAGTTCGTCGTTCCTGCGCAAGCCGCGTACTCTTCCCCCGGCCAAATTTTTGTTGAGGGCGATGCGTCTTCAGCCTCTTATTTTTTGGCGATGGGGGCGTTGGGCTTGGGGCCGTTGCGCGTGTTGGGCGTAGGTCAAGATAGTATTCAGGGAGATGTGGCGTTTGCCGACACGGTGCAAGCCATGGGCGCACACGTTAAGCGCGACGCCGCCTCGCTTGAAGTGTCGGGTATCGACTTAGCGAAAGGCCAGCGTCTCAAAGCGTTTGACACCGACTTTAATTTGATTCCAGATGCCGCGATGACCGCGGCGATGTTGGCATTATTTGCCAAGGGGCCTTGCACCTTGCGCAATATTGGTAGCTGGCGTGTCAAAGAAACAGATCGAATTTTTGCCATGCAAACCGAGTTGCAAAAGCTTGGTGCGCAAGTGCAAAGCGGTCCCGATTGGTTGCGAGTCTCGCCGATTGAGGCAGGCCAGTGGCGCGACGCGTCAATCGACACCTATGATGATCACCGCATGGCGATGTGTTTTTCTCTTGCGGCCTTTGGGCAGGCGAGAGTGCGCATTATGGATCCGGGCTGCGTCAGCAAAACGTTTCCGACCTATTTTGATGTGTTTAGAGGGCTGTTGAGGTGAGTGCGTTAAGCCCTGTAATTACCATTGATGGCCCAACCGCGTCGGGTAAAGGTACGGTCGCCCACCGAGTCGCGAGCGCCTTAGGGTGGGGCGTGCTCGATAGTGGCGCCTTATACCGCTTGACCGCTTTGTCGGTGTTGCAGCAGGCGATCGATCCCGAAGACACACCAGCGGTTGCGCGGGCAGGGCAACAACTTGAGGTCAGTTTTCATCCTAAAGGGGTGACGCTGTTTGGTCTTGAGGTGTCTGAGCTCATCCGCCAAGAGCATGTGGGTAACCTCGCCTCACGTCTGGCGCCTAACCCAGCCCTGCGTCAGGCATTGCTTGAAAGGCAAAGGGCGTTTCGCCAGCCGCCCGGCTTGGTGGCTGATGGTCGCGATATGGGGACAATCGTTTTCAAAGATGCTTCACTAAAGATATTTTTAGTAGCTGACGCGCAGGCACGCGCCGAGCGTCGCTGTAAGCAGTTGATCGAAAAGGGAATTTCTGCTAATCTAGACGACCTTGTCGCTGATATGCGCGAGCGTGACGCACGTGATATTGAACGTGCGGTTGCGCCACTTGTACCAGCCTCAGACGCACACGTGGTCGATTCGTCGCAACTGACAGTCGAGCAAACGGTGCAAAACGTCCTTGACCTGTGGTCAAGGGTTCTACCAACCCCACCCGCGCAGGCGTAGGGGCTGTTCGCCCGGCAAGCTTTGCTCGGGCACACAGCAACTGCAATCTAAACGGCGTGTAACCCGGCCCCCAAGGCCACCTGGATCTCCTTCACATGTCAACTCAACAACTCTCAACCGATGCGGGCGAAAGCTTTGCAGCGATGTTTGCAGCAAGTATCGAAAAGCAAGATATGAAGTCCGGCGAGGTCATCTCTGCCGAAGTCGTGCGTATTGACCATAATTTTGTGGTGGTAAACGCCGGCCTGAAGTCTGAGGCACTGATTCCTCTTGAAGAATTCTTAAACGATCAGGGCGAGCTCGAAGTCAAACCAGGCGATTTTGTTTCTGTTGCCATTGATTCGCTCGAAAACGGCTACGGTGACACCGTGCTGTCTCGTGATCGCGCCAAGCGCCTGTCGGCCTGGCTGTCACTCGAAAAATCACTCGAGAAAAACGAACTGGTGACCGGCACCATCACCGGTAAAGTCAAAGGCGGCTTGACTGTCATGACTGCAGGCATTCGTGCCTTCTTGCCAGGCTCGCTGGTTGATCTGCGTCCTGTGAAAGACACAACGCCGTTCGAAGGCAAGACCATGGAGTTCAAGGTCATCAAGCTCGATCGAAAGCGCAACAACGTGGTGGTATCGCGTCGTGCTGTGCTCGAAGCCAGCATGGGCGAAGACCGCCAGAAATTGCTCGAAAACCTGCAAGAAGGTTCGATTGTTAAGGGCGTGGTTAAAAACATCACTGACTACGGCGCGTTCGTTGACCTCGGCGGTATCGACGGTCTGTTGCACATCACTGACATGGCATGGCGTCGCGTGCGTCATCCGTCTGAAGTGTTGGCTGTTGGCCAAGAAGTCGAAGCAAAAGTTCTTAAGTTTGATCAAGAAAAAAGCCGTGTGTCATTGGGCGTCAAGCAGCTTGGCGAAGATCCATGGGTGGGCCTTGCACGTCGCTACCCACAGCACACACGTCTGTTCGGTAAAGTCACTAACCTCACCGACTACGGTTCATTCGTTGAAGTCGAAGCCGGCATTGAAGGCTTGGTGCACGTGTCTGAAATGGATTGGACCAACAAAAACGTTGATCCACGCAAGGTTGTGACCTTGGGCGAAGAAGTCGAAGTCATGGTTCTTGAAATCGACGAAGACCGTCGTCGTATTTCGTTGGGTATGAAGCAATGCCGTCAAAACCCCTGGGAAGAGTTCGCCTCTAACTTCAAGCGTGGCGACAAAGTTTCAGGCGCAATCAAGTCAATCACTGACTTTGGCGTGTTTGTTGGCTTGCCAGGCGGCATCGATGGTTTGGTGCATTTGTCTGATTTGTCCTGGACCGAAACCGGTGAAGAAGCTGTTCGTAACTTCAAGAAAGGCGACGAGCTGCATGCAACCGTGTTGGGTATCGACACTGACAAAGAGCGTATTTCGCTTGGCGTGAAACAGCTTGAAGGCGACCCCTTCAACAACTACGTGGCAACCTACGATAAGGGCGCTGTTGTACCTGGCACCGTTAAGTCTGTCGAAGCCAAGGGCGCTACCGTGACTCTGTCGCTCGAAGTTGAAGGTTACCTGCGTGCGTCTGAGATTTCGACAGGCCGCGTTGAAGACGCAACCACAGCGATTAAGGCTGGCGATAACATCGAAGCAATGATCATCAACGTCGATCGTAAGACGCGTCAGATTCAGTTGTCGATCAAAGCGCGCGATACAGCAGACACTGCAGAATCCATGCAGCGTATTTCAGAGTCGAGTGCATCGTCGGGCACAACCAATTTGGGCGCGTTGCTCAAGGCCAAGCTCGATCAGGCTCGCGACACTGAATAATCCCAGTGACTAAGTCTGAACTTATCGCTGCGCTGGCGGCCCGCTACACACAGCTGGCCGCTCGCGACACCGATTACGCTGTTAAAACGGTGCTCGATGCCATGACCGAGGCGTTAGCCGAAGGTCAACGCATCGAGATCCGTGGTTTTGGCAGCTTTTCGCTGTCTGAACGCGCACCACGCGTCGGGCGCAATCCCAAGTCGGGCGAACAAGTGTTGGTACCTGGTAAGCAGGTGCCACACTTCAAGGCCGGCAAAGAGTTGCGCGAACGTGTCGACTTGAATGGCGGTGCACCCAGCACCGACCCAACAGGTGCGACAGATCATTGATTTATTAGAAAAACCGCCGAAAGGCGGTTTTTTTATGCGTTGAAACGGCAGGACGCTTACAATCGACTTTTGCACTTTGGAGCATCAGCCATGCGCTACCTTGTCTGGGCTTTACGCTTGATTGTTTTTGTCGCCGTCTTAATGTTTGCCTTAAAAAACACTGACCCAGTAGGGGTGACGTTTTATGGTACCTGGGCGCTTCAAAGCGTACCGCTGATTGTGGTGATGCTTTCGACCTTTGTGCTTGGCACAGTGTTTGGATTGTTGCTGACGGTGCCCGGTTACCTCCGTCGCAGGCGCGAGGTTGTGCGTCTTAAAAAAGACCTTGAGCGTATACAGGCTGCAGTCAACCCACCGGGTACTGCGCCGCTTTCACCTGATGCCTTGGTGCCGTTATCGCCGATTTGACGCTGGTATTTTTTGCCGCGTAAAGCTCAGCAGACTTTACGCGTTTATTATTTGACCTTAGGAACACCGCGTGGATTTTGAGTCTTGGTGGCTGATTTTTGTGCCGTTGTTGTTCGCGTTAGGGTGGATGGCTGCGCGTTTTGACATCCGGCAGATTTTGTCCGAAACGCGTAATCTGCCTGATTCGTATTTTCGTGGTTTAAATTTCTTGCTCAACGAAGAGCCTGATCGTGCCATCGACGCCTTCGTTGAGGTCGCCAAGCTTGATCCCGAAACCACCGAGCTTCACTTTGCCTTAGGTAGTTTGTTTCGGCGGCGTGGCGAAATGGAGCGCGCCATTCGCGTGCATCAAAGCTTACTGTCGCGTGCCGATTTACCCATTAGTCAGCGCGAGCATGCGCAGCATGAGCTCGCCCAAGACTATCTCAAGGCGGGCATGCTTGATCGTGCCGAAGAGGCCTTTACAGTACTCAAAGATACAAGCTTTGGATTGGCAGCGTTGCGTGCCTTGATTCGAATTTATGAATCCGAACACGACTGGACGCGCGCGATTCAAGCCGTTGAAAGCCTGAGAAAGTTGGTAGATGAGCCTGTGCCACAGTTGGTGCACTACTACTGTGAACTCGCTCAGGTTGCACTTGCGACCAAGCCCCCATTGGTCGAGCAAGCGCAAGAGGCCTTGAAACAGGCAGAGCGCGCGGCAAAAGCACGCGATGCAGGCTCGGCTTCAGCCGCGAGCGTTCGTGTGACGATGATTCACGCCTCGATAGCAGGCTCTGCGCAACAAACGCTCTTACAACGGAAGTATTTTCAAGTGGTGCTCGACCAATCGCCTGAGTTTGCAGGGTTGGTTGCCGAGCAACTGTTACAAAATTTTTCTCAAACCCAAGAATCTGCTCAGGGCTTGGCTTTGTTGCTCTCGCATCATGAAAAACATCCGTCTCTGGATTTGTTTAACGTGGTCTTTCGAGCATTGCGTTCCCAAGAAGGCGTTGACGTTGCATGGGCGTTTGCACGGCAGGCCTTGCAAGCAAACCCCTCGTTACTCGGTCTTGATCGCTTGCTTGAAGCCGAACTGGCACATTCTGAGGCAAATCAAACACCGCTTGAGAGCCCCATCCCGGGTGCTGATTTGGCGTTGTTGCGTCGGTTGATTAACCAGCATAGTCAACGTCTTGATCGCTATACCTGCCGTAGCTGTGGGTTTCAGGCGCGGCGCTACTATTGGCAGTGCCCTGGTTGTAATGCGTGGGAAACCTATAAGCCACGCCGGATGGAAGAACTTGCATGAAGACATTTCCTAAAGACGCGGTGACACGTGCCCGAGTATTGGTTGTTGGTGACGTGATGCTTGATCGTTATTGGTTTGGTGACGTTGAGCGCATCTCACCTGAGGCGCCTGTACCGGTGGTGCACGTGGCCCGCCGCGAAGATCGTTTGGGCGGTGCTGCCAACGTTGCGCGCAATGCCGTGGCCTTAGGTGCAAAAGTCACCTTGGTCGGTTTGGTTGGGGTGGATGAGGCCGCGACCCGGGTGCATGAACTGCTGACAGAGGCCGGGGTCACCGCGCACTTGATCGCCGATGCCGCGCACCCGACGACACTCAAAATGCGTGTGCTGGCGCGTCAACAGCAAATGATGCGTATCGATTTCGAAGAAAAACCCACCGCGCAGTTGCTCGACACCTTACAGGCGCAAGTGGCGCCTTTGTTTGCCGAGCATGACGTGGTTGTTTTTTCTGACTACGCCAAGGGGGCGCTGGCGCATGTCGAGGCCTTGATTACCTTGGCCCGCCTGCAAGGGATTGCGGTCTTGGTTGACCCTAAGGGCAGTGATTATCAACGTTACCGTGGTGCCACCTTGGTCACCCCTAATCGTGGCGAGATGCAGCAGGCTGTGGGGCACTGGTCGAGCGAGACGGATTTGGCAGAACGCGCGCAAGGTTTACGCGATCAGCTCGAGCTCGAGGCGTTGCTAGTGACCCGCTCAGAGCAAGGTATGACGCTATTTACTGCGAACGGCAGTGATCATGTTGATGCGCAGGCGCATGAAGTGTTTGATGTCTCTGGGGCAGGCGACACCGTGTTAGCGACTCTTGCTGTGATGCGCGCAATCGGAGTCGATTGGCCTGAGGCGATGCGTTGGGCGAATCGCGCGGGCGGAATCGTCGTGGGTAAACTAGGAACATCGATCGTAACTGCCGGAGAACTTGCATGATTGTTGTCACAGGCGCGGCTGGCTTTATTGGCAGCAATATCATTCGCGGCTTAAATCGCCGTGGCATCACAAATATTTTGGCGGTCGACGATCTGACAGACGGCGATAAGTTCGTCAACCTGGTGGGTGGTCAAATCAGCGATTACCTGCACAAAGACGAGTTTCGTCGCGGCGTGCTTGAGGGGTTTTTACCTGGCGTGCGAGCGGTGTTTCATCAAGGTGCCTGTTCAGATACGACTGAGCGCAATGGTCAGTTCATGATGGATAACAACTATCGCGTGACACTCGAGTTGTTTGAGTACTGCCAGACGCATAAAGTCCCGTTGATCTATGCATCGTCTGCGGCGGTGTATGGCGCAGGTCCTAATTATGCTGAGTCCCTACAAAATGAAAAGCCGCTGAATGTGTATGGCTATTCAAAATTTTTGTTTGATCAAGTGTTGCGCGCACGTTTAGATTCGTTGACTGCGCAAGTCGTTGGTTTGCGCTATTTCAATGTGTATGGCCCGCAAGAGCAGCACAAAGGGCGCATGGCTTCGGTGGCATTTCACAACATGAATCAGTTTATCGACGAGGGTCATGTCCGTTTGTTTGGTGGCTGGGATGGCTATGCCGATGGCGGGCAGTTGCGCGACTTTATTTCGGTGCACGATGTGGTCGATGTCAATTTGCATTTTCTCGATCACCCAAAAGTATCTGGTATCTTCAACTGCGGTACCGGGCGAGCCCAACCGTTTAACGATGTGGCCAGTACAGTCGTCAACACCATGCGTACGCTGCGCGGGCAAGCGCCCATGTCGCTTGAAGAACTCGTGCGGCACGGTTCGTTGCGCTATGTGGCGTTTCCTGAAGACCTTAAGGGTCGTTATCAAAGCTATACGCAGGCCGATGTCTCGGCGCTGCGTGCCGCGGGTTACAAGGCTGAGATGCGCGACGTGCAAACGGGCGTGGCTGAGTATGTCCGCGCGCTGCACGAGGCAAGTGCTGGCGCGCAGTAAGCACGTTGAATTACGGGTGGATATTGCCTGGCTGTCTGCCCCGTAAGCTCTACAAAAAACCTCAAGATGGCGCTGCGACAGTGTTGGCCTAAGCCACGCGCTGGTTCGCGTCATCCTTTTAAGAGGTAGAGCCATGAACCCTTTTCTTGATTCGACCGTTGCAGTGCCCCTGGCATCGGAACAATCGCTAGTCCAATCTCAGCAACAGAGCGAACCGCCAAGAGGACGTTGGTCGTTTCCGTTCGCCCATCAAACAGCAAATCGTTCGGCTCGACGTTCTCGCGTGGCGGTCATGTTGGCCGGAGTTGGAGTCGGGTTGTCGGCTCAGGCACTCGAATTGAATACGGCGACCGCTGAGCAACTCAGAGATTTGCGCGGAGTCGGGCCACGCACCGCACAGATTATTGTGCAAGAGCGCAACCGCGCGGGCCCGTTTGAGTCGCTCGAAGACTTATCAGACCGAGTCCGCGGAATCGGCCCTAAGCGGTTGCAAGCCCTACAGGCCGCTGGCTTGCGCGTCTCAGAGGTGGGGCGCAGCGCTAGCACCTTGTCGGGCAAGGTACAGGGCTCGTCTTCACAGGTGGCCGCCTCTCAGGCTACCGCTTCTCAGGCTACGCGTGGCCGTGTCGCACCGGCTACAAGTGTTGCGACGCCGTTGATCGAGACCTCGCCGCCTCACTGAAGGCGTGTGCGCGTGGGGCGCCTGCAGCTCGTTGTGCCTTTGGTATGATCATTGCTTTGATGCGCCCTCGTTCTGCAAAGCGAGGGGCTACCGAGGCAAAATGATGAAAACATATCCAAGCGTAGAGCAGGCCGTAGGCAACACGCCACTCGTGCGTCTGCAGCGACTGCCCTCAAAGCTCGCCCAAGAGCGCGGCAATATTGTGTTGGGTAAGCTTGAGGGCAATAATCCTGCTGGTTCGGTCAAAGACCGCCCAGCGTTGGCCATGATTTTGGGGGCAGAGGCCCGTGGTGAAATCAAGCCAGGCGATACCTTGATCGAGGCTACCAGCGGTAATACTGGGATTGCGCTGGCGATGGCGGCTGCCATGCGTGGTTACAAGATGATTTTGATCATGCCCGACAATCTTTCGGTTGAGCGTCGCGCGTCAATGGCGGCGTACGGGGCTGAACTGATCCTGACCCCTTCGAGCGGTGGTGGGATGGAGTTTGCGCGTGATTTAGCCACCAATATGCAAGCCGAAGGGCGCGGCAAGGTGCTGGATCAGTTCTCAAATCCTGACAACCCGTTAGCGCACTTCAAGACGACGGGTCCTGAGCTGTGGGACCAAACAGGCGGCGAAATCACGCACTTTGTCAGTGCCATGGGTACCACCGGTACGATCATGGGTGTGAGCCGTTATTTAAAGTCAAAAAATCCGGCCATCACGATTGTCGGCGCCCAGCCTGCCGAAGGTTCGCAGATCGCAGGTATCCGCAAATGGCCCGAGGCCTATCTGCCTGCCATTTATGATCCAACGCTAGTGGATCAGTTTGAATCGATTGAGCAAAAAGACGCTGAAAACATGGCCAGACGCTTAGCCGCCGAAGAAGGAATCTGCGCCGGTGTCTCAGCAGCAGGCGCTTTGGTGGCCGCGTTGCGAGTGGCTGAAACCGCCCGCAATGCCACGATTGCCTTTATCGTTTGCGATCGTGGTGATCGTTACTTGTCGACAGGTTTATTTGATCCACAAGTTTAAGCAAATGCGCAGAAATCCTCCCTGCTAATGGGGAGGATGTCAATTGTCAGCCAAGGCGCGAGCCAGATCTGCGACTGAAGCCGCGTAAAAATAGCTGCGGTTGTAGAGGGTGATCGTAAAGAAGTTTTGGGTGGCCGTGCGAAACTCAACGGTCCCCGCACGCTCTTCGGGTAGGTCGATCACACCGAGCGCTGCGCGCATCCAGGGCGCGTCTTTGGCGCCTAAAGCTAATGTGGCACCAGCGGCCTGCAATTGAGGCCAGTCAAGGGTGGGCTTTAAGCCGCCATCGACAAGTTTGTCTGCAGAAGCGGGTAGCCTGACCGGAACAAAAGTCGGTAAGCCTCGTTGCCAGCCATGTTCAACCAAGAAATTCGCCACTGAAGCAATCGCATCGGCCATATTGGTGCTTAGGTTGATGTCTTGGGCGCCGCGCGCGCTTACGGCAAAGCGCTTGATGCTGCCCGGCATAAATTGTGGGATGCCGACCGCGCCTGCAAATGACCCTTTTAAGGTTCTGGCGTCAACACGTCCTGCTAAGTCCAATTCGATCAGGTCTGCTAATTGACCGCGAAACATTTCGGCGCGATCCGGCCTTGAGGCATCGGGGTAGTCAAAGCCCAGCGTGGCCAACGAGTCAAGAACGCGAAAACTCCCTTGGTTTTTGCCGTATCCGGTTTCAACGCCAATGATGGCTGCAATGATATTTTGTGGTACGCCGTAGCGGGCGGTTGCGCGGTCTAACTCGGCTCCGTACTGTTTCATAAAGGCGTGACCTTGGGAGATCAGAATCGGTTCGACCACACGACCACGGTAGGTTGCCCAACTGCGTGGTGGGCGGATTTGGCCGGGGGCGACAGGCGCCACAATGCGGGCAACCGTAGGGTTATAGCGTGCCTCGTCAAGCAGCGTCAGAACCTTGGCCTCGGGTAGCTTTCGCTCTGAGGCCAGTTCAACGCCAAAGCGTTGCATGGTCGCGCGACGAGCGGTTTCGGTTTGGGGACGAGAAACAGGGTCAAAACGACTGTTCGCGCTTGCAGAGCCGCTCGCCTTTGTGCCTCCTGATCCCGCAGTGCCTGCGCCTGTCGTACCGCCTGAGGTGGTGCTTGAAGTGGCGCCTGTTTTCGAGTTTGCGTCAGCTGCAGCCGTCTTGTCCGGCCCCGAAGGGGGCGTCGAACAGCCGCACAGTATGGCTGTCAGCAAACTCAATTGAAGCAGGCGTCGGGGGCAAGGCATAAATTTTTCCTTATGAAATCAGTCGATATCATACCGATTGCCTGAGCCTTGGCGCGAGTTCCGGTAGAATCAGAGGTTGATTGTCGGGCGTCAGACCCGATTGAGCTGTATTTTTAATATCTGGAGATCGCTGGATGAAAGTGCTTGTTCCTGTAAAGCGCGTTGTAGACTACAACGTGAAAGTGCGTGTGAAGTCTGATCACACGGGCGTTGATATTGCAAACGTGAAAATGTCGATGAACCCCTTTGACGAGATCGCGGTCGAAGAAGCGACTCGGTTAAAAGAAAAGGGTGCCGCCACAGAAGTGATCGCCGTGTCTTGCGGTGTCGCACAATGCCAAGAGACCTTGCGTACCGCCATGGCAATCGGGGCCGATCGTGGCATCCTGGTGCAAACCGATGTCGAACTGCAACCCTTAGCCGTTGCTAAGTTGCTCAAGGTCTTGGCCGAGAAAGAACAGCCTTCGCTGATTATCTTGGGCAAGCAAGCCATTGATGACGACTCTAATCAAACCGGTCAAATGCTTGCTGCGTTGTTGGGTTGGTCGCAAGCGACGTTTGCTAGCAAAATTGAATTAGGCGACGGCGTTGCGCGTGTCACACGTGAAGTTGACGGCGGACTCGAAACCATTGAACTGAAGTTGCCAGCCATTGTCACCACCGATCTGCGCTTGAACGAACCACGTTACGTGACGTTGCCTAACATCATGAAGGCCAAGAAAAAGCAGCTCGATACCGTCACGCCTGAGTCGTTGGGCGTAGATGTCGCGCCTCGCTTAAAAACACTGAAGGTGGTTGAGCCTGCATC
>JAIPCU010000076.1 GCA_021738045.1 Candidatus Methylopumilus sp. | reverse complement strand
GAAAATACGGCCAACAATACCCCCAGCACCATCAGCGTGATCCAAGAGGTTTGAGACTGCAGACTTGACGCAAAGGTTTTGGGCCAGTGGGCTGAAATCAGTAGCCACGCGACCACTCCGACTACCCCGGCGAAGGCTCCTTCAAGGGTTTTGCCAGGGCTAATGCTAGGGGCTAACTTATGACGTCCAAAGGCTCGCCCTGCAAAATACGCAGCAATATCGGCCACCCAGACGACAATCAACAACGACACGACAAAAAGGGCGCCGCGCTGCAAATACCAATAGGCTAAGGCGCCCCATGTTGCCAGCAACGTCACCACAGCTGCAAAACTGTTAGCCAGACGATAAGCAGGAACTGTGACCTGTGCGCGCCATAAGGCGGGCAGCAGCAACACTAGCCAAAGACAAACAGCCAAGTAAACGGTAGCTTGCAGAAGCACGAAGGCTTTGAAGTCGCCGCCAATCCATTGCTTGGCTTGCCAGGCGCAGATCGCAAATAAAGCCAACGCACAGAGTGGTGCCCAAACACTGCGCAGACCGAGTGTCAGTCTAAGCCACTCAAAACCCGCACAGGCACAGGCTAGCGCCAAAAACAACAAGAAAGGCCAAGGTGATGTCGCCGCAACGACTAGGGCCAACACACCTAGCAGTACGACAGCAGTGATCACTCGTTGCTTGAGCATGCCCGTCAGCTTTTCGCAACAGCATGAACTTGAGCACTCGTTCTGCCAAATCTGCGCTCGCGGGTTCGATACCACTCGAACGACTTGTGCAGTTCTTCTTCACCAAAATCTGGCCAATAACACTCTGTGAAATAGAGCTCTGTGTAGGCCATCTGCCAAATCAAGAAATTTGAGATGCGTTGCTCTCCGCCCGTACGGATAAACAGGTCGGGCTCAGGTGCCCAAGCCATTGACAGATAAGGAGCAAGGCTTGTTTCGTCAAGGCCAGACGGATCCGCTGCCAACTCAGGGCGCGCGAGCAATAAGGCCCGTGTTGCTTGCAGAATATCCCACCGCCCACCATAGTTGGCGGCAATGGTCAGATGCAATTTGTCGTTGTGAGCCGTTTTTTCTTGCGCTTGTGCAATCAGCTCTTGAAGTTTAGGCTCGAACGCCGATAAGTCACCGACAACGTGAAGACGAACGCCCTGCTCTTGCAACCGCGCCACCTCTCGCTCAAGCGCTTGCACAAACAGACGCATGAGCAGCGAAACTTCGTCGGCGGGGCGACGCCAGTTTTCAGAGCTGAAGGCAAACAATGTTAAGTATTTAACCCCAGCCGCGCCGCAGGTTTCAACCGCACGACGTACCGATTGAACCCCTTTTGCGTGACCCGCCGTGCGAGGGAGTAAGCGAGCATGTGCCCAACGGCCATTGCCGTCCATCACAATCGCCACATGAGTTGGGATCGCACCCGTAACAGGGATTTCGCGGGTTGAGCTGATGGCCATGTTCAGTGGCGGCCTAAACCGTCAAGATCTCTGCTTCTTTTTGCGCCACCATCTTATCGATGTCGATCACACAACGATCGGTCAACTTTTGCACCACCTCTTGCGCGCGTCGTTCATCATCTTCAGAAATCTCTTTGTCTTTGACTAGTTTCTTAAATGAGTCATTTGAATCACGGCGCAAATTACGCACGGCAATTTTCGCGTCTTCGCCTTCTGACTTGACGACTTTATTCAGATCTCGACGACGCTCTTCAGTCAGCGCTGGCATTGGTACCCGAATGCTATCGCCCATACCGATTGGGTTCAAACCCAGATCAGAATCACGTATCGCCTTCTCAACAGGGCCAGCCATGTTTTTTTCCCAAACCTGCACGCTTAACGTGCGAGCATCCATCAGGTTGACGTTCGCTACCTGAGAGATCGGCACCGGTGAGCCGTAATACTCAACTTGAACATGATCAAGAATACCTGGATGGGCTCGACCGGTACGGATTTTGGCCAGATTCGTTTTTAGCTGCTCAAGCGATTTCGCCATGCGGGCTTGAGCAGAGGCTTGAATATCTGCAATACTCATTGGGTTTCCTTTAAACGTGAACCAACGTGCCTTCGTCTTCTCCGCTGACCGCCCGCTTTAGCGCGCCAGGTTTGTTGATCGAAAACACTCTGATTGGTAATTTTTGATCGCGGCATAAGGCGAATGCCGTGGCATCCATCACTTCAAGACGCCGATTAATCACTTCGTCAAAACTGATGCGGTTGTAACGCGTCGCCGAAGCATCTTTATTCGGATCTGCACTATAAATGCCATCAACCTTGGTGGCTTTTAGCACGATTTCAGCGCCGATTTCGGCTCCACGCAGAGAGGCCGCTGTATCGGTAGTAAAGAATGGATTGCCAGTCCCAGCGGCAAACACGACAACTTTGCCCTCTTCTAGGTATCTCAAGGCTTTGGGGCGAATGTAAGGCTCGACAACCTGTTCAATATTTAAAGCAGATTGCACCCGAGCATCCACACCGCGGTGCTTTAAGGCATCTTGCAACGCTAGGGCGTTCATGACCGTCGCCATCATCCCCATGTAATCAGCGGTTGCCCGATCCATGCCTTGGGCACCCGGTGCCACACCGCGAAAAATATTGCCGCCACCAATCACAATCGCTAACTGCACCCCCATCGACACAACCTCAGCGACTTCTTCGGTCATGCGCATAATGGTGGCACGGTTGATGCCAAAAGCATCGTCGCCCATCAACGCTTCACCGGAAAGTTTGAGAAGAACTCTTTTGTGCATTCGGGTGGCCATGATTAAGGATTCCGGAGGGTTAAACACGTACAAAAGTGTACGCCAAACCAAGCGAAAGCATCAGGCATTCGCTTGGTGTTTTTAACAAAATTAAGCGTTTCCGGCAGCTGCTGCAGCAACTTCAGCCGCAAAATCCATCGTCTTCTTTTCAATGCCTTCGCCCACCACAAATAGTGAAAAACCAGCAATCGCTGCATTTTTCTCTTTAAGCATTTGAGCCACGGTCTGTTTGTCATTTTTGACAAATGGTTGCGATAAAAGCGCAACTTCTTTCAAAAACTTCTGAACTGAACCTTCAACCATCTTTTCGACGATTTCTGCGGGCTTGCCCGACTCGGCAGCCTTGAGGCGGGCGACTGAACGCTCGGCTTCTTTGTCTGCTTCAGCTACGCCGGATTCGTCAAGTGCCCGTGGCTTGGTCGCGGCGATATGCATCGCTAGGTCTTTACCCACTTCATCGGCGCCTGAGAACTCAACCAACACGCCAATACGACCGCTATGCACGTAGCTCGCGAGTTTGTTGGCAGTTGTGTAGCGCTGGAAACGACGAATAGAGATGTTCTCACCGATTTTGCCCACAAGAGCAGAACGCACAGACTCAACGGTGCCGGCACCCAAGTTTGATGCTGACAGGGCCGCAACATCAGCATAGCTATTGGCTGACACTTGCTTAGCCAGTGCTTCAACAAACGCCACAAAATCATCGTTTTTTGCAACGAAATCTGTCTCGCAGTTCACTTCGAGCACTGCACCCTGTTTAGCATCGGGCGAGATGTACAAGCCAATCAGGCCCTCGGCCGTCACGCGACCAGCCGCTTTGCTAGCTTTACTACCAAGTTTGACACGTAAGATCTCTTCGGCGCGCGCCATGTCACCACTTGCTTCAGTCAGAGCGCGCTTGCACTCCATCATGGGTGCGTCAGTTTTTTCGCGCAGCTCTTTCACCATTGCGGCAGTAATTTCAGCCATGTTTGCTCCAAGTTTAGTGAGAGGCGCCCCGACGCGTGGTCAGTGGCGCGCTATTGCAATGCCTCGCCCGAAGGCGCAGGCATCAGAAAAATTTACGCTTTTTCTTCAGCGACTTCGACGAACTCTTCACCAGACGCGAGATCTTCAATGATTCCGTTCAAGCTTTGCGCACGACCTTCGAGTACAGCATCTGCCATACCTTTGGCGTACAAAGCAATTGCTTTAGCAGAGTCATCGTTGCCAGGAATGATGTAATCAATTCCATCGGGCGAATGGTTGGTATCCACTACCGCAACCACTGGGATTCCGAGGGCTTGCGCCTCAAGGACAGCAATCTTGTGGTAGCCAACATCGATCATGAAAATGGCGCTAGGTAGGCCGTTCATGTCTTTAATGCCGCCGATTGACTTGTTCAGTTTGTCGAGTTCGCGTTGAAACATCAAACCCTCTTTTTTGCTCATGCGCTCAGTGCCACCGTCGGCGATCATGACTTCCATGTCTTTTAAGCGCTTGATTGAGCTTTTGACAGTTTTGAAGTTTGTGAGCATGCCGCCCAACCAACGACTGTCAACGAAAGGCATCCCTGCACGGGTGGCTTCTTGAGCCACGAGTTCGCGCGCAGCGCGCTTTGTACCGACGAACAAAACGTTACCGCCTTTTGCAGCAACTGATTTCACAAATTTTGTTGCGTCGGTGTAATTAGCAACCGTTTTTTCGAGGTTGATAATATGAATTTTGTTGCGATGGCCGAAGATGAAAGGTGCCATCTTAGGGTTCCAGTAACGGGTTTGGTGACCGAAGTGCACACCCGCTTCTAACATTTCACGCATTAACGACATGATTTAAGGCTCCGAGGGTTAAGTCTTGTAATACGCCTGCACTGGTTTCCTAAAAGAAATTCAGCACCCTGGTGGCGTAACACGCGATTTGGTCTAATCTTGCACGAAAATCTACACAACCAAGTTGTGCAAAGCCGCAAAAGACATAGACCGGTGGTTTTGAGTAAGCCTATAATTCTACTATCTTTCACCACTTACATTCAAGTAGCCATGGGATTAGTCACCAATCCAGCCGATTTAGACCTGATGCGAGCAGCTTGTCGCGATGCGGCAAAAGTGCTCGACTTCATTACCCCGCACGTTAAAGCAGGAGTAACGACCGGCCAGCTTGACCAACTTTGCCTACAATATTTGACCCAAGAGCTCAAGGTCATCTCGGCCACCGTCGGTTACGCTCCACCGGGTTACCCCCCGTTTCCGGGGGCAATTTGTACCTCGGTCAACCATCAGGTGTGCCATGGGGTCCCCGGCGATCGGGTACTCAAAAATGGTGATGTCTTAAATATTGACGTCACAATCATCAAAGATGGTTGGTTTGGTGATACTAGCCGAATGTATTTTGTCGGTGAACCTTCAATTTTGGCCAAGAGGTTGGCTGATGTGACTTACGAGTGTATGTGGCTCGGGATTCAGCAGGTCAAACCAGGCAATACCTTAGGTGATATTGGCAGTGCCATTCAAAAATACGCCGAAAAACAAGGGTTTTCAGTGGTGCGCGAGTTTTGCGGTCACGGCATTGGCCAACGCTTTCACCAAGATCCTCAAATCTTGCATTATGGGCGCCCCGGTACCGGCGACAAACTCGAGCCAGGCTTAATTTTTACAATTGAACCGATGATCAACGCCGGCCGCCGTGAAATTAGGCAGCTGGCTGATGGCTGGACAGTCGTGACGCGTGATCACAGCTTGTCGGCGCAATGGGAACACACGATTTTGGTGACGGACACGGGCTACGAGGTGTTGACCATCTCTGAAGGCATGCCTGCACCGCCGGCCCTGATCGCAGCCTAAGCGCTAGTGTCATGACCGACGTGACCGCAATCGCAGCCATCCGCACACAGTTGCAGAGTAGTCGTGAGGCTGCCATTGCCCAATACCGTCAGGCTCTGCGCCCCGACGCCTTGCTTGCTGCACTCTGTCGTTGTGCTGATCAAACCTTGCGAGCACTACTTGAACTGTTTCCCCTGCCCAAAGGGGCTGCGCTTGCTGCGGTTGGGGGCTATGGCCGTGGTGAGCTCTATCCGTTTTCGGATGTCGACCTCCTGATCATCTTGAAAGACGAGCTTGACGCCCAAGCCGAAGCGACCCTCAGTGGTTTAGTGGCGGCAATGTGGGATGTCGGTCTTGAGCCAGGCTACAGCGTCAGAACCATTGAACAATGCGTCAAAGAGGCCAGCGCTGACATCACAGTCGAGACGTCCTTACTTGAAAGCCGCTGGATCGCTGGCAGCAAAACGTTGGCGAAACTGTTTGAAAAAACAATGAGTGAGCGACTCAACGCACAACAGTTTTTTCGAGCAAAGCGTGCCGAAATGCAGCAGCGCCATGCTCGACACCAAGACACGCCCTACTCGCTCGAGCCAAACTGCAAAGAGTCGCCGGGTGGCCTACGAGATCTACAAGTGATCATGTGGATGGCCAGAGCCGCCGGCTTTGGTTCGAGTTGGCAAGCCATTGCACGCGCAGGTCTGTTGACTAGCGCCGAAGCGCGCGACCTCAAGCGTGCCGAGCAAGCGTTCAAGCGGGTACGTATTGAACTCCACTTACTGGTTAACCGACGCGAAGACCGCCTGTTATTTGATTTGCAACACGGTTTAGCGCAAGCCTACGGTATCACCGCGACGGCGACTCGCCGCGCAAGTGAACTCTTGATGCAGCGTTATTACTGGGCTGCGCGGCTAGTGACACAACTGAACACACTGTTGGTTCAGAACATCGACGAAAAATTATTTGCGTTGCAAGAGTCTGACATCCGAGTCCTGGATGAGCACTATGTTTTTAGACACAATTGCCTAGACGTTAAAGATGAGTTGCTGTTTGAAAAAAATCCAAGCCAGTTACTGAACGTTTTTTTAGTGTTACAGCAACATCCTGAGCTCAATGAGTTGTCTGGCCGGGCTTTACGTGCGATCTGGCACGCTCGTGACCGAATCGATGCGTCCTTCCGACGTGACCCTGAAAATAAAAAGATTTTTCTAAAAATTTTGCAACAACCGCAAGGCATCGTGCATGCCTTGCGACGCATGACAATGCTCAATATCTTGCCACGCTACTTGCCCGTTTTTAGACGGGTCGTCGGACAAATGCAGCACGATTTGTTTCATGTCTATACGGTCGATCAACACACATTAGCGGTCATTCGCAACCTGCGGCGCTTCACCATGCCAGAGCATGCGCAAGAATATCCCTTGGCCAGCAAATTGAGTGCGGGGTTCGAGCGTCACTGGTTACTGTATGTGGCCGCGTTGTTTCACGATATTGCCAAAGGACGCGGTGGCGATCACTCAACGCTCGGCACGCTCGAAGTCAAACGTTTTGCAAAGGCGCACGCCCTAGAGCGCGAAGACACCGAGCTTGTCATGTTCTTGGTAGACAGTCACTTGCTGATGTCACAGGTCGCTCAGAAAAAAGATTTGTCTGACCCGCAAGTGATTCTCGACTTTGCGACGCGGGTGAAAACCTTGCGCAACTTACAAGCGCTCTATTTGTTAACTGTCGCCGATATTCGCGGAACAAGCCCTAAGGTCTGGAACACCTGGAAAGGCAAACTGCTTGAAAATCTTTACGATTTAACGCGCGCAACGCTCGGTGGTTCGGTCGACGACACGAATACTGTACTGAGGCAAAGGCTTGAACAAGCGGCAACGTTGACACGTTTGGCTGGTTTGCGCGACGATACACGCGAAACCTTTTGGCAACAGCTTGATGTTGCCTATTTCTTACGCCACGAAGCGTCTGATATTGCCTGGCACACTCGTCATCTTTATTATCGTGTTTCACCCGAGCAAGCAATCGTTAAAGTGCGCCCAACTGAAGGCGATGAAGGCCTACAAGTGATGGTGTACACCAAAGACGTGCCAGATCTCTTTGCACGCATTTGCAGCTTTTTCGGTAGCCGCGGCCTAAGTATTCTTGATGCGCGCATCCACACGACACGACGGGGCTATGCGTTAGACAGCTTTATCGTTTTGCCTGCAGACAGTACTGAAGAACTGCGCACCTTGGCTGCCCTGATCGAACACGAATTAGACGCCCATCTCAATAGGGTGCCTTCGAGCTCGCTCATGACCCGCAACGCAAACGCGCGCCCTTCTCGTTTGTCGCGTGCGTTTCCGGTCCCGCCGCTCGTGACCTTACATCCTGATGAGGGCAGCCAGAATTGGCGCCTCGAGATTGTTGCGACTGACCGCTCTGGCCTGTTAGGCGATATCGCACAGGTCTTTGTCAGTTACAACATTAACCTGCAGACGGCAAAAGTCATGACCTTAGGCGATCGTGTTGAAGACGTTTTTGTGGTGAGTGGCGAAACGCTCGCGCAACCGCGCACGCAGCGACAATTTGAACGTGCCATGCTAGACGCACTCACACAAGTTGAACGCCGTGCTGCTTGAAAAAAAAATCTGGTGGCTCATCTCGGGGCTTTGTGTAGCTGGCGTTGGCATCGCGTTATTGTCGCAACACGCTTTTGATATGCAGCCTTGTGCCTGGTGTGTGTTTCAACGCCTGCTTTACCTGATTCTGGCCGTCATCGCTGCGACCGCAGCCCTGAGTCAAGGTTTGATCGTGCGCGTGGTTTGTACGATGCTGAGCTTAAGCCTAACGATTGCTGGTGTCATGGCGGCATGGTTTCAGGCACAGGTCGCGTCCCAGTCATTTTCGTGTGCGCAGACCTTGGCCGATTTGTTGATGACACAAACTGGCCTAGAAACCGCGATGCCAGCGTTGTTTGGCATTTATGCAAGCTGCATGGAGGCTCGAGTCAAATTGTTTGGCCTCGAGTACGCCTACTGGAGTCTGCTGCTCTTTGCGCTGTTAGGGCTGTTGGTCGCCTTTAACATCAAAGGCTTTCGAGCCTCGCCTGAACAAAAAACTTATTGATCTTCTGCGGCAAAGCCCATATTGAACAGTAGCCCGTTTTGTTCTTTGCGAACGGCTTGTCGGGTTAAGCCTAAACGTTCGAGATATTCTGGGGTAATGTCGCCCGTGACATATTCACCAGTAAAACACGACGTATCAAAATGCGTCAAAGTCGGATTGAGATCTGACACCGACTTTTGCATGGCATCAATATCTTGATAGACCAGCGCGTCAGCACCAATAATCTTGGCAATCTCTTGCTCGTCACGCCCAGTCGCGATAAGTTCTTGTTGGGTTGGCATGTCGATGCCGTAGACGTTTTGATAGCGCACCGGCGGCGCTGCTGAGGCCATGTAAACCTTATTCGCCCCGGCTGCTCGTGCCATCTCAACAATCTCACGGCTCGTTGTTCCGCGAACGATTGAATCGTCGACGAGCAACACATTTTTACCCTTGAACTCCATCCCAATCGTGTTGAGCTTTTGACGGACTGATTTTTTGCGTACTGCCTGGCCAGGCATGATGAAAGTTCGACCAACATAGCGATTTTTGATTAAACCCTCACGGTAGCTTAGGCCTAAACGATCTGCTAACTGCATCGCCGAAGGACGCGACGAATCAGGGATTGGCATCACCACATCAATATCGCCTAAGCGCAAAGTGCGCGCTAACTTATCGGCCAAATACTCGCCCATCTTTAAACGCGAACCATACACCGACACGCCGTCTAAGACCGAATCAGGCCGGGCAAAATACACATATTCAAAAATACAGGGTGCGTGCAGCGCACCCTTGACACATACTTCACTACTAAACTTGCCATCGAGCGAAATGAACACCGCCTCGCCCGGCAAGACGTCGCGCACAAATTGAAAACCTGAGCCCTCAAGCGCAACAGACTCAGAGGCAACCATCCACTCGGGGCCTTGTGCGGTATCGAAGCGGCCGATGCACAAGGGACGAATCCCGTGCGGATCACGAAACGCTAGCAAGCCATAGCCTGCAATTTGTGCAACCACTGCGTAAGCACCCTTGACTCGCTCATGCACAGCTTTCACCGCCCGAAAAATCGCGGATTCGTCAAGAGACACGCCATTGGCAGCCCGTTGCAATTCATGCGCCAAGACGTTTAACAGTACCTCTGAATCTGAATTGGTATTGATGTGACGCTGATCGTTTGTAAATAGTGACACACGCAACTCGCGCCAATTGGTCAGATTGCCATTGTGGGCGAATGTGATCCCAAACGGCGCATTGACATAAAAGGGTTGCGCCTCTTCGACGCTGTCTGACGAGCCTGCTGTTGGGTAACGCACTTGACCGATGCCGGTTGTGCCAGGCAGCGCGCGCATATTGCGGGTACGAAACACATCGCGCACGAGGCCATGCGCTTTATACATATTGAAATGATTGCCGTTTGAGGTGGCAATCCCTGCAGCATCTTGACCGCGGTGCTGCAGTAGCAGCAAGCTGTCATACAAAAGCTGATTGACAGGACCACGACCAATCACACCAACAATTCCGCACATGTACTTTCCTGATAACCGTTAAACCACGTTTAAATTCTGTCGTACTGATGTCAGGCAACCCACCACGTTCAAATTCTTTTGTACTCGGTCAGCCAACCCGCCATATTTCAATTCTTTTGTACTCGGTCAGGCAATCCGCCATATTTCAATTCTTTAGTACTCAGTCAGATAACCTGTGACTTTAACAAGAGTGTCGGATTTAATAGGGCAACCACTCACGGATTGGCTCTGGTACGCGCGACTTAATTTGCTGCACGACTCCGACGACTTGCTTTGAAAACATAGCCTGCTTCCACCACGGTTCTTCGGGGAGTGGCGTATATCCAGCCACCGTCACAAATAACAACACAAACAAAACACCTCGAGCCAAACCAAACACTGCACCCAAGCCATGATCTGCCGGGGTCAACCCCGTTTTATCAATCAGGGCCGATAACGTCATATTGATCATCCCAATCGACAACAACACGACAATAAACACACCGACGTACGCCAAGGTCATGCGCAAAAACGGCTGCTCGATCCAACTCGCCAGCCAGTCAGCAGCGCGTGGCCCCCACCAAATAGCAGCAATAAAGGCAAAGGCATAGGCCGCGAGGGACAACACCTCTTTGAGCAGTCCGCGAATCAGGCCTAGCACGACCGAAACGCCCAACACGCCTAGCACAACAAAATCAAACCCAGTCACTGCGTTGCAATAAAGGCGCCGTCATACCCAAGCGTGCGCAGACGGGTCTGTGCAGCTTGCGCGGCTTCGCGAGAAGGAAACGGCCCCACTCGCACGCGGTATCTGGCTTTACCATTGACATCAATCGGGCCATCGACAAAAGCGTTGCCTACGCCTGCTGCTAACAATTTATTTTTTTGGGTTTGTGCGTCAGCTGCTATGTCAAGCGACATTGCCTGAACAACAAAGTTGCCACGGGTTGGCGCCTTGGGTGTTGTCGCCGCGCCAGGTGGGCCAGCGGACTCTGATGTTGGGCGCCCTTCAAGCAAAGCCACCGCGCGTGCGCCGTCGTCTGTGCGAACCGCAGCGGGCGGGTTAGGTGGGGGTTTAGACGCTTCAACTTTAGTCGCCGCTGCATTGGGATCGACCCGAGGCTTGGCCTCAGGCTTTGGGGGCGTCGTTGTTGTTGGAGCCGACGCAGCAGGTGGCGCTACCGTCGAAGAGGTCTCTGGCGCTGCAGGCGTTGACGAACTATTGGCAGCCACAGGGTCGCTTAGATTAGGCTGAAAAGGCGCATTGCGATCAGGGATTTTGATCGGGATTTTATTTGAGACAGGCGCGGGTTCAGAGTCAAGCAGCATGGGCAGTACAACAACTGCGGCCAGCACCAAGGCAACGGCCCCCGCTAAACGTCTGCGAGCTCTGACGCGCAGATCGGCCGCCTGAGCCTCGCTGGAGACAGAGGGGCGCACCTTACCCGGAGGCTTACGCGGTGCTGCACTATCTTTTCTGGAAAATAGTCCCATTGATTCAAACACCCTGACTCAAAAAAAAGACAGACCCGAAAAGCGCCTGACAACGGCGAAAAGCGTTTATGCTGACCTCCCGGTGGCTTGCAGTGCACCCGCGACAGTCAGAAACGATCCGAATACGATGATTCTATCATCCGGCTTACTGAGTTTGTGGGCTGCTGCCAGGGCTTCGGCGACTGAGGGGAACTGGCTCACGGCAACTTCGGCCTCGCCGCTCGATTGATGACCTGCGATAGATTCTTTCACTTTGGCGGCTAACTGTTCGGCGCTTAACGCCCGAGCACCGGGCAAGCCGGCACAGAACCAGTGATCGATGCGGGGGGCCAGGTGCTTGACCACCGCGGCGATATCCTTGTCAGATAGCATCCCGAACACAGCGTAGGTGTAAGGATGAAATCCCATATTGCCCAGATTCTTTTCAAGAACGGCAGCCGCATGGGGGTTGTGTGCCACATCAAGAATCACGGTCGGCTGACCAGGCAAAATTTGAAAACGCCCGGGCAACGACGCTTGCAGCAAGCCCAAGCGCACGGCCTGCTGCGGCACCGCTAGGCGCTCACGCAAGGCCTCAAGCGCAGCCAAGGCGCCCGCGGCATTGAGCAATTGATTGGCGCCCCGTAAAGCCGGATACGCCAACGCATTGCGCCGCTGCTGGCGCCCAGCAAACGCCCATTGCTGGCGATCGCCCGAATAGTTAAAGTCGCGCCCGAATAACCAGAGATCACAGCCTATGGTTTTGGCGTAATCAATTAAGGATTGGGGAGGTGCGGGATCACTACAAATTGCCGGACGGCCATTGCGATAGATGTGCGCTTTTTCGAAACCGATTTTCTCGCGCGTATCACCTAGCCAGTCGACGTGATCGATATCGACACTGGTGATAATTGAGCAATCAGCATCAACAATATTCACCGCATCCAAGCGCCCGCCTAAACCCACCTCAAGCACCATCACATCAAGTGATGCAGCGGCAAACATGGCTAGCGTGGCGAGTGTTGAATATTCAAAATAGGTTAACGATACGCCCTGGCGGGCGGCCTCGACCATGTTGAAATAACGCACAAACTCAGCGTCAGAGACGATTTCACCATTCAGGCGAGCTCGCTCGTTAAAGTTCACCAGATGGGGCGACGTGTAAAGCCCCACCCGATACCCTGCCGCGAGCAAAATTGCCTCGAGCATGGCACAGGTTGAACCTTTGCCATTGGTGCCACCCACAACTATTTTGAGTGCCTTGGTTTCGATTGGCAAACGCGCAGCGACTTCGCGCACTCGTTCAAGCCCCATGTCAATCGCGTTTGGATGAAGCTGTTCAAGATAACTGAGCCACTCAGCGAGTGAGGCGGTGTGTGAGGGTGCAGCAAGGGTCATGGCAAAAGAGGCATTGATTCAGCGAACAAGACTCTAGTTTAACAGCGGCTCTGCCGACACCCCAGGCGCTTGAGGTCTAAGCCGTTGACACCCTCACCGTCCTCGCCCTAATGGACGCCGCAGACGAGGAAAGAGACGGGATTCCTACTGCGCTGCTCGATTTCTACTAAACTCGCTAACACATGAATGACCGCAAACCCCTAGACTTAACTGCTTGCCTTAGCATTGTGCTGCTC
>JAIPCU010000075.1 GCA_021738045.1 Candidatus Methylopumilus sp. | reverse complement strand
CACCTGCCGGTTTGAGTGTGAAGACCTGTGGGGCAATGGCTTGCTTAAGGTCAAACACAATTCGTACAACATTCGGGCGATTTTGCGCGACACGCAAACTACTGATGTACGGATCGTCAGTGCGCACCTTGCGCACGAGTTCATTGAGCCCGGGTGAGATGTCGATGCCTTGAATATCCACCACCATACGGTGTGGGGTGTCTAAAGTGAAGTGTTCGGCTTTCAGTTCACTATCAAGTTCGAGTGTGACGCGTGTGTATTCTTCTGCTGGCCAAGTGCGCACGGCGAGTAGGCGCGCGGCCATCGCGATGCGTGGGATGACTGGCAGCAATAAAAGGGTAGACGCTGCGCCTAACAGGCGGCGTCGGCTGAGCGCTCGGGTGGGTGGCGATACATCATCGCGGTCTGAGGCAAAGCGGTGAGCCATCTAATCCCTTTTTCAGTGAACGCTTTAAGCGTGACTTGGCGACCTGCACCCGCGTACGCCAACTGAATTAACAAGTCTGGCGCAGTCAGTAAGTCGCCGGCCCGCTCAGGCCATTCGATCAAAAGCAGTGCCTTGTTTTTAAATAGATCACGAAACCCTGCATCTAGCCACTCGGCAGGATCGCTAAATCTATAAAAATCAAGATGATACAAGTATAAGTTAGAAACTTCATAAGATTCAAGTAGCGCGTAACTTGGACTTTTAATTCGGCCAGAAATGCTGCAGTGCCGCAAAAAGGCTCGGACCAAGGCAGTTTTACCCGCACCGAGCTCGCCTTGAAGGTGAATTCTGCCCTGAACGTCAGGCCCTGGTATCAATACGCCAGCAGAATTTGGGCTCAACTCTGCCGCAACCATTGCTAAGGCCTGGCCAAGCGCGTCGGTGGCTGCTTCGTCTGTTAGGTCAAGTGTCAAGTATGTGTGAGCGGGCATCAGAATTGTGTCTTCGAGTCAGGTCAGAGGTGAGGTTTGTCACGCCCATTAGTCGAGCTAGATGACGATCGCGACTCTCGCGCGAGGCTAAGGCGCTGTCGACCGTTGCGGTTAGCTTAGAGCGGCTAGCCTCGGTATTGTCCATCATTCAGTGCGGACTGTAAAAAAGACAGGTCGTCGCGTTGTACAGTTCAGGCAGCAGGCGCAGTGTTCGATCACAATCGATGTAATCAGGGGTAGTTTTTTCTATGGGTCATACAGAATCGGCCTCTATCGGTGAGTTCATTGATGCGGTTTGGCTTGAGGATGGCTTGGCCGCCAATACATTGGCCGCTTATCGCTTGGATTTAATCGGCTTTGAAGAGTGGCTTAGAGGGCAACGTGGCCTTGAGTTAGACGCCGCAGCGGGTGGCGATATCGAGGCTTGGTTCGCGGCAAAACATGCTCAAACTAAGGCAAGCACCGCGAATCGGCGCTTGGCAACTTTGCGTCGTTACTACTTATGGGCGTTGCGTCATCAACGCGTAGTGGCTGATCCCTGTCTGCAACTGACCACGGCGCGTCAGCCCTTGCGAGTGCCTAAAACCTTGTCCGAGGCGCAGGTCGAGGCTTTGCTGCAGCAGCCCCCCGTGCACACGGCGCGGGGTCTGCGAGACCGCGCCATGCTAGAGGTGCTCTACGCGACTGGCTTAAGGGTCTCAGAGCTAGTCGGTGTTGGCGTGCTCGAAGTGAGTTTAAGTGATGGGGTGGTGCGAGTCGTACAGGGCAAAGGTGGTAAAGACCGTTTGGTACCGTTAGGCGCCGAGGCGGCACACTGGATTACGCGCTACCTGGCCGAGTCGCGCCCGCAGTTGCTTGGGCAACGCACGAGTCCCGCGTTATTTGTGACGGCGCGCGCTGCGCCCATGACGCGACAATCTTTTTGGTTGTTAATCAAGAAATACGCAGTCTTGGCGGGGGTCAATGCGCCGCTCTCGCCACACGTCTTGAGGCATGCTTTCGCCACACATTTGCTCAATCACGGGGCAGATCTGCGCGTGGTGCAGATGCTGTTGGGACATTCTGATATATCGACCACGCAAATTTATACCCACGTGGCGCGCGAGCGCCTAAAAAGCCTTCACGCGCAACATCACCCCAGAGGTTAATCGATGTTTCAGTAGGTAAAGTCCGGGCGCTTGTTACACTCACACTTGTGGTTTAAACAGAGAAGTTCTCGCCGTAGCACAGTGGATAGTGCACATGCCTCCTAAGCGTGGGACACTGGTTCGATTCCAGTCGGCGGGACCAATTTTCTTGCTGAATTTTGGTTTTTACCTGCGCTTTTCGTTATGATCAGTTTCAAGCAATCGTGATGCAAATTCACGATCCAAAAAAATAGAATAATTCACCTCGTAACATGACGCATACGCCCACTTCCGCAACACCCAAACCACAATTACTTGACGATCCCCTTGCGCTACGCACGATTGTGATCGGCACCTTGATTGTGCTGCTTGCCATGGGTATTCGTGCAACGATTGGCTTGTTTATTCAGCCGATGGGGCTTGAGCGTGGCTGGGGTCGTGAAGTGTTTTCGATGGCCTTCGCCATACAAAACTTGGCCTGGGGCTTTGGCGCGATCGGTGCGGGCATGATGGCAGATCGTCTGGGCGCAGGTCGAACCATCGCGCTGTGCGCTGCCTTATATGCCTTAGGGCTCTTGGGTACGCGCTACTCAAGCACCGAGTTCGAGTTGTACATGACTGCTGGTCTGCTGATTGGCTTGGGTCAGGCCGGCACCACCTTCGCAGTGATTTTGCCTGTGATTGCGCGCACAGTACCTGTAGAGTCGCGTAGCACCGCAATGGGTATCGCTAGCGCAGGCGGCTCGCTGGGTCAGTTTTTGGTGGTACCCACTGGGCAGTTCTTAATCGACTCGCTCAACTGGACCGGTGCCTATTGGGTGCTGTCGCTCACGCTAGCCATGACCTTGCCTTTGGCTTGGTTTTTGCGTGGTACACCCGGCCCAAACACTGGTCCGCAGCAATCGATGTTGCAGGCGATTAGTCAGGCACTCAAGCACCCCACGTTTCATCTGATTTTTTGGGGATACTTTGTCTGTGGGTTTCATACTGCGTTCATCACCTTGCATCTGCCGGCGTTTGTGGTCGATCAAGGTCTGAATGCCAGTACGGGTGCGATCGCGATCGGTTTGATTGGCCTGTTCAACGTGTTCGGTTCTTTCACCGCTGGCAAGTTGGGTGGTACGCATAGCAAAAAGAACCTGTTGGCTGGCTTGTATGCGTTACGCTCGGTAGGTTTGATTTGGATTCTTGTGATGCCAACCTCACCGTGGGTGGTCTATGTCTTTGCTGGGTGGATGGGTATTTTCTGGCTGGGCACTGTCCCACTGACTCAAGGCTTGATTGGCCATATTTACGGCTTGCGTTTCGGTGCAACCTTGATGGGCATGACCTTTCTCGGGCATCAACTCGGCAGCTTCAGTGGCGTCTGGATTGGTGGTCGAGTGCAGGCCGTGACCGGCAGCTATGATCTGGTCTGGTGGCTTGGCATTGCCTTGTCTCTGATCGCTGCGGCTTTATATTTGCCGGTGCGAGAAACTCCACTGAATCCATCAGTGCTTGCTAAAACGACTTAGGTGAATGGTCATTTTGACACGTCCGCTCAACCCTATGTGTCTGGTGCGACGTTGAAGCCGCCACGTTCGCGCAAAGCTTCGCTGATGCTGCGTGCGGGCCTTTGGGCCTTGCTTGGTGGTGTGTTATCTGTCGGGTTTTTAGCCTACCTATCGCCCTCAATGCGTTTGAACTGGGAAACCATTGCCTCTATGTGCGGCTTTTAGGCCGCCTCTTATGCAAAACTTGTCTGAATTACCGTTCATCGATTACGCCGAACTTCGTGAGAGAAGTGCGCGCGATACTGCGGTCATCACCGTCAATAATCGCCTCGCACGCCGGGTCATTCAAACTCTGGCTCGGCAGCAGGCGGGGCAGGCGCAACAAGTCTCTGAAGTTCCAACGGTTGCTCCTTGGTCGGGCTGGTTAGTCCAGCAATTGAGCCGTGCCGGATTTCAAAACGGGCTCGTCGAACATACCTTGTTACTCGATCACTTTGCGGCGCAAACCGTGTGGGCTGAAGTGATTGAAACGCTTGAAAAAGAGCGCGTGCTGCTTGATGTGACACAAGCGGCGACGGGGGCGATGCAAGCGGCCCAGTTGATCGACGAGTGGCGCATCTCGGTAGATGAGTCTACTGTTAACGAAGAGTATGCAAGTTTTTTGCGTTGGCGCGACGGCTACCACAGCCGATTGCATGCGCTCGATGCCTTGGATCCGAACTTGGCTGTGGCGAGGCTGATTCAGCATATTGAGGCAGGCCTTGAATTGCCAGGCAGTATTGTATTGGCGGGCTTTAGTGAGATTTCACCACGCATGGGCGTCTTGTGTGCGGCGCTATTGGCGCGTGGGATTGCCCTCTCGGTGTTGCGCGAACCAGCGGCGCATGCAGGGGCGTTGACTCGTGTGGTGAGTGCGACTGCGCAGTCTGAATGGCAGGCTGCCGCGTATTGGGCGCGAGCTCAGCTTCACGCGCATCCTGAGGGTCGCTTTGCGATTGTGGCGGTCGCGCTCGACTCTCAAGTCCCTTTCGCCCGTCGTGTTCTGACGCGCGTCTTGAGTGACGAGCGGGGTGTTCCCGAGTACAGCTTTAACGTTGCCGTTGCGCGGCCGTTAGCTGACTGGGCGGCAGGGCGTGCTGCCCTAGCTTGGTTGCGTACGTTTGTGTTGCTGAAAGAACAACAACAAGCGGCTCCTGTTGAGTTGAGTGCAGCATTGCTGTCCGGTCATTGCGTAGGGCATGTCGCAGAGATGGGGAGGCGCGCCCAGATAGATGCTCGCTGGCGTCAGCAATATGTCAGTCAAGTGAACCTGGCTGGTTGGATGAGTGCTATCACTAAGCTCGAGCAGCTGTCGCCCGCCTGGCAGCGAGCCTGGCAAGATTGGCAAGCCAGTGCCTCGTCGGCGCAGGCATATTTTTGGGCTCGTTTTTTTCGTGCGACACTTGCGACGCTTGGCTTTCCCGGTACGGGTCAACAAAGTTCGACCGCATATCAAGTGCTTGAGGCGCTTGATGATTTATTTGAACGGTTTGAGGCACTCTCAGCAGTTCTAGGCACGCTGACTGCAGGTGAAGCCCTAAAGATTTTCAGCCGACTCGCGCGTAGCACCTTGTTTCAGCCGCAACGTGCAGCCGATGCGCGTCTGGATGTCTTGGGGTTACTCGAGGCAGAGGGCGGTCAGTGGGATGCGATCTGGATGTTGGGCCTGACTGACGACGTGTTGCCTGCGATCGCCAAGCCCAATCCCTTTATTCCAGCACAGGCGTTGCGTCAGGCGCAAGCGCCGCGTGCCACCCCTGAGCGCGAGCGCCAATGGGCCGAAAAAATCTTTGAGGCACTTTGTCATACTGCCCCAACCATTGTCGTGAGCTCTGCCTTGTTTGAAGGCGAGCGGGCCCTGCGACCTTCGCCGTTGATTGTGTCGCTTGAGCCGAGCCCAGACCTCTGGACCCCTTCGAGAACTGAGCACGTAGCGGCTTTGCTCGAACGCGTACCAGACGAGCGCGGGCCCAAGGTCGCTGAGGGTGAAAAGATTTCTGGTGGGATTGGTTTGTTAGAAACTCAGGCGCGTAATCCTTTGTGGGCCTTTATCCGGTATCGCTTAGGGGTGCGTGGGTTACCCGCCTACACAGAACTGGCCTACAAGATGCAGCGTGGCATGTTTTTACATGGCGTATTGCAACGGATTTGGGAAGAGTTGCGTGATCAAGAGACCTTGCACGAGGCCGTCATGCAACACACGCTCGACTCTCAACTTGAACGTATCGCGCAAGAGGTTGGTCGTAAAGAATTGCACGCCTTTGATGAAACCTTGCAACAGCTTGAAATCGAGCGCGGTATTGCGGTGGTCAGACAATGGCTTGCGCTCGAAGAGGCGCGACTGCCGTTTGAAGTGATCGAAGTTGAACAAAAGCGAAAACTTTCTGTGAAGGGGCTGACCCTTGACGTGCGACTTGACCGCTTAGACGTGGTGGGTGAGACCAAAGACCGTGTCATTATTGATTACAAAACGGGCGCGGCCCTGCCCAAAGTCTTAAACGACTGGAAAACACCTCGTCCTTTAAATTTGCAGGTGCCCGCCTATGCCATGATGCTCGGCCAGACGGGTGCTGCTGACGAACAGACTTTAGTGAAAACCGCTGGATTAGTGCTGGTGCAGTTGCATTCAAAAGAAACCGTGGTAGCTGGGTTGGTTGAGCGCGATTGCCTCGGCTTGCAAGGGCCCAAGACCTTAGACGAAGCAAAGTTTAAAGACGAAAACTGGCAGGCACTGCTGCACAGACTTCAAACGGCCATTGAAACACTGGCCGACGAGTTTGTTGCGGGTCATGCCCTGAATCAAGCCTGGAATAAAACAGATTTAGAGCACTGCGATGTCTTGCCCTTGCTGCGTCTGTACGAAGATGAGCCTAGTGATGAGTGAAAAGCAACCTAGCGATGCCGCGATCAGACTGCAGGCAACCGACCCAAGACATTCGTTTTTGGTGCAGGCTCCGGCAGGCTCAGGCAAGACAGAGCTCTTGACTGACCGCATTCTTGCTTTGTTAAGCACGGTCAAGCGACCTGAAAACATCATTGCCATCACCTTCACACGTAAGGCTGCGGCCGAGATGCACGAGCGAGTGCTCGAGAAGTTGTCCAAAGGATTAAGCGACACCCCGCCTGCAGCCGAGCACGAACGACGCAGTTGGGCCATGGCGCGTCAGGCGCTCGAGCGTGACCGAGAATTTCAGTGGAATATTTTGCAATATCCGGCGCGGTTGGCGATTCGTACGATTGATTCGTTTTGCGCCTCGTTGGTGCGGGCGATGCCTTGGATGTCATCGATGGGCGGCTTGCCCGGCATTGCTGAGGATGCCAGGCCGCACTATCTCGCTGCCGCAAGTGCCACGATAGATCTGGCGGGTGAGTGCCCTGAGGTCGAGCGTTTGTTGACTCATATGGATCTGGATGTATCCGCCACGCGCGACGCGCTGGCTGATATGTTGAGCCAGCGCGATCAGTGGTTGCCACATCTTGAGCGAAGTGATGATCACAGTGCGCTCGAAGATAATTTACTCGAGGCGGTTGAGCAAGACCTGACAAAGTTGCTAGCTGTCATGCCTGAGCGCTGGGCCGCGCAACTTGCGCCGCTCGCACACTTCGCTGCGGGCAACCTTCTGCAGACTAAGGCTGATAGTCCGATTGTTGCGTTGCTTGATTGGGATGGCAGTCCCTTTGAGGCGAGTGTGGACGAGCTCGAGCGTTGGCGAGGTTTGGCTGCTTTGTTGTTGACGGGCGACGGGCTGGTGCGAAAGGCCGTGAACGTTGGGCAAGGGTTTCCGGCCAGCGCCGAAGGTAAGGCTGCCAAGGCGCAAATGTTGCAATGGTTGACTGATCATCGTCCAATCGAGCTCGCGGGCGCTGAGTCACCAGAGTGGCTCAGCCGTTTGCACGGCACGACCACTTTGCCAGATTATGAATTTACGTCTGAACAATGGGAAATCATTCAGGCGCAGATGCAGTGTTTAAAACTGGCAGCCGGGCAGCTGACGCTGCAGTTTATTCAGACAGGTGAGGTCGATTTTATCGAGATTGCCCGTCGTGCTGATTTAGCGTTGGGGCACACCGATGATCCAAGCGAACTGTTGCTTAAACTCGACGCCAGCATCCAGCACCTGTTGATTGATGAGTTTCAAGATACCAGTCTTTCGCAGATTTCGTTGATCACAAAACTTACCTCGGGTTGGCAGCAGGGCGATGGACGAAGTTTGTTTTTGGTCGGCGATCCGATGCAGTCGATCTATCGGTTTCGTAAGGCTGACGTGAGCTTGTTTATCAAGGTGCGCGATCAAGGCTTGGCAGGATTGAAGCTGACTTGTTTACAGCTGACCGATAATTTTCGCTCGCAAAGAAAAATCGTGGATTGGGTCAATGCAACCTTCAAACCCATGTTTCCTGAAGGCGACGATCCGGCGGTGGGGGCGATATCGTATGCGGCCTCAATCGCCTTCAAGGCTGAGACGGTCATTGACGCAGTGCAGTGCCATTCTTTCTTGCCAGATGAACCGCAGACATCTGGGCAGCGCGTCGTCGAGTTGGTGCGTCAGGCGCTTGAAGACTTTAGTCAGCCCGAGCACAAACACCCGGTCGCGATTTTGGTGCGCGCACGTGCGCATTTGCTTGATCTGACGCAACTGTTGCAGCGCGAAGGGATCGCTTGTCGTGCCGTTGAGTTGGTGCCCTTGCATCAGCGCCCGTATGTGGTCGATCTGGTTCAGATCGCGCGTGCCCTGACACATTCTGCTGATCGTTTGGCATGGCTATCGGTGTTGCGCTCGCCGTATTGTGGTTTAACGCTCGCGAGTTTGCATGCTCTGTTTGGCCAGAATCACCTGTCAGTGCCAGACATTTTGCGCGCTGCACTGAAGCCAACCGATTCGGCCGGCCTGTGTCGAGCGCAACAGACGCTCGAGCCAGCAGAGTTTTTACGCTTGCGCGGCGTGGCATCGATTTTGCTCGAGGCTTTAACGCAAGATGACCTGCAGCCGTTTGCTGCGCGTCTTGAGTCGGTATGGCGAGCGTTGGCTGGGCCGGCGCTGGCTGAGTCAGAAGCCGATCTGCAAGATGCCGAAAGTGTGTTTGAGTTGATTGAACGTTTGGCACCGTATGGCGCGCTTCAGATCGACGAATTACAAGAGCGTCTTCAAAAGCTGTATGCCTCGCCCGACCCGCACGAAAGAGCGGTTGAAATTATGACGATGCACAAGTGTAAAGGTCTGCAGTTTGAAACCGTCATTCTGTATGGTTTGCAGCGTGGTCCGGCGCCAGACCAGGCGCCCTTGTTACGTTTTGAGCAAGTCGGTTCGAAGTTACTGTTAGGCCCGATCAAAGCGCGCGCAAGCAAAGAGCAAGATCCGATCGCGAAATATCTTGCACAGCGAGAAAAGCGTCGAGGAGAGTTTGAAATCGATCGCCTGCTGTATGTGGCTGCGACGCGTGCTAAACAGGTGTTGCACCTTGTGGCTGATTTGAGTGTGTCAACCAAAGACCTGACCGTCGCTCAGCCGACCAAAGGCAGTCTGCTTGAGCGTTTGTGGTCGGGTTGGCACAGAGATTCGATTGCGCCTGTGGTCGCGCAGCCAGAAGAGCCATCCGCGGCGGTGCCCCATCGTCGCGGTGGTGCGCTAGTTCGCCGTCTAGAGGTTGCCGCTCTGGCGCCCCCTTCGATTGTGACAAGGGGGGCGGTCGAATCTCAGGCAGTTGTGCCGTTCGCGTACAACGCGGCGTACGTCTGGCCCGCCGTAAAATCCTACGAGCGCGTGCTCGGTACGCTGATCCATGCATGGCTTGATCACTTGGGTCAACACGGTATTGCGCATTGGTCCGAGCGAGCCTTGCAGGCGCAACGCAAACGGATTGAGCGCCAGTGCGTCCAAGCTGGTGTGCCCGCGCCCGAGGTGTCCGCTGCTGCCAACGAGGTGCTCGAGACACTCGGCGCGATGCTTAAGCATGAGCGTGGCCAAATGTTGCTTTCCCAGTTAGGGGCGCGCCGCGAATGGGCCCTGCTCGACGAGACTGGCAAAGTCTCAGTCTTGGATCTCGCCCTTCAGGATGAGCGAGGTTGGCTAGTGGTCGATTACAAAACCGGCCGCCCGCTTGAGGGTGAAACGACTGAGGCGTTTGGTCAGCGAATGCTGGTTCGCTATGCAAAGCAGTTGCAAGGCTACTGCGAGCGGGTGACTGGGTTCGACGGCCAAGCCGCGCGCGCTGCGCTTTATTTTCCCAGAGATGACCTGTGGTTTGAGTTTGAGCCGCTAGCGAGCGACAAGCCCTGCTAGAATGGAGTTTGGCGGGCCCCTTCGCATGGTTCGGCGGCAAATCTGGTCAGGTCGGGAACGAAGCAGCCATAGTCGTGCAGAAACAGTGCCGAAGTCAGGCTCGCCTCTTTCGCCTTGTCAGTGGATGTATGAGTGGCTGTTGTTAGCGATTCGATGATTTTGTTGGTAATTTTTATCAGTAATCCACATATTTCATGACTTATCTGGTCCTTGCGCGCAAATGGCGTCCACGTTCGTTTGACACTCTGGTCGGTCAAGATCACGTTGTCCGCGCACTGACGCACGCCCTCACCACCCAACGCTTGCATCATGCCTGGTTGTTTACTGGCACACGTGGTGTCGGTAAAACAACCTTGTCGCGCATTTTGGCTAAAGCCCTGAATTGCGAAATTGGTATTACCGCCACGCCCTGCGGGGTATGTCAGGCGTGTACGCAAATCGATGAAGGCCGCTTTGTTGACTATTTAGAACTCGATGCCGCTTCAAATCGTGGCGTCGAAGAGATGACACAGTTGCTTGAGCAAGCTGTCTATTCACCAAGCGTCGGTCGTTTTAAGGTCTACATGATCGACGAGGTGCACATGTTGACTGGGCACGCCTTTAACGCGATGCTCAAAACGCTCGAAGAGCCACCGGCGCACGTCAAGTTCATTTTGGCAACGACCGACCCACAAAAAATACCTGTCACCGTCTTATCGCGTTGTTTGCAGTTCAATCTGAAGCAGATGCCAGGTGACGCGATTGTTGGCCACCTCGAGCAAGTACTAGGCTCAGAAGACATCCCGTTTGAAGTGCCTGCCTTACGCTTATTGGGCCAGGCCGCCTCAGGCTCAATGCGTGATGCTTTATCTCTTACCGACCAGGCGATTGCTTACAGCGCCGGTAATCTGACCGAAGAATCTGTACGTGGCATGCTCGGTACGATTGATCAGCGGCACTTAGTGCGCTTGCTCGACGCGTTGCAGGCCGGCGAGGCGAGTGCAGTCCTTGAAATTGCCGGCGAACTCGCGACGCGAGGCTTGTCTTATCGAGCAGCTCTCGCCGACCTTGCAATCTTGTTATCGCGGGTGGCGATCGTGCAAAGAGTTGCACAAGCGATTGACGATGCAGATCCTTTGGCTGTTGATATTAAGCGCCTGGCAAGCTCGTTGCAGCCCGATGCAGTGCAATTGTTTTATATGGTGGCGGTGCATAGTCGCTCTGAGTTAGCGATTGCGCCTGATGAGTACGCCGGCTTTGTGATGGCATGCCTGCGTATGTTGTCTCTGTCGGGCGCGGCGGGCGGTGCGAAACAGCAAGCCGTACCGCAAGTTGCCCAAGCGGCAAGTACGCCGTCGGCCGCAGCAAGTGACACTGCTGTCCAAGCTAAGCAAACATTAACGGCCAACGCGCCTGCCGTCAGCCAAGCGGCGGTCAGGCAGCCAAGACCAGTGCAAGCCAGTGCAGCGCAGCTAAGCGTGACGCAAACTAGTACAACCCAACCCACCGCATCGCAACCCACCGCATCGCAACACAGCGCATCGCAACACAGCGCATCGCAACACAGCGCATCGCAACCCAACGCATCGCAACCAAACACCGCGCAGCCAAGCGCAGCACAGCCAAGCGCAGCACAGCCAAGCACTAGATCGCCTAGCGCAGCGCCGTCGAGCGCCTCTCAGCTAAACGCCGTTGCGACGGTGGCGCCTTTAGTCAACCAACAGTCTGAAGATTCAGACGTCGAGTCAGAACCCTCTTATTTAGAGCACGAGCCAGAGTATTTTTCAGGCAACGACATCGATTACGGTTCAGAACCTGTCTTTGATCAAGCCGATGATGCGCAGTTTGCTCAGGCGCCGACCGCTCCGGTGTCTGACACGATTATTTTGCCCGAACCTTGGGCCGCGTTTTCAGCCAAACTACCACTGTCTGGTATGGCCGCACAGTTGGCTCGGCAATCCGAATGGGTGGCCGTGTCTGGGCGTGCGATCACTTTGCGGGTGGCCTCAAAGGCGTTAGCCGTCGGCGCGCACGCTGATAGGTTGCGTGCCGTGTTAACTGAATACTTTGGCTTTGTGGTGCAGGTGCATGTTGAGATCGGGGCCGCGCAAGGGCAGTCGGCGCACGCCGTCGATCTGGCCGCGCAAGCCGCACGTCAGCAGGCGGCAGAGCGCTCGGTCACAAGCGATCCCTTTGTGCAGGCGCTCGTGAAAGATTTTGGTGCCCACGTTGTGCCTGGTTCGATTCGTCCGGGCCACGCAGCGCTTTAAGCTTTTCGCGGCGCATGACATGCTGAGTTGAATTTCAAATACGATTTTTCTAATTTGATTAATTATTTCAGGACATCTCATTATGATGAAAGGACAGATTGCAGGGTTGATGCGCCAGGCGCAACAGATGCAAGAAAATATGAAAAAGGCGCAAGACGCTTTGGCCGAAATTTTGGTTGAAGGCGCTGCGGGCGGTAACCTCGTTAAAGTCACAATGACATGCCGCCATGACGTCAAGCGGGTCACGATTGATCCGAGCTTGCTGGCCGATGATAAAGATATGCTCGAAGACTTGGTGGCGGCTGCGTTCAATGACGCCTTGCGTAAAGCTGAGTCGACCTCTTCAGAAAAAATGGCTGGCGTCACTGCCGGTATGCCGTTGCCCCCAGGGATGAAGCTACCCTTCTAATGAGTTCGTCTTCTGAACCACAGCCGCTCTTAGCCTTAGTCGAGGCCTTGCGCCGTTTACCTGGTGTGGGTGAGCGTACAGCGCGTCGCATGGCGTATCATCTATTGCAGCACGACTTAAAGGCGGCGCAGCAACTTGGGCAGGCGCTCACTGATGCGGTGCAACGCTTACAACACTGTCAATTGTGTAATGGATTCACAGAAACGCCAGTATGCGCGACCTGCGATCACACTGAGCGCGATGCGAGCCTGCTGTGTATCGTTGAAACGCCAGCAGATCAAAATTCGATTGAAGCCACTCGTGGTTATCAGGGTTTGTATTACGTTTTGATGGGCAGCTTGGCGCCGCTTGAGGGTAGGGGGCCAGACGAACTCGACTTCGACCGAGTC
The DNA here is from genome assembly GCA_021738045.1 of Candidatus Methylopumilus sp. Lineage (GTDB taxonomy): Bacteria > Pseudomonadota > Gammaproteobacteria > Burkholderiales > Burkholderiaceae_B > Zwartia. The sequence goes on along the minus strand of JAIPCU010000075.1, from coordinate 435 downwards.
CTTGAGCGCGCAACCAATGGGGTCGTGCAAGAGGTGATCTTGGCGACTAACTTCACCGCAGAAGGTGAAACCACCGCGCATTATCTTGGCGAAGCTCTGCGTGTGAAAGGCATCAAGGTCACAAGGCTCGCCCGTGGTGTGCCCGCTGGCAGTGAAATTGAATACGTTGATGCTGGCACCGTTGCGTGGGCGCTGCTTGAGCGAAAACCCACTTAAGTTTTCTAACATCAGCAAGGCAACCTGTGCCCTTGCCCATTTGCAGGCAGACATCCACTAAGGGTTCGTTTTTGACATGGGCTCATCGCCCAGATCTAGACCGAAAGCTGAATCCTTTACGGGTAAACTCCGTAACGCGCCCGATCGGTGCTGTGCTTAAATGGATTATCAAAAATTCTTACGAGAGACACTCATGTCGATTTCACGCCGTCAGTTGCT
>JAIPCU010000074.1 GCA_021738045.1 Candidatus Methylopumilus sp. | reverse complement strand
AATAGTGTTTCTCAAGCTAAACCTTCTCTCGTTTAACCGAGAGGGCTTTGGCTTTTTCAAAAAGATCTCTTTATGCCCCAAGAAGTGCTGCAAGTTGAGTCCCTCGATCTAGAGGCGCGTGGTGTTGCCCGTCATGACGGTGACGGTAAGGTGGTCTTTATCGAAGGCGCTTTGGCCTCAGAGCGCGTGACCGCTAACATTTTCAGGCGTAAACCGTCGTTTGAGATCGGACGCGTTCAAGTCATTGTTCGCGAGTCATCACAGCGCGTGAAGCCCAAATGTGAACACTTTGGTGTGTGTGGTGGGTGTGTGATGCAGCACCTTGACCCAGCAGCCCAAGTGGCGAGCAAACAACGAGTGCTTGAGGACAACCTTGCCCATATCGGTAACGTTCGGCCTGAACAAATGCTGCCGCCTTTACACGGCCCTAGTTGGGGGTACCGCTATCGCGCTCGGCTCTCAGTGCGTTGGGTTGCCAAAAAAGGCACCGTACTCGTGGGTTTTCATGAACGCAAAAGTAGCTTTGTTGCAGATATCAAAACCTGTCATGTGTTGCCTCCCCATGTGGCGGCGCTACTCGTGCCGTTACGGGGGCTGATTATGGCGCTTTCGGCCCCTGATCGCTTCGCGCAAATTGAAGTGTGTGTGGGCGACGCAGTGACCGCGCTAGTGCTGCGCCACCTCGATCCCTTGAGCCCAGACGAGATTGCCACGCTACGAGCCTTTGCGGCCCAGCACAACATCCAGTGGTGGCTGCAGTCTAAAGGGCCTGATACGGTTCACGCTCTTGAGCCCGAAGACGAAGACAAGCTTGGCTATAGTTTGCCCGAGTTTGGGCTGCGGATGCCTTATCGACCCACTGATTTCACGCAGGTGAATCATCAGATTAATCGTGTGCTCGTGTCGCGGGCCTTAAGTCTGCTTGATGTGCAGCGCACCGATCGTGTTGCAGACCTGTTTTGTGGCTTAGGTAATTTCACGCTGCCCTTGGCAACACAGTGCCACGAGGTTGTCGGCGTCGAGGGCAGTGCGTCGCTGACTGAACGTGGCGAGCAGGCTGCTGTGCAAGCAGGGATATTCAATGCAAAATTTCAAACACTGAATTTATTTGAAGTGGATCAGGCTTGGCTGCAGAGTCTCGGGCGCGTTGATAGGATGTTGATCGACCCGCCGCGCGAGGGCGCGTTTGCCCTGGTACAGGCTCTTGCTGAGTTGCCACAACAAGAGCGCCCGGTGCGCATTGTGTATGTGTCGTGCAACCCTGCCACCTTGGCACGCGATGCCGACGTGCTGGTCAACCAAGCTGGCTATCACTTACGCAGCGCGGGCGCGATTAATATGTTTCCGCACACGAGCCACATCGAATCGATCGCGGTGTTTGAACGCAAAGACTGAAGCGAACAGTTGTTTGAGTCATGCGTGATGACGACCCAAGCCAGTGGCTGAATAGGGCGTCGTAAAGTCAGCTCACTTTCTCTAAGTCGTTCGTCTGAACCTGTTAGATCGAGAACGAACGATTAGAGAGGCTGCTTACTTGGTTTGGGTCAAGATTTTTTCAGCAGCTTGACGCACGCGCGCGGGCGCTGTCCCGCCGATATGGTCACGGGCCGCGACAGAGCCTTCGAGTGTGAGCACCGTATGCACATCATCGCCAATCGAGGCATGAAACACGCGCAACTCAGCCACACTTAAATCCGCTAAGTCACAATTCTTTTTCTCGCACTCACGCACGGCATGAGCGACGGCTTCGTGCGCATCACGAAACGCTACGCCACGCTTCACTAAATAGTCAGCCAGATCTGTCGCCGTGGCAAACCCCTGCAAGGCCGCGGCGCGCATTGCAGCAGGCTTGACTTGGATACCGGCGATCATGTCGGCAAAAATGGTGAGCGTATCGCGCACCGTATCTGCTGTGTCAAATAAGCCTTCTTTGTCTTCTTGATTGTCTTTGTTGTAGGCCAGAGGCTGACCTTTCATCAGCGTGAGCAAACCAACCAAGTTGCCATTGACGCGACCCGTTTTGCCACGCGCAAGTTCGGGTACATCGGGGTTCTTTTTTTGCGGCATGATCGAGCTACCCGTACAAAAACGATCAGGCAAGTCGATAAAACCAACGCGTGGGCTCATCCAAATAATCAGTTCTTCTGAGAGCCTTGAGATATGTGTCATGATCAGTGCGCAGGCACTGCAAAATTCAATCGCAAAGTCACGGTCAGAGACTGCATCAAGTGAGTTTTGGCAGACGTCATCAAACCCTAAAAGCCCGGCGACCATGGGGCGATCAATCGGGAAACTGGTTCCGGCTAGGGCAGCAGCGCCTAAGGGCAAAATATTGACCCGCTTGCGGCAATCTTGCAACCGGCTGGCATCGCGCCCAAACATCTCGGCGTAAGCCAGCAGATGATGGCCGAAGGTGACGGGCTGGGCCACCTGCATGTGGGTAAAGCCTGGCAGAATCGTGTCGGCTTGTTGCAGCGCAACGGTGGCCAGTGCGCGGCGTAGCGCGTTTAACAACTCGCCGAGTTGATCAATTTCGCCACGTAGCCATAAACGAATGTCAGTGGCGACTTGGTCGTTACGCGAGCGCCCAGTGTGCAGGCGTTTGCCTGCATCACCCACCAATTCAACCAAACGCTTTTCAATATTGAGGTGAACGTCTTCGAGGTCAAGCAGCCAAGTGAAGGTGCCCGCTTGGATTTCACTTAGGATCTGCGCCATGCCGCGCTCGATGTCGGCTAAATCTTTAGCCGTGATCACGTTGACGGCAGCCAGCATGGTGGCATGCGCCAGCGAGCCCTGAATATCGACCAGGGCCAAGCGCTTGTCAAAATCAACCGAGGCCGTGTAGCGTTTGACGAGGTCAGAAACGGGCTCTGAGAAGCGGGCAGACCATGCCTCGGCTTTTTTATCAAACTGATTATGCGTAGGGTTTTGGGTGTTTTTCATGATGGTTCGATTATAGAGTGCTGCGCTGACCTCGCAGGCGTGCGATAATTTTCGGACAATAACTCGTATCACCGGAATCTACATGTCTGCCGTCAAGGTCAGCATTGCACAAATTAATGCCTTAGTGGGTGACTTATCAGGAAATGCGCAACGTGTGCTTGAGGCTGCCCGGTTGGCGCATGCCGCTGGGGCTCAGGTGCTGTTAACGCCTGAACTTGTCCTCACGGGCTATCCGCCCGAAGATCTGTTGCTCAGACCCTCATTTATCGACCAGTGCGATCAGGTGCTCAACGGCCTATGTGCCAGTTTGTCTGGCTTGGCAGGGCTGCACGTCGTGGTGGGCCACGTGACTAGCCAAAATGGCTTGCTGCGCAACGCCGCCTCAGTGTTGGTGGATGGCAGAGTCTTAGGGACCTATTTCAAACGCGAGCTTCCCAATTACGCGGTGTTCGACGAGCAACGCTACTTTGCTGCGGGTGAACATCCGTTTAGCTTCACCGTGGGTGGGGTCTGTTTTGGCGTCAATATTTGCGAAGACATCTGGTTTGACTCTGCGCCCGTGGCGGCGGCCCAGCAGGGCGCGCACACGCTGTTGGTGCTCAATGCCTCGCCGTACAACCTTGGTAAATACGACCAACGCCTTGAGATTGCGCGCCGTTGTGTGTCCCGCACCGGCTGCTCGCTGGTATACGCAAACTTGGTTGGCGGGCAAGACGAACTCACCTTTGACGGGGCTTCGTTTGCCATGGATGCCAGCGGTGCGTTGGTCAACAGATTGCCTGAATTTACAAGTGCCCTAAGCTTAATTGAGGTGTCGAGCGACAGCAGCATCGTCGCCTGCGCATCGTCAGCAGCAGGCCTGGTCGGGCAAGCATTGGCCCCAGAGCTAGGCGTTGAAGCGCAAGTCTGGCAGGCGCTCACCACCTGTCTGGCCGATTACGTCAAAAAGAACGGTTTTCGTACCGTCATTTTGGGCTTGTCGGGTGGGATTGATTCAGCCGTGGTGATGGCGATTGCCGTTGATGCCTTAGGTGCCGAAAACGTTCATGCCGTGATGATGCCCTCGCGTTACACCGCAGATATCTCGCAGATCGACGCGCGTGACATGGTGAAGCGTCTCGGTGTCGGCTACGAAGAGATTGCGATTGCGGATTTGGCGGCAAGCTTTGATCAAGTCTTGAGTCCGATGTTTGCGGGCAAGGCCTTAGATGCCACCGAAGAAAACATCCAAGCCCGCTTACGCGGGATGTTGCTGATGGCTTTATCTAATAAATTCGGTCATCTCGTGCTCACAACGGGTAACAAGTCTGAACTTTCAACAGGTTATTGCACGCTCTATGGCGACATGGCGGGCGGCTTTGCCGTATTAAAGGATGTGGCCAAGACCCTGGTCTATCGCTTGGCACGCTGGCGTAATACGCTGTCTGTGGTAATTCCCGCGCGCATTATTACGCGCCCCCCCTCAGCCGAGTTGCGCCCCGACCAAACCGACCAAGACAATTTGCCAGAATACGACGTGATTGACGGTATTATTGAACGGTATGTTGAACAAAATCAGTCTGCAGCGCAGATTGTGGCAGCAGGCTTTGAGCGTGCCGCGGTCGAGCAAATCGTTCGCTTGATTCGTATCAATGAATATAAGCGTAAGCAAAGCCCGCCCGGCCCGCGCATCACCAGTCGCGCATACGGACGAGATTGGCGTTATCCTTTGTCTAACGGTTTCCGTGAAACTTTTTAATTTTCTCGCACAGGATCCATCTTGAAGCAAGTTACTGCAATCATTAAACCTTTTAAGCTTGATGAAGTTCGTGAGGCCTTGGCCGAAGTCGGTGTCAATGGGTTAACCGTGACAGAGGTGAAAGGTTTTGGTCGTCAAAAAGGTCACACAGAGCTGTATCGTGGCGCTGAGTATGTGGTCGACTTTTTGCCCAAGATCCGCGTTGAAATGGTGATTCCGGATTCGATGGTTGATGATGTGATTGAAGCGATTGTCAAAGCTGCCCGTACTGGCAAAATTGGCGATGGCAAAATTTTTGTGATGCCCGTCGAGCAAGCCATTCGCATCCGCACCAGCGAGAGTGGCGACGCCGCGCTGTAAGCTGACCCGCACTGCAAGGCCATGCTGATGGCTGGGTTACGTTTACCGCAGGGTTACGATCTGATGTTCATTTTGAGATTACGTTTATTGCAAGGTCACGGTTATTGCACAGGTACAGATCAATGTATTCACTTTAACGCGTAAAAGCTTTGCTACCCGGGCGCCGCAACACATACTGTGTCGGCGCCTTTAATTTTTTACCTGAGCCCATTTTATGAAACAGTTTGATTGGTCAAATCCGTATCCATCAATCCGCATCCCCGTGTTTGCGCGCAACGTGGTCTCGACCTCACATCCGCTCGCAGCTCAAGCTGGTCTGCGGATGTTACTGAAGGGCGGCTCGGCCGTTGATGCTGCGATTGCTGCCGCTGCAACCATTGCTTTGGTTGAGCCTGTTTCGTGTGGCTTAGGTGGTGATGCGTTTGCCATCGTGTGGGACGGCAAAACCTTACAGGGCTTGAACTCGTCGGGCTATGCCCCTCAGGCCTGGAATGTCGATTACTTTAAAAACAAATACGGCGTCAACGAAAAGGGGTTGGCCAACGCCCCAAAGCGTGGCGTCGATGCCATCACCATCCCCGGTGTGGTGGCGGGCTGGGCCGCCTTGCACGAACGCTACGGCAAACTGCCGTTTGCGGATTTGATGGAGCCTGCGATTGAGATCGCCGAACGCGGCTACGCCGTGCCCCCAGTGGTGGCACAAAAGTGGGCGGCGGCTGTGCCCGAACTCAAAGACCAGCCTGGTTTTGCGCATACCTTTATGCCCAATGGTCGCGCACCGCATGTGGGTGAGCGGTTTGTGTTTAAAGACGTTGCAAACACCTTGCGCCGCATCGGTGCTACCAAAGGTCGCGATCTTTACGAAGGCGAAACCGCTGAAAAAGTCATCGCCTTTATTCAAGCCAATGGCGGGGCGCATACGCTAGATGATTTGCGCAGCTATCAACCCGAATGGGTCACGCCGATTTCAAAAAACTATCGCGGCTATACGCTGCACGAAATCCCGCCAAACGGGCAGGGGATCGCTGCCTTGATGGCGCTTGGCATTCTTGAGCATTTTGATCTGGCGAGTATGAAGGTAGATTCTGTTGAGTCGCAGCATATCCAAATCGAAGCCATGAAACTTGCCATGGCCGATTTATATCGTTATGTGGCCGATGGGCGCACCATGGAAGTCACCCCAGCGCAAATGCTCGATGATGCCTACCTCGCCGAACGCGCCAAACTGATTGATCCGAGCAAAGCCACGCACTTCGGTCCCGGTCAACCTGCGACGGGCGGTACGATTTACCTGACCGCCGCTGATGAAAGCGGCATGATGATTTCGTTTATTCAATCCAACTACATGGGGTTTGGCTCTGGTGTGGTTGTGCCCGGTACAGGCGTGAGCTTGCAAAACCGCGGTGTCGGGTTCTCGATGGATCCAAACTCGCCAAACGTGGTGGCAGGGCGCAAGCGCCCGTTTCACACGATCATCCCTGGTTTCTTAACCCGCGGCGGCGTGCCGGTGATGAGCTTTGGCGTGATGGGTGGTGATATTCAACCCCAGGCGCATGTGCAAACGGTGGTGCGTATGCTGGATTACAACCAACAGCCGCAGGCAGCGTGCTGCGCGCCACGCTGGAAGCTCACGCGTGACTTCACCCTTGATGTTGAATCGACCATGAGGGCCGAAACGATTGAAGGACTCAAGGGCTTAGGCCATCAACTCAAAGCGATTGACGACCCCTACATGGATTTTGGTTCTGGCCAGTTCATTTGGCGCTTGTCTGATCTAAACGAAGACGGTTACGTTGCGGCAAGTGATAGCCGGCGAGACGGGCAGGCGGTCGGCTTTTAGAATCCTATTTTTTAGGGGCAGAGGGTTTAGCGGCAGAGGGGCTTGTTGTAATTTTCGTGTAAGTCTTTGTTTTAGATCAAGGTTTTTCCCCCTGTGTTTTTTTATAAACAAGGGTTTATCCCGATCTAGAAGGCTGCGGCTTCAGTTACGATTTAAATAGCCGTATTTGCGTTCAACAAAATGTCATCTATCTGTTTGGATTCGGTCAATGCGTTGACATCATCCAAGGGATATTTGCAGGTTTAGTCTGAATCAATGCGCGATCGCCTAACCTCGAAGGAGTCAACATGCCTGAAGTGAAACTGACCCGGCGTCAGTTTTTTCAAGTGACTGGTGCCGGACTTGGCGCAAGCAGCATGACCGTGATGGGTCTTGCTCATGCCGCTGATCCAGTGTTTGCCAAGCCAAACAAACTTGAAAAGACAACAGAGACGCGTAGTACCTGTCCTTACTGTTCCGTGAGCTGTGGTGTGCTGATGTACAGCCGCAAAGACGCGAGCGGTAAGTTGAAGGTGATGCACGTTGAGGGCGATCCTGATAATCCAGTCAACAAGGGCACCTTGTGCCCCAAGGGCGCTGGTATTCTCGACATGATCGAGAGCCCCAACCGCTTGCAGTTTCCTGAAGTGCGCGAGCCTGGCACAAACACGTGGAAGCGCATCTCTTGGGACGAAGCGTTGACGCGCATCACCAAGCGCATGAAGGCTGACCGCGATCAAAATTTTGTGGCGAAAAATGCAGCAGGCGTGACCGTGAACCGCTGGAACACCTTCGGCATGCTGGTGAGCTCGGCTTCGAACAACGAAGCGGGTTATCTCAGTGCCAAGATCTTGCGTTCAATGGGCGTTGTTGCACTCGATACACAAGCGCGTATTTGACACGCCCCGACGGTAGCCAGTCTGGCTCCGACGTTTGGGCGCGGTGCGATGACCAACCACTGGGTTGACATCAAAAACGCTGACTTAGTATTGATTATGGGCGGTAACGCTGCCGAAGCACACCCTTGCGGTTTTAAATGGGTGATTAAGGCTAAGGCCGAACGGGGCGCTAAGCTCGTTGTGGTTGACCCGCGCTTTACGCGTTCTGCGGCTGTGGCCGATTACTACGCGCCGATTCGCGTGGGTGCGGATATCGCCTTTTTGGGCGGTGTGATCAATTATTTGCTAACGAATGACAAAATTCATCGTGAGTACGTCAAGAACTATACAAACTCGGCCTTTTTGATTAACCCAGATTATGGGTTTAAAGACGGTTTGTTTACAGGCTATGACGAAGCCAAGCGTACCTACGCGAAGGGTAGCTGGACATACCAAATGGAAGACGGTTTTGCCAAGGTGGATCCAACCTTGCAAGATCCCAACTGCGTATTCCAGTTGATGAAAAAGCATTTTGCACGCTATACGCCAGATCTCGTCAGTAGCGTCACCGGTACACCGAAAGACCAGTTCTTGAAAGTGTGCGAGATGATCGCTGAGACGTCGGCTTCGAACAAGACCATGACGATCTTGTACGCGCTGGGCTGGACGCAACACTCGGTTGGCTCTGAAAATATTCGCACGATGGCAATGATTCAGTTGCTGTTAGGCAATATGGGCATGGCTGGTGGTGGCGTGAACGCGTTGCGTGGTCACGCCAACGTGCAGGGTATTACTGACCAGTGCTTGTATTCAGAAGTGTTGCCAGGCTATTTGTCTTCACCCGCAGAGGCAGACGCAACGTACGAGCAGTACCGTAACGCGCGCACGCCAAAGGCTTTGCGTCCTGGGCAGATGAATTTTCCGCAAAACTTTCCGAAGTGGTTTAACAGCTTGATGAAAGCTTGGTATGGCGATCATGCCACCACCGAGACCAATTTTGCCTACGACTACTTGCCCAAGCGTGATGCGCCCTACGACATCATGCAAATTTTTGAAAATATGCATCAGGGCAAGATGAATGGCTTTATTTCGTCTGGCTTTAACCCACTGGCAGCGATCTCCAGTAAACATAAGATCAGCGCGGCGTTGTCTAAGCTGAAGTATCTTGTCGTAATTGATCCGCTCTCAACCGAGACCAGCGAATTTTGGAAAAACTACGGCGAATTTAATAACGTCGATGCAAGCAAAATTCAGACTGAAGTGTTTCGTTTGCCAGCCACCTGCTTTGCCGAACAAGATGGTACGTTTACCAACTCAGGTCGTGTGATTCAGTGGCACTGGAAAGGCGCGGATGGCCCTGGTGAGTCAAAGTCTGATCAAGAGATTATGGCCGGCTTGTTCACGCGCTTACGCGACATGTACAAGAAAGACGGTGGCGCGTATGCAGATCCGATTTTGAATCTGACCTGGAACTACACCAATCCTTCAAACCCCGATGCAGCTGAAATCAACAGAGAAATTAGCGGTAAAGCGCTGGTTGACTTGAAGGATGCTGCGGGCAAAGTGCTGGTAGCGGCCGGTGATCAGTTAGCAGGCTTTGCGCAACTCGTGGATAACGGTGGGACAGCTTGCGGTAACTGGATTTACTCAGGGATGTGGAGCAAGGCCGGTAATCTGACCGCGCGTCGCGATCCGACCGACACGTCAGAACACAAGATCGGTCAAAGCTTGAATTGGGGCTTTGCTTGGCCCGCCAACCGACGCATTCTGTATAACCGTGCGTCTGCGGATATCAATGGTAAGCCTTGGGATGAATCACGTACCGTGCTGAAATGGCTGGGCGACCGTTGGGGCGGCAGTGATATCCCCGATATGCGTCCAAATGCCAAGCCAGAAGAAAACGTGATGCCGTTCATCATGGTGCAAGAGGGCGTGGCGCGTTTATTTGCGCCGCAAATGGCTGAAGGGCCTTTCCCTGAGCACTACGAGCCGTTCGAAACGCCGCTGGCACGCAATCCAATGCATCCTAACAACCCCAAGGCGACCTCGAACCCAGCGTCGCGGGTCTACAAGGGTGACATGGAGGTGTTCGGTAATCGTAAAGATTATCCGTTTGCCGCCACGACGTATCGCTTGGTTGAGCACTTTCACTACTGGTCAAAACATTCAGACCTGAATGCCATCGTGCAGCCAGAGATGTTTGTTGAGATTAGTCGAGAGCTGGCAAAGATGCGTGGGATCTCGTCGGGTGATCGCGTCAAGGTGAGCTCGATTCGCGGTCACGTGCATGCGAAAGCCATGGTGACGATGCGCTTAAAAGGCATGAAGGTCGATGGCCAAACGATTTATCACGTTGGCATACCGATTCACTTCGGCTTTAAAGGCTTGACTAAACCCGCACAGCTTGCAAACTCGCTGACGCCCTATGTGGCCGATGCAAACTCTCAGACGCCAGAGTTCAAGGCGTTCTTGGTCAACATTGAGAAGGCATAAGGGGATACGACATGGCAATTCAAGCACTTCAAGTCGTCGCCCAGTCTGCCACGACCATGACTCCACCCGCTTCGGCGGCCAAGACAGTTCATGTCGCCAAGCTGATCGATATTTCGAGCTGCATTGGCTGCAAGGCCTGTCAGGTCGCCTGTATGGAGTGGAACGAAACCCGTCCGGTTATCGGTGACACCGATGGCACGTATGACAATCCGGTTGAACTCGGAGCGAATGCCTGGACGGTGATGAAATTTAACGAGATCGAAAACGCCAAAGGCGGTATTGACTGGTTGATTCGCAAAGACGGCTGTATGCATTGCGAAGACCCAGGCTGCCTGAAAGCGTGCCCGAGCCCAGGTGCGATCGTCAAGCTTGACAATGGCATTGTGGATTTCAACTCTGACAAGTGCATTGGCTGCGGCTACTGCGTGGCAGGGTGCCCGTTCGATGTGCCAAGGATTTCGCAAACGACGAACAAGGCCACCAAGTGCACCTTGTGTTCGGATCGCGTGTCAGTTGGTAACGAACCGGCCTGCGTGAAAGCCTGCCCGACGCAAGCTCTGACCTTTGGCCCGAAAGATGACCGAATCAAATACGCGAACGAACGTATTAAAGATTTGAACGGTCGTGGCTATGACAAGGCGTCTTTGTATAACCCACAAGGTGTGGGTGGCACGCACGTGATGTATGTGCTGCCGCATGGCGACAAGCCTACGGCTTACAACGGCTTGCCGGCTGATCCAAAGATTTCGTCAACGGTTGGGCTCTGGAAAGGCATCATGAAGCCGATTGCGCTGTTAACCATGGCGGCAACCGTCTTTGCTGGTGTGATTCATTACGCGATCAAGGGTCCGGATACGGTGGATGATGATCATGATGACTCGAAAAAGTCTTAAGGAGATGAACCATGTCTAATCAAGAGGGATTGGTGCGGTACAAGGGTTCAGATCGTTTGAATCATTGGTTGATCGCTGTTTTGTTTGTACTGGCGACTTTGGGCGGCTTGGCGATGTTTCATCCGTCAATGTTCTTTCTGACAGGCTTGTTTGGTGGCGGTTCATGGACCAGAATTCTGCATCCATTTATCGGTTCGGCAATGTTTGTGTTGTTTGTGCTGATTTTTTTCAAATTTTGGCACCACAACGTTCTCAATGCGAATGACCGCAAGTGGTTGAGTCAGATCGGCGACGTGTTAAACAAAAATCATGATCGCTTGCCTGAAGTCGGGCGCTATAACGGTGGGCAAAAAGCTGCTTTCTGGGTGATGGTCTTGACCATGATCCTGTTAGTGGTGTCAGGCCTAGCGTTTTGGCGGCCTTACTTTTCACATTACTTTTCAGTGGATGTGACCCGTGTGGCGGCTTTGGTGCACGCGGTGTCGGCTTGGGTCTTGATCTTGACGATCATTGCCCACGTCTATGCAGCACTCTGGGTGAAGGGTACGATTGGCGCAATGTGGACAGGTGTGGTGAGCCGCGCCTGGGCACGTAAGCACCATCCAGGTTGGTTTAAAGAAGTGACTGGCGGCAAATAACGCGTTTGGTTGTTTATTGAGCAGGCCGCGCAAGGGGAAGACTGATATTCTTCCCCTTGTTCGTTTAAAGACGCCGTCGCGCTTGATACACGGTGCATTAAGAAGGCCGTCTTATTGATTGGTTGGCACTGTAGCGATATGTAAGACGCCCGTCTTGTCGGACGGGTTTGACCTCGTAGATACTTGAGATAGCAACATGAGCGTTAAAGCAGTCAAACTGATACAGCCTGGTGAAATCCAAGGCATGCCCGATGACGACACCCCTTTGCTTGTGGTGGTCAATGCCGCTGAGACGTTTCGGGCGCGTGCTGATCGTATGCACGTGCTCTCAGCACAACAAAGTGATTCGCCCTGGCTGGCATTTTGCGCGCAGTTAATGCAAGCGCAGGTGGATTGCCTGGGTAGCGTCACGCCACAGCCGCTTGATGAAAACGTGGTTCGCGAATCAATGATTCATAAGCTCCCCCCCTTGTCCATCACAACTTGGTTGCCCGAGTCGCAATGGTCAGTCGTGTTTAACGCCCTGAGCGAGGCCCTTGAGGCGATGCCTCTGGCGCCTGGTGTGCGTGGTGCGCTTGAGCGCCTCAAACAGACCGCGGTGGCCGATCAGATCCGTCAGGCCAAGGCCTTGTTGGCCGCTGATGACTCAGCGTTGCCTGCCGACGCCGTGCCGTTTATTGGCGCAGCCTTGCAGCTACTGTGGGCGTCCCAGTCAAAAACGCTGTCTGCGTTTGTCGAGTTACACAAAGGCGAAAGTGGCCTCTGTCCAGTCTGTGGGTCTCATCCCGTAGCCAGCGTAGTACGCGTGGGCGAACGCGATTTACATCGCTACCTAATCTGCTCGCTCTGCGCCTCAGAGTGGTATGCGCCGCGCGCACGCTGTACAAATTGCGAAACCCCCAAAGAGGTGTCGATGCTCGGCGACACGCGTGACAGTGCCTTGCAGGGCGAATGTTGCGAAGTGTGTCGTGGCTACCTCAAAATAATGTTTCAAGCGAAAGAGCCTTTGATTGATGCGGTTGCCGATGACCTTGCATCGATTAGTCTGGACCTGGCGCTATCTGCCGAGGGGTTTTCTCGCACTGGGCGTAATTTATTTTTTACTGTGGGTCAGGCTGATACAACGCAGACGTGAGCGATTCGCGGCGAACCCTCATCAGCACACAAGCAATCCATTTTTTCGATTTTCATAGCGGCTCAAACAACGGTCATTTTTAGATTCTCACTATCACTCAGGTATTCAAACCTTCATGAATAAACTACCCGTGGCGCGTGCGCCCGTGTCTGAATGGCTCGCACAATTACCGTCAGTCGACAAACTCGTCACACACGAGCGCTCGCAAGAGTGGTTGGATCAATATGGTCGCGATGAAGTCTTGCGCGTCATTCGTTCAACTCTATCGGTGGTTCGCCAAGAGTGTCTTGAAAATAAACGAACTACTCAACCCGACCTCAAGGCGGTACTTGACCAGGTCGCGCAAACGCTTAAGGCGCGTGCAACACCTAATCTGCGCCGCGTCATCAATTTAACGGGTACCGTGCTGCATACCAATCTTGGGCGGGCTGTCATGCCCCCTGAGGTGATCGAGGCCATGGCGAGTGCGGCAGCCGAGCCGTGTGCACTTGAATACGACTTAGGCGAAGGCAAGCGCGGCGACCGTGACGAACTGGTTGAAGAACTGCTATGTGAACTGACGGGTGCTGAGGCGGCGACGGTCGTGAACAACAACGCGGCTGCCGTGTTCTTATTGCTGCACGCTTTATCCAA
>JAIPCU010000073.1 GCA_021738045.1 Candidatus Methylopumilus sp. | reverse complement strand
AAGTCATTGATTTTACAAGCCAGCTTGGTTGGGACAAGATGATTTTGTTAGATGTGCAAGTGTTAGAGCTGCCAAGTTCGCGCATGCACGAATTGGGAGTGCGCTGGGATCCAACTTCGCAAGGCGGCCTTCAAACGGGCTTGGCCTGGGAGGGTGGCTCAACCTCGCTGATGCAGCGCCCTGGTGAGGCGGGTATGGCGTTACCCTTTCCGTTGCCGCAAGCCGCTGGCTATTTAGGGCTCAATGCTTTGTTGTCTGCTCGGCTGGCGGCCTTGTCAAAATCTGGCGAAGCCGTCGTGCTGGCACAGCCGCAATTGCTCGCACGCAGCGGTTCGACTGCTAGTTTTTTAGCCGGCGGCGAAGTGCCCTATGCCTCGGTCGATAAAGACGGAAAATCCACCACGACCTTTAAAAAATACGGTGTTTCGTTAAACATTACGCCACACGCAGATCGTAATGCCGCGATTCGCTCTCGGATTGAAATTGAAGTCAGTTCAGTGGATACCACGACCACGGTGCCGGGTGGGCCCGCACTAAAAATTCGAAAGGCGTCAACTGAGTTCAATGTGCGCTCAGGGCAGACATTAGTGTTGGGTGGCTTTATTTCGCGCGAACGGGCTCGGGATCAAGATGGATTGCCGGGCCTGTCAGGGATTCCGATATTAGGAGGCTTGTTTGGGGTCAAACGAGAACAGGAGCGGCACACAGAGTTGGCAATTTTTGTGACACCGATGATTGTTGACCCTCGAGATGCAGGCCTCGCAGCGCGCGTGGCCAACGCACAGGGTGTGTTGCAAGAGTCGTTTCCGGCTGCTCCCACACTAAATACACCGCTCAATCATTTAGAACCACTTGAGTTGAACACGTCGCGCAACACGTTTGAGGGTCTGGGTCAATGGGAGTCAGACTTGGACAATGTTCAACCCATGACGAATTCGTTGTCTCAATGGGAAGACGCACCTGCTTTTTCTCAGCACTAGTCATTTTTTGTTGCATTGTCAGGAAAGGATTTGAATTGATTGAACTTGATTTGTTTTTTGAAGATGGTACGCGCAGGCACGGACGCTTTGAGATCCCTTTGGTGATGGGCCGCGCGCCGGATTGCGGTATTCAGGTCTCGCACTGGCGAGTTGCGCGACAACATTTACGTATCTCGCGAGCTGAAGATGGATATCACGTTGATGATCTCGGTTCAATTTTAGGGACACGTGTAAACGGTAATCGTATTACCCGTTATGGACCGCTTAAAAAGTCTGACGAGATCGTGGTGGGCCCGTGCTTGCTGCGCCTGGCCTCGCAGGCGGCACAGGTGGCGGCTATCAAGAGCGTCTGCAGCGAGGGCACCCCAACAGAATTAGGCAGGCTGCAGTTGCAGTCAGAACCGAACAGGGTTGCGCCTGAGTCGAATTCTTTTGTGTTTGAGAAAGGCGTGTTTGCCTTGACTGCACGCACTGCAACGGTTGAGGCCACAGCGGCGCCGCTCGGTATTCAAGCATCCTTGAATGATCCTAAGGTGTTTGAGCAGAAGGCAGTGCTGTTGTCGGAGTCGGCGGATCTTGCGCAGCAAGAGCTTCGTCAAGAGCTTCGCGCTGGCTTAATTCAGGCTTTTGATCTGCGGCGCAACGATGTCGGTGCATTGTCTGAAGGTACGTTAAAGGCGCATGCACTGACGTGCGTGACTGAATTGTTAGACAAACGAAGGTTGCCGCTCAGTGAAGCGCAACGCAGCAAAATCCTGAAGCTTGTGGTCGATGAAGCCATTGGGCTTGGCGTGATTGAAGAGTTACTTGAAGACGCTGCGGTTACCGAAATCATGGTCAATCGCTTTGACGAAATCTATGTTGAAGCTGAAGGTCGAATCTCGAAACACTTACTTAAATTTAGTAGCGAGCAAGCCGTACGAAGTGTGATTGAACGTATTGTTTTTCCGTTAGGACGTCGAATCGATGAGGCCTCCCCGATGGTTGATGCCCGTTTGCCCAACGGCTCGCGCCTAAACGCAGTATTGCCACCGGTCTCTGTCAAAGGGGCGAGCTTTACCATCCGAAAGTTTCCTCAAAAACGACTACAAATGCCAGACTTGATTGCGCTGCACGCCTTGCCTGCGCCCTTGGCCGAGTTTTTGCGCCTGTGCGTTGAGCGTCGGCTAAATATTCTCGTATCTGGCGGCACCGGTTCAGGCAAAACGACCTTGCTCAATGTGTTGGCTGGTTTTGTCGATCCGGCACAACGGATTGTCACAATTGAAGATTGCGCCGAACTGCTGATAGCTCATCCGCATGTCGTGACGCTTGAGGCAAGGCAAGCAAATTCTGAAGGGCAGGGTGCAGTCACAATTCGTGACTTAGTTAAAAATGCTTTGCGGATGCGCCCCGACCGCATTGTGATTGGCGAAGTGCGTAGCGCAGAGGCGATTGATATGTTGGCCGCGATGAATACCGGTCACGATGGTTCAATTACCACCTTGCATGCAAATAGTCCTCGCGATGCTTTGTCTCGGCTCGAGACGATGGTGTTGAGTGGCAATGCGGGGTTGCCACTGCAGGCGATACGCGAGCAAATCGGTTCAGCACTGAAATTGATTGTGCAGCAAACCAGACTGCCGAATGGTCGACGGGTGATCACTGGGGTGGCCGAAATATCTGGAATCGAGTCAGGCACCATTCAAACGCAACAATTGGCTAAATTTGATGTCAGCCGCCAACGCCTAACCGGTACGGGCTTACGCCCATCCGTTTTCGACGATACTCGTATGCAACCTGATTCAGCGATGATGAATTGGTTTTTACACGCATGAATACACTGGCATTGTTGAGCGCTTGCCTGTCGATCTGCATGGGGGTATGGCTTGGGCAGAGCCTTTTTTTTCAGGCCTCGCAACACTACCGCAGGCGCGTGACCGAGCAAACACGCGCAGAACTCTCTGATTTGTTTGTCTTTATCGACACCACACACCTGTGGCCCGCGCTAGTCTGCGTGTCGGTGGGCGTCAGCACGCTGCTATGGTTGGTGACGCAAAGTGTCTTGTTTGCGGTGTGTGTGGGGGGTGTGAGTTTTATCTTGCCCCGAATCATGTTGAGTCGTGCTGTTCGCAAGCGTCAGCAACGCTTTGACTTGCAACTGCCAGAGCTGTTGTTGTCGCTGTCAGGCGCGTTGCGTGCAGGGGCAGGGTTGTCGGTAGCGTTGAAGCACATTGTGCAAGATGCAAGCCCACCGCTATCGCAGGAGCTTGGTCTCGTGTTGCGTGAGCAACGAATGGGGGTTGAATTGACGCAGGCCCTGAACAATCTCTACCAACGCATGCCCTCTGAAAGTGTTGAGCTAGTGACAACCATGCTGATCGTCGCGACACGCTCGGGTGCCTCGTTAGCGGATTTGCTTGAACGCCTTTGCACCAACCTGCGGGCGCGTCAGCATCTTGAAAGAAAAGTTGAAGTCATGACGACGCAAGGAAAGATGCAAGCCTGGGTGATGGGGGCACTGCCCGCAGTGCTTTTACTGGTGTTATGCCAAGTCGACCCGCTGTCGGTACAGTTGTTACACAGTACTTCGGTGGGGCAAGCCGTGCTGGCGACGATCTTCACTCTTGAATGCCTTGGGGTGTACGTCTTGCGCCGTATTCTTGCCATTGATGTTTAGCCAAATGGTTTGGGTGGCGTTGCTTTCAGGTGCCCTTGCTATTGCAGCAGCCCTGTTTGTTGGCGGTCGGTTTTTGCTGGCTAATCTTGATCAAATCCGTCGTACTGGCCTGCAAGCGGTCATTCAGGCGTGGCTAACAGTTGGAATCCTTCGCCCGATATTGACGCGACTCGGTCGTTGGCTATTACCGTTTATCACCTGGAATCAGCGGCATAGGCTGACACAATTGCTTTTGCGCAGTGCGTCAACCGAATTGGATTACGCCCAGATGTTTGCAGCGCGGGTGTTGCTGTCGTTGCTAGGGCTCGTCATCTATTTGAGCGCTTTTGGGTTGGATGCGCTACAGGGGCGAGCACTGCGCGCTGAGCTCTTGGTCGATGTATTGTTGTGCACCTGCCTAGTGGTATTTTTTTGGTGGTTGCCAATCTTGTGGCTCAAGCAACGTTATCGGCAAAGGCTGATCACCATTGAGCGCTCATTGCCCTTTTTTTTAGATATTGTTGGGCTCGGACTAGGCTCAGGGCAGAATTTGCAGGCCTCGCTGCAATTGGCCTGCGATCATCTCAGTGATGGCGCGCTCAAGGCTGAATGGCTTCAGACCTTAGGCGATATTCGAACTGGCCTGGGGCGCAGTGAAGCGCTTAGGCAAATGAGTCTACGAATCGAGTTAGTCACGTTGCGGCAACTGCTCTCGGCGTTGATTCAGGGCGAGGCGCTAGGTCAGGGGATGGCGCAGATCGTAGAGGTCTATGCCGCTCAGCAGCGCGCACAACGTTTGATGAACGCTGAAAAACTGGCGTTACAGGCACCGGTCAAGATGCTGTTTCCGTTAGCGTTATTTATTTTTCCGTGTACGTTTTTAGTGCTGGGGTTTCCGGTGGTGGTTCAGCTTTTTGGCCTGCAGCCGTAACGAGACGATCTGTGAGAATTCAAAGTTGGATCAAAAAGAATGATGACAGGATCAAGGGCTGAATGAAATGCTTTGACTTGAATCGTGATCTGACCCAGCCGCCAGAGTGCGAGCTGAATTTGGTGCGAGCGGACACGATGTTTACACGCCTGCTTGGTTTGCTGGGTCAGCGTGCGATGGCCCCTGGGCAGGCGCTTTGGCTCAAGCCGTGTTTTGCCATACATACCGTCGGTATGCGGTTTTCACTTGGGGTTTTTTTTATCGACAACCAGGGGGTCGTGGTCAAAACGATTGCGCGGCTACAGCCCAATCGCTTTGCAGTGTGCTGGCAAGCGACGTCGGTGATTGAAACCGCCGCGTTTGCCAACGAGCAAACAGACGCGCGATCGCTTGCTGTTATGCGGGCAATTGCTCAGCGTCAGTGGTCATAAAGACTGACGCATAGCTTGGATAGAAACTGCAGTACAAAACAGCGCCACCGACAATATTGATGGGCACTTGTACCGTGGCCGCAATCGTATTTGGAAGACCTATCCATACCAACAGGCTTAAGGCGCTATCAATGGCTAAAAATACGCCTAGCCAGCTGATCCCGTAAACTAAAAAAACCCATTTGTTACGCCAGCAGGCAATACCGCTAAAAAACAAAGCTCGTGTCACGCTGAGTTGATGCCACGCCACAAGCACTGGCGCGTACCAAAAAATGGCTGCCATCAGCATATAGAACACAGCAAATATAATCATTGGCGTGCGGACGGCCTCGAGCAAGGGCATTAAGTTGTTGGCGTCGGTCATCGCTTTAAGTGCCTCTGAGACTTCAGCGGCAAAAGGTAAGAACGCGAGCAGACCCAACAACAGGCAGGTCACTAAGTACAGTGCACCCATTCCGACAAGCCGCTTAAAAACACCACTTGGTTTGAGGGGCTCAAGCCACATGTTGAGTAACATTTTGTCGCCCTGCGCGGCGTGACGCCCGGCAGATAAGGTCACGACGGTGACGGCTGGCATGAGGATGACGAACACTATTGGACCGATTGGTGGTGCGATGCTTGCCACCATGAGCAGCAAACTGATGAACATTGCCCATGAAAAAAAGGCAAGTGGCTGGGTACGAAATAAAGCCCAGCCATCGCTGATCCAGCGCCAGCCCGATAAGGCGTTTAGAGCAATAGCTTGCATCAGTCTTCCTTTGGTAAATCGGGGATCAGACCGACAGTTCTCTGTTGAAGTACACGCTCAAAATGAGTGGGGTCGTGCGGTTTAAGTGTTTGAGCAGAGCGGGGCAAATAAAAATCGTACAAACGCGATATCCAGAAACGCAGTGCTGCTGCACGTAATATTGCAGGCCAAAGGCGACGCTCAGCCGCCGTGAAGGGCCGCAGGCTAGCGTAAGCACTTAACCATGCTGTAGCGTACGCGGGCTTAACGATACCCGTGGCTAAATCAATACACCAGTCATTGACGCAGACGGCGACGTCAAACAGCCAGGTGTCACAGCCAGCAAAATAAAAATCAATCAATCCGCCCATTTGAGGCTCGGTTTGAGTGCCTGCAAATAAAACGTTGTCTCTGAAAAGATCGCAGTGTGCGGGCCCAAAGGGCAGGGTTTTGTAATCTTGCGTCAACGCCATGGCGCGCTGCTCTGCCAGGGTATTGGATAACAATTCAGCAAGGGTGGGGGTGAGGTAGGGGAGCACCACTGGAGCGGTTTGCTCCCACCAAGCGAGGCCGCGCAGGTTAGGTTGGTTGAGCTTAAAGTCTTTTGCAGCTAGATGAGCCTGCGCCAGTGTTTGACCAGCGAGCGCGCAATGTGCAAGCGAGGGGGCCGGCTCGTAGCCACCGGGCAGGCGATTGACGATCGCTGCGGGTTTTTGCAATACGGTCGACAGTCGGGCGCCGTCTAGCCGAGTTTGCGGCTGCGGCACGGGCACGCCACGCTGCGCCAGATGATGCATCAGTTCAATATAGAAGGGTAGTTGCTTGGCTGTGAGCACTTCAAAGACGGTTAAAACGTACTCGCCCTGTGTCGTCGTAAGAAAGAAATTGCTGTTTTCTATACCGGCCGCAATCCCACGCAGCGCGACAAACTCACCTAAGGCATATTGCCTCAGTAGCGCGCGTGCGTCAGCGTCGCCGACAATCGTAAAAACAGCCATAAAGCATCACACAGGGTTAGGTCTTGCAAGTTGAGTTGCGTCAGCGAAGGGCTTGGCGCAAAGTCAGAGCTCGAAGTTTAGCAAGAAGTGCAGAAACCCTCTCAGTTCGAGACGAGAAGCTAGGTCGTAGAGCGGTTAAAAAGCCTCGCTTGCGCGACGGTAGGCGTAAAATCGCGGCTTTCTAGTCAAAACTACCAGAACTTTAAGCCACCTCGATTGAGTCTTGGGGTGTGATCGGTAGTTCTAGCCTGGTCTTACCTTTCGCTAACGAGCTGTGTTCTTTTGGAAGCTTGCCTCAGTGTCTTTGAACCGTGGTCACAAGATCGTGAAACAGGTGCTTTTCGTTGAATATGCCTAAATCGACTGTACTTCAGGCGGTTGCGGCTTCAAATGCCAGTGATGACTGGCGTTTGTGCGTGGCCCCGATGATCGACGTGACAGATCGTCATTGTCGTTTTTTTCATCGTTTGCTCGCGCCGCGGGCACGCTTGTACACCGAGATGATTACGACGGGCGCGTTGTTGCATGGTGATGCGCAACGACATCTTGATTTTAATGAGCAAGAACACCCGGTAGCGTTGCAGCTCGGCGGCAGCGAACCCGACGCCTTGGTGGCTGCGGCGAAGTTGGGCGCGCAATGGGGTTACGACGAAATCAACCTGAATTGTGGTTGTCCGTCTGAACGGGTTCAGAAAGGTGCGTTTGGTGCGTGTTTGATGGCCGAACCTACGCTTGTGGCTGACTGTATCAAAGCCATGCAAGATACGGTGAGTGTTCCGGTTACCGTCAAGCACCGCATGGGTTTGGATAAGAGTGAGTCTTACGATTTTGTGCGTGATTTTGTCGGCACGATCTATGACACAGGATGCCGCGTGTTCATTGTGCACGCGCGTAATGCGGTGTTGAAAGGCTTGTCACCCAAAGACAATCGCGAGATCCCACCGCTGCGATACGATGAGGCCGCACGACTCAAGCAAGACTTTCCGGACGCGGTGATGGTGTTAAACGGTGGGCTCACAACCTTAGCTGACTGTGAAGCCGAGTTGCCACGCTTTGATGGCGTGATGTTGGGGCGTTCGCCCTGGCACGATCCCTCAGTGTTGGCGCGGCTGTCGCAGGCTTGGTGGCCGCACTTAACAGTCAAGACTGAGCCCGAGGTGATCGAGGCGTTGGTGGGTTATGCGGCTGAGCAGATCGCAGCCAAGGTGCCTTTGCGCATTGTGGCGCGGCCGCTACTAGGCTTATTTAATGGGCGCTCGAACTCACGCATTTGGCGACGCATGTTGTCAGATTCAAAATTGCTCAAACAGGATGATCCTGAATTGATCCGACTAGCTTGGCAGCAAGTTGGCGGTGAAGCTGCTGGTCGTTAAACTACAAAACGTTTGCAGCGCAAAGCTTCCTCTGAGGTTTGGTCACGCTCATGAGCGCTGCTGGGAAAGTTTTAGAGTTTTAACGATAGGCGCGGAAATCCTCCACGTTCAAGGGGAGGATAAATAGCGCGGACACCGCAGGTGAGGCCGCCTAAAAAATAGCCAGACGAGAGGCTTTAGGTGGACGCCTTTCTAGCTATTTTTAGCAGGCTCTTTATCAGCGGGCCAGTCGCGAATGTAGGCCTTGAGCATTGAGTTTTCGAACTTTTGGGCAGCCGCAATCGCCTGAGCCATGTCATAAAACGAAATAACACCCAGCAACATTTCGCCCTCCATGACCGGCACATAGCGCGAGTGATGCGCAAGCATCAACCGCTGTACCTCATTGGCTAAGGTGTCTGGGCTGACGCTGACGGGGTTTCGCTCCATGATCGCACCGATGACGACATCGCCAATCGTTGCGTGGTGCTCGCTTAGATAACGAATGATTTCGCGAAACGTGAGCATGCCCACGAGCTGACCACTCTGCATGACCACCAACGAGCCAATATCGTGGGTGCTCATTGTTTGAAGGGCTTGGGTGACCAAGGTGTCGGGGGTGGCGGTAAAAAGGGTGTTGCCTTTCACCTTTAGAACTTCGCTAACTTTAAGCATGTTTGTCTCCTGCGTTGCTGCTCACTATTCTGGATTGTAGTGGGTGAGTCACAGAGCTGTCATGGTGCTCCAAAACCTCGGCAAGAGTGGGGTCAACTTGCTGCGTGATGAGTTGGCTCAGCGCCTGAGCTAGAAACGGCTGCTCGGAGAGCTTGATTGAAGAGCGATCCAGTGCAAGCTGGTCGACTAAGGGACCAAGTGTTGTGCGTTCAGGATCGCACGCGAGCAACCAACGTTCATTTTTTGCGCCAGGTGCGACGGCCACTAAACCCATTGCAGTTAAGCACTGTAGGCGCTCGTCAAGAACATTGAGCGGTAGGCGCAAATGCTTGATGAGCTCACCGGTACTGCATCCGGGCGGTAGGTTGCCTCGAGCCTGACTGAGGACTTTGAGAACGGATAGAGCGTCCATCAAGGCGGCACCTGGCCTGACTTTGGGATCAAGTCGCCCGAGTCGCAATAACGGTAGATTGGCAGCGACTAAAGCACCAATCAGGATGCCAAGCCAGCACAGATAGACCCAGATCAAAAAAACAGGTAGCGCAGCAAAAGCCCCGTAAATCATGGTGTACGTTGAAAAGCTCGAGACGTAGTAGGCAAAACCGATCTTCATGGTTTCTAGAATCAGCGCTGAGATCACGCCGCCCACCAACGCATCGCCCCGATTGACACGGGTATTTGGCACCACAATAAACAAGGCGGCAAAGGCGAATGCACCCAACAGCAAGGGCAATAGCTTCAGCGCGATTGCCAGAAAAATTGGCGCGTTTGCGAGCAAGCCTTGGGATTCGCGGGTTAAAAAAGCAGTTGCGTACAGGCTGGCGCCAGTCAGCACAGGGCCAAGCGTGATGATCGCCCAATAGACCAGTAAGCGGTGCGTGACACGACGCTGCCGCTCGACTTGCCAAATGGTATTCAATGCCGACTCAACAGACATGATCAAAAACACAACGGTCAACACTAAAAACCCACCCCCAATCGCCGTTAAGCGCGAGGCTTGCGCGGCGAACTCGTTGAGGTAAGTCATGATCGTGTCTGACACCGTGGGCGGCATCAGACTGTTGGTCATAAAGGCTTGAAGCGCGTCACTGAACTCGGTAAATAACGGAAACGCAGTGAAGAGCGAAAGCACCACCGCTAGGAGCGGCACAATCGAGAGCACGGTTGTAAAGGTCAGGCTGGCAGCGAGTTGTACGACTTTAGCTTGCTTGGCGCGTTGCACGGCCAGACCAAGGATTTGAGTCGTAGCATCAAAATATTGAGTCACGTCTTTCTGTGCAAAATGTTGTTTTGCATGGGCTTGCATGCGAATCCTCCGTCTGCAGGCGATAATAGCAGCGTCGCCCTCTTTCGGGCGTTTCAGCATCATTATCTTTGCCCCACCTGAGCGTTGCACACAAGATGTCCGAGATCAACCATGTATCGCAGTCACCCGTTATCTTAAATGCTGCGCTGCAGCGTAGCGCTGCGGTGAGCTTATTCGGGCTCTTTTTTCTTTGTTTGCTTTGGGAGATCTGGCTAGCACCCCTCAAGCCAGGTGGCACCTTATTGTTTTTAAAGGCGCTACCACTGGCTTTTGCGATGCGTGGCGTGTTGCGGGGCAGCCTATATACGATTCAGTGGGCCTCTATGTTGGTGTTGTTGTATCTGATGGAGGGTGTGGTGCGGGTGATGTCTGATCCGCCTGGCCCCTCAATTATGTTGGCCTGGATTGAAATCGTCTTGGCGACAATATTCTTTTTCAGTTCGATCTTTTATGTTCGACCAGCAAAGCGCGTGGCCAAAGCTTTGCAAAAGGTTGAAAAGTTGAATCAACAGACTGAAAAGCGCAATCAACAGGTTGAAAAGTTAAATCAACAGATTGAAAAGCTAAATCAACAGGCAGAAAAGTTAAATCAAAAGACTGAACACCTTAACTAGTGATTGACCCTTCGTATATGGGGTCAATGCAAGTTCAGCCGATGTAACAAGCCAAAATAGTTCTAATCAAGCCAAAATAGTGCTAACGCAGCTCAAACAATATCACTCTCATGACTTCACCTTCTTGTTTTGAACCCCTCGTTAAAGCGAATACGTTTGCAAGCTTACCTGCAGATTTTTATACACGCTTGCCCACGACGCCGCTCACGGCGCCTCGCTTAGTGCATGCCAGCGCTGAGGTGGCTGCGGTATTAGGGTTGCCCAATGAGGCACTAGACACCCAAGAGTTTCTTGATGTGGTGAGCGGTACTAAACCCTTGCCCGGTGGCGACACCATGGCGGCTGTGTACAGCGGGCACCAGTTTGGCGTTTGGGCCGGTCAGTTAGGAGACGGGCGCGCCCACCTGCTGGGCGAAATCCAGGGGCCAGACGGCAGTTTTGAAGTGCAACTGAAGGGCGCGGGCATGACGCCATACTCGCGTATGGGCGATGGCCGGGCGGTCTTGCGCTCTTCGGTGCGCGAGTATTTAGCGAGTCACGCGATGCGCGGGCTTGGCATCCCGACCACGCAGGCGCTGTCCTTGGTCTCTGCCCGCAATCCTGTCAGACGCGAAACCCTTGAAACCGCGGCAGTCGTGGCGCGAGTGGCACCCAGTTTTATCCGCTTTGGTTCGTTTGAGCACTGGGCTGCGCGTAGGCGACCCGATTTGCTGCGCACCCTGGCCGATTACGTGATCGACCGGTTTTACCCCGAATGCCGTGACGAGAACGCTCGCACAGCTTCTGCCAGTGACAGCAAGACAAGCCACGCTAGCGCTTCTGGCGCGATCACTCAGGTCGAGAACTCCAGCGTTTCAGAGGCTGGCAGCCCCCAAAAAGACTACGAGCCTTATGTGCAGTTGCTGCGCGCCGTGGTGCGTCGTACGGCGACGCTCATGGCAAGCTGGCAAGTCGTGGGCTTTTGTCATGGGGTGATGAATACCGACAACATGTCGATTTTGGGGCTCACACTTGACTACGGCCCCTATGGTTTCATGGATGGCTTTGATGCCAAGCACATCTGTAATCACACTGATAGCGGCGGGCGCTACGCCTGGCACGCTCAACCCGCGGTGGCGCACTGGAATCTCTATCAGCTCGCGAATAGCCTGCACGAAATCGTTCCCGAAGCCGAGCCTCTGAAAGCGGCGCTTGATGAATATGAAGCGTGTTTTCTAGGTGCCATGCAGGCTCGTATGAGCCAAAAGTTAGGCTTAAGCGCGTGGCAGGCAGGTGATGAAACGCTGATCGACGATCTCTGGAGTCTCATGCAAGCCAGTCACGCAGACTTTACGCTGACCTTTAGGCAACTGGCTTACGCGCCGGGTCTGACGCAGGCCTCGCAAGCGCAAATTGAGCATGACTTGGGCGGCACGGTGAACGCGAACCTGCTGCCTTTTGTGGATTTATTTGTGGATCGTGCGGGCGCGCAAGCTTGGCTTAGCCGCTACAGCGCTCGAGTGGGCTCGGACCCTACCCAACATTGGCAAGAGCGGGTTGCCGGCATGCTGGCGGTGAACCCGCTGTATGTGCTGCGTAATCACATTGCACAGCAGGCGATTGAAGCAGCCGAAAAGGGCGACTTTAGCGAAGTGCAGCGCCAAATGCAGCTCTTGAGCGACCCATTCCAGGCTCGGGCGGGTCTAGAGGCATATGCCGCTGCACCACCAGCTGGGGCACCACATTTAGAGGTCAGTTGCTCGTCTTGAGGCGCGGACGTGTGCAAGTGGCTAAAGCCGTTGCGCCTACCTCAGACACTCTGCATTTAGAGGTGAGTTGCTTTTCAAGAGGCATTGACGTGGGCAAAGGGGCCCAAGCCGCTGCGCTTCTCGAGGAGACATCGCCTTTAGAGGTCAATTGCGCTGAGTGATGCAATAATGTGCTTTTGAAGGTTGCGATGCCATCTTTTAAAGGGCAAACGTGACCTGACTCTTTTTATTTTTTCGGTACTTGTCGCCTATGTCTGGTAATACGCTCGGTACGCTATTTTGTGTGACTAACTTTGGTGAGTCGCATGGCCCCGCGATTGGCTGTGTGGTCGATGGGTGCCCACCCGGTTTGGCACTTTGTGAACAAGATATTCAAGTTGAACTTGATCGTCGTCGCCCCGGCACCTCGCGCCACGTGACGCAGCGCCAAGAGGCTGATCAGGTTGAGATTTTGTCTGGGGTCTATGAAGGCAAAACTACCGGCACACCGATCGCGCTGTTGATTCGTAACGTGGATGCACGCAGTAAAGACTACAGCTCCATTGCCGATACGTTTAGGCCCGGGCATGCTGATTTCACCTATTTCAATAAGTACGGTGCGCGCGATCCGCGTGGTGGTGGTCGTTCGTCGGCCAGGTTAACGGCGCCTACAGTGGCTGCCGGAGCCATCGCAAAAAAATGGCTGTCTGAGCACGTTGGGATCAAGGTGAGGGGCTACATGAGTCAGTTAGGCCCGATCGCGATGCCTTTTGTCAGTTGGGATCACGTCCCGAATAATCCGTTTTATGCGGCCAATGACACCAGCACGCCTGAACTCGAGGCCTATATGGATCAGTTACGTCGCGATGGGGATTCGGTTGGCGCTCGTATCGAAGTGGTCGCCGAGGGCTTGCCCGCGGGTTGGGGCGAGCCCATCTATGACCGCCTCGATGCAGACATTGCTCATGCCATGATGGGTTTGAACGCCGTCAAAGGCGTTGAGATTGGCGCTGGCTTCAAAAGCGTTGAGCAGCGCGGCTCTGAGCACGGCGACGAAATTACGCCTGAGGGCTTTTTGACGAACAATGCCGGCGGTGTGCTGGGTGGAATCTCGACGGGTCAGCCGATCACAGTGAGCCTGGCGATTAAGCCAACCTCGAGTATTCGGACCGAGCGCCGCTCAATTGATCGGGCCGGCAACCCTGTGATGGTGCAAACCCTAGGTCGCCACGACCCGTGCGTGGGGATTCGGGCGACACCGATCGCCGAAGCC
>JAIPCU010000002.1 GCA_021738045.1 Candidatus Methylopumilus sp. | reverse complement strand
GCGCATCAGCCTGTGCCGCAAGAGTCGGTCGATTTTTCAGTTGAGCGTATCAACAAACTCGAATCTCGGACCAAGGGCGAAAAAGCCCAAGTCGTGGGCAACGAGATTCGTAATGCCATGCAGCAACACTGTGGCGTGTTCCGCACTCTGGCTTCGCTGAAAGAAGGCGTAGCAAAAATCGATGCGCTGGCCGAAAAAGTCGACAATATTGCGTTTACTGACAAGTCAAAAGTGTTTAACACTGCGCGTATTGAGGCACTTGAGCTGAGTAACATGATTGAAGTTGCGCTTTCAACGATTCATTCTGCAGCAGCGCGTACTGAAAGTCGTGGCGCCCATGCACTTGACGATCACCCGACACGCGACGATGACAACTGGATCAAGCACACCTTGTGGTACTCAGAGGGTAACCGCCTCGATTACAAGCCTGTGCAAATGCAGCCACTCACCGTTGAAAGCTTCCCGCCCAAGTCGCGCACCTTCTAAGACAAGTTACCTGGATACCTATCATGAGCACAAAACGCATCGTGAAGTTTGAAATTTACCGCTACGATCCTGACAAGGATGAGCGCCCTTATATGCAAAAGCTCGAAGTCGAGCTGCAGCCAACCGACAAAATGCTGTTGGATGCCTTGATCCGCATCAAGATGGATGTTGATGACAGTTTGACGTTGCGTCGTTCATGCCGTGAAGGCGTGTGCGGCTCAGATGCAATGAACATCAATGGTAAAAATGGTTTGGCTTGCACCACCAATATGCTTGAATTAACTGAGCCGGTTGTGCTGCGTCCCTTGCCCGGCTTGCCAGTGATTCGCGATCTGATCGTGGATATGACCCAATTCTTTAATCAGTATCATTCGATCAAACCTTATTTGATCAATGACACCCCGCCACCCGAGAAAGAGCGTTTGCAGACCCCCGAGGCGCGCGACGAACTCAACGGGTTGTACGAGTGCATCTTGTGCGCCTGCTGTTCAACATCGTGCCCGTCTTTCTGGTGGAACCCCGACAAGTTTGTGGGTCCCGCTGGCCTGTTGCAGGCGTACCGCTTCATTGCCGATACGCGCGACCATGCCACCGCTGAGCGCCTCGATAACCTCGAAGATCCCTATCGCTTGTTCCGCTGCCACACCATCATGAATTGTGTCGACGTTTGCCCTAAAGGACTGAATCCTTCGCTGGCGATTGGTAAGATCAAAGAAATGCTTGTGCGTCGTACGGTTTAGTCGGGTGCAACACGTATGAGCCAACTCACCGACATGGATCGCACTAGGCTGCGTTGGCGCGCTAGGCGAGGGTTGCTCGAAAATGATCTGATGCTGACTAAGTATCTAGATACCTACGAGTCTGACCTGACTGATGTGGATGTGTCGGCGCTTACCCAGCTGTTTGAATTGGGTGACAATGAGCTGTTAGACTTGCTTTTAGCTCGGCTCGAGCCGGTGGGGGCGTTAGATCGCCCAGCTGTGCACGCGGTGTTAGCCAATATTCGCGCGTTATGAACCTGCGTAAAAAAATTATAGAAGGAACAACTCATGAAACTCTCTGACAAAAAAGCTACGCTCTCGTTCTCTGACGGAAGCCCCTCCTTTGACTTCCCGGTCTACGACGGCACGGTCGGCCCGCAGGTGATTGATATTCGTAAGCTGTATGGCCAAACCGGCATGTTTACGTATGACCCAGGTTTTTTGTCGACAGCTTCGTGCACGTCTGACATTACGTATATTGATGGCGACAAAGGCGAGTTGTTGTATCGCGGTTATCCCATTGAAGAATTGGCCGTCAATTGCGATTTCATGGATATCAGCTACCTGATCCTGAACAGCGAGTTGCCGGATGCTAAGCAAAAGCTTGCCTTCGATACCTTGGTGACCAATCACACGATGGTCAACGAGCAAATGCAGTTTTTCTTGCGTGGCTTTCGCCGTGATGCGCACCCAATGGCGGTGTTGACTGGTTTAGTCGGTGCCATGTCGGCTTTCTATCATGACTCTAACGACATCACCAATCCGCACCATCGTCACGTAGCAGCGATCCGTTTGATCGCCAAGATGCCCACGCTGGTCGCAATGGCCTACAAATATTCACAAGGCCAGCCTTACATCTACCCGAAAAACAGCTTGTCATATACCGGCAATTTCTTGCGCATGATGTTTGCAACACCCTGCGAAGAATACGTTGTGAACCCTGTTGTCGAGCGTGCGCTTGATCGCATTTTTATCCTGCACGCTGATCACGAACAAAATGCCTCAACGTCGACAGTGCGTTTATGCGGTTCGTCTGGTACCAATCCTTTTGCAGCCATTGCCGCAGGCGTTGCTTGCTTGTGGGGCCCCGCTCACGGTGGCGCCAACGAAGCTTGCTTGCAAATGCTCGAAGATCTGCAAGCGAAGGGTGGGATGTCCAAGGTCGGCGAGTTCATGGAACAAGTCAAAGACAAGAACTCAGGCGTTCGTTTGATGGGTTTTGGTCATCGTGTTTACAAAAACTACGATCCACGCGCCAAGTTGATGCAGCAAACCTGCAAAGAGGTATTGGCTGCCTTAGGCCTCGAAAACGATCCGCTGTTCAAACTCGCCATGGAAGTCGAGCGTATCGCGCTTGAAGATCCGTATTTTGTTGAGCGCAAGCTTTATCCAAACGTCGATTTTTACTCTGGCATTGTTCAGCGCGCGATCGGTGTGCCAACTGCGTTGTTTACGGCGATTTTCGCGTTGGCGCGTACCGTGGGTTGGATTGCACAATGGAACGAGATGATTTCTGATCCAGAGTACAAAATTGGTCGTCCTCGCCAGTTGTATCAAGGTGCGACCTCGCGCTCAGTGCCAAAGCGTAAGTAAGTATCTGGTGATCTCCTTGCTTGTGCGCTTAGCGCAGGCAAGGCGGCAAAGACGACCTGCGGGTCGTTTTTTATGCCCGACCGAGTCATTCGCGTCTGAGTCCTGTTTCGTTCGCACAACGCTTATCTGTTTCGTTCGCACAACGCTTATAAAAATAACCTTCGATAATGAAAGGCTATCTACACAAAAGCCGTTGGTTTATTGACCCCTCGGGTTATACTTCCTCGCCGGACTTTAAGGCTCAAAACAACCGCCTTCTGCCCGCTATCCGCAAATCGGTTTGGCCGAGTAAACGGAAGGTATTCCTGCATCGTAACGGGTGAAGCACCCGACAAGGTGAAGCGTCAAATGTCATCAGAACACGAATCTCTACAGAACTCCTATCTTTTTGGGGGTAATGCCCCATATGTCGAAGAGCTTTATGAGGCTTATCTCGACAATCCAGGCTCAGTGCCAGACAACTGGCGAAGCTATTTCGATCAGTTGCAGCATATGCCAGCGACCGATGGTCAAGCAGCAACTCGTGATCAAGCTCACGCGCCAATTGTTGAGTCGTTTGCGATTCGCGCTAAAACAAATGGCTTTGCACAGCGTGCAAAAGAATCTGATCTAGCCGTTGCAACCAAGCAAGTGCACGTGCAGTCTTTGATCGCAGCGTATCGCTCACTTGGTTCAAGATGGGCTGATCTCGATCCACTCAAGCGTACCGATCGTCCTGCGATCCCCGAATTAGACCCTGCGTTTTATGGTTTAAATGAAACCGATCTCGATCAGGTTTTTTCGGCGGCCAATACTTATTTTTCTAGCGCAAGCACCATGACCTTGCGCGATATTCTCAAAGCCTTGCGTGATACCTATTGTCGTTCGGTCGGCGCCGAGTTCATGCATGCGTCTGATCCTGCAGTGAAACGTTGGGTGCAAGAGCGCCTTGAGTCAACCCTGTCGGCGCCAACGGTTTCAGCCGAAGGCAAACGTAATTTGCTGCAACAGCTCACTGAAGCCGAAGGCCTTGAGCGTTATTTGCACACAAAGTACGTCGGACAAAAGCGCTTTTCGCTTGAGGGTGGCGATAGTTTTATTGCCTCAATGGATGAACTCGTACACCATGCGGGTGAAGCGGGCGTTCAAGAAATCGTGGTCGGCATGGCGCATCGTGGTCGCTTGAATATGCTGGTCAATATCATGGGCAAGATGCCTGGTGATTTGTTTGCCGAATTCGAAGGTCATCACGCCGAAGGTTTAAGCGATGGTGATGTGAAATACCACAACGGTTTTTCAAGCGACCTGTCTACGCGTGGCGGTCCGATGCATCTGTCACTCGCGTTTAATCCCTCGCACCTTGAAATCGTGAACCCCGTCGTTGAAGGTAGCGTGCGCGCGCGTCAAGAGCGTCGCGGTGCTGACGGCTACAAGCAAGTGTTGCCCGTGCTGGTGCATGGCGACGCGGCTTTTGCCGGGCAGGGCGTCGTCATGGAAACCCTCAACCTCGCCGAGACCCGTGGTTACGGTACTGGCGGCACGGTTCATCTCGTGATTAACAACCAGATCGGGTTTACGACTTCAGATCCGCGCGATACACGCTCAACGATCTATTGCACTGACGTGTCAAAGATGATCGAAGCGCCAGTGTTTCACGTAAATGGTGATGATCCTGAAGCGGTTGCGTTTACGACTCGGTTGGCGCTCGATTTCAGAATGAAATTTGGTCGCGACGTGGTCGTGGATATCGTGTGTTTCCGTAAACTCGGTCACAACGAACAAGATACCCCTTCGCTGACGCAGCCCTTGATGTACAAGCGCATTGGCGCGCATCCTGGCACGCGTAAGCTCTACGCAGACAAACTGACTGCACAGGGTGTGCTTAAACAAGGCGAGGGCGATCAACTTGTCAAAGACTATCGCCAGTACATGGAAGACGGCCAGCGCACGATCGAGCCTGTCTTAACAAATTACAAAAGTAAGTACGCCATTGATTGGACACCGTTCTTAAATGCGAAGTGGACAGACCAAGCCGATACAGGCGTGCCGTTAGCTGAAATCAAAAGTATCGGTGAAGCTCTGACTCAGACGCCTGCTGGGTTTACGCCTCACGCACTGGTCACAAAGTTGCTCAATGATCGTCGTGCAATGGCACATGGCGAACAAAATCTTGACTGGGGGATGGGCGAGCATTTGGCCTTCGCAACGCTGGTCAAGGCAGGGTACGCAATTCGCATTACAGGCCAAGACTCAGGTCGCGGCACCTTCACTCACCGTCACGCGGTACTGCATGATCAAAATCGTGAGCGCTGGGATGATGGCACTTATATTCCGTTGCAAAATGTCTCGGCTGAGCAGGCACCGTTTACCGTCATTGACTCGGTCTTGTCCGAAGAGGCCGTGTTAGGTTTTGAGTACGGTTACTCTTGTGCAGATCCCAACACCCTCACGATCTGGGAAGCCCAGTTTGGCGATTTCGTGAACGGTGCTCAAGTCGTGATTGACCAGTTCATCGTGTCTGGTGAGGCCAAGTGGGGTCGTCAGTCTGGTTTGACTCTGATGCTGCCGCACGGTTACGAAGGTCAAGGGCCTGAGCATTCATCCGCGCGCATCGAGCGCTTCTTGCAGCTTTGTGCTGACAACAATATTCAAGTGGTTCAGCCAACGACAGCCTCACAAATTTTCCATTTGTTGCGCCGTCAGATGGTACGCAAGTTCCGTAAGCCGCTAGTCATTTTGACGCCAAAGTCATTGCTGCGTAATAAAGATGCTGGCTCTCCTCTTAAAGATCTGTCGTCTGGTCGGTTTCAGCCAATCATCCCCGAGCTCGATGCGCAGATTAAAGCCGCTTCGGTCAAGCGTGTCTTGGTGTGCTCGGGTAAAGTTTATTACGACCTAGTGCACGGTCGTGCTGATCGTAAAGACGACTCGGTTGCAATTATTCGCGTTGAGCAGCTGTATCCCTTCGCCCATAAAACCTTTGAGGCTGAGTTGCGCAAGTATCCCAAGGCAACTGAAGTGGTCTGGGTGCAAGACGAGCCGCAAAACCAGGGCCCCTGGTTTTACGTGCAACACCATCTTTACCAAAACATGTCAGCTGGCCAAAAGCTGGGTTATGCCGGGCGCCCAGCGTCTGCCTCGCCCGCCGTCGGTTATTTAGCTAAGCATCAAGAACAGCAAAAGGCGTTGGTTGATCAAGCCTTTGGCAAGTTCAAAGTGTTCATGCTGACTAAATAATCTAGCCTAAGCGACTTTACCGAAATACTACGATCCCTCACGGAAAAAAAATGGCAATCACCGATGTAGTTGTGCCCCAACTGTCTGAGTCTGTATCTGAAGCAACGTTGTTAACCTGGAAGAAAAAACCCGGTGAGGCAGTCACCGCTGACGAAATTCTGATTGAAGTTGAAACCGATAAGGTGGTGCTAGAGGTGCCGGCTCCGGCTTCGGGTGTGTTCACAGAAATCGTGCGTGCCGATGGCAGTATGGTGGTGTCGGGCGAGGTGATTGCTCGTATCGATACGGCCGGTAAAGCTGCTGCAGTCACAGCGTCACCAGCTAATACTGCTGCAGCTGCGCCAGCCCCAGTCGCAGCGCCCGTCGCTGCCTCTGCCGGCAGCGCTGGTGTGGCGTCTCCTGCCGCTGCCAAGATTCTTGCTGAAAAAGGCGTAGCCGCTTCAAACGTGTCGGGCTCAGGCCGTGACGGCCGTATCACGAAAGGCGATGCGCTTGGTGCTTCGGCAGCCCCTGCAGCTGCGCCAGTCAAGGCTGCGCCCTTGGCAAACCCTTCG
The DNA here is from genome assembly GCA_021738045.1 of Candidatus Methylopumilus sp. Classification (GTDB taxonomy): domain Bacteria; phylum Pseudomonadota; class Gammaproteobacteria; order Burkholderiales; family Burkholderiaceae_B; genus Zwartia. Next base: position 48,107 of record JAIPCU010000002.1, on the reverse strand, counting down.
GTGCCCATGACGCAATCGCTTGATGGTCGTCCTGAGCAGCGGGTGCCCATGAGTCGCTTGCGTGCCCGCGTGGCCGAGCGTCTGTTGCAATCGCAGCAAGATAACGCCATTCTCACAACGTTTAACGAAGTCAACATGCAAGGCGTGATTGACCTGCGTAATTTATACAAAGACAAATTTGAAAAAGAGCACGGCGTGAAGCTGGGCTTTATGTCGTTTTTTGTGAAAGCCGCTGTTGCAGCTCTCAAGCGTTACCCAGTGTTAAATGCGTCGATCGATGGCAAAGACATCATCTATCACGGCTATTTTGATATCGGTATCGCGGTTGGCAGCCCACGTGGCCTAGTGGTGCCGATTCTGCGCAATGCTGATCAACTCTCTATCGCCGAAATCGAAAAAACAATCGCTGATTTTGGCAAGCGCGCTTCAGAGGGTAAGCTTGGTATCGAAGAGATGACCGGCGGCACGTTCTCGATTTCAAACGGTGGTGTGTTTGGCTCGATGTTGTCCACTCCAATTATCAATCCTCCTCAGTCAGCGATCTTGGGCGTTCACGCCACCAAAGAGCGTGCTGTGGTTGAAAAAGGCCAGATCGTGATTCGGCCAATTAATTACTTGGCAATGTCTTACGACCATCGCATGATTGATGGCCGTGAGGCGGTCTTGGGCTTGGTTGCGATGAAAGAAGCGCTCGAAGATCCACAACGCTTGCTACTCGAAATCTAAACCGAGATATTCATGTCTACTCAATTTGATGTTGTAGTGATCGGTGCGGGCCCTGGCGGCTATATCGCTGCGATTCGTGCGGCCCAGTTAGGGTTGTCGGTGGCGTGCATTGATGCCTGGCAAAACGGTAAGGGCGGCCCGGCTCCAGGGGGCACGTGTACCAACGTCGGATGTATTCCGTCAAAGGCCTTGCTGCAGTCTTCAGAGCACTACGATCAGGTCAACCATCATTTTGCAGAGCATGGCATTGAGGTCAAAGGCGTCAGCCTGAATCTCGAACAGTTGCTTGGCCGCAAAAACAGCGTTGTGAAGCAAAACAACGACGGCATTTTGTATCTGTTCAAAAAGAACAAGATCACGTTCTTTCACGGCAAAGGTGCTTTCACTGGCAAGGCAGAGGGTGGCTGGGCGATTCACGTCAGCGGCACGACAACAGCCGATATCGTGGGCAAACATATCGTGATCGCAACGGGGTCGTCGGCCCGCGAACTGCCAGGCTTACCCTTTGACGAGAAGCAGGTCTTGTCCAATGACGGGGCACTGAATATTGCAGCCGTCCCTAAAAAATTGGGTGTGATTGGTGCTGGTGTGATTGGCCTAGAAATGGGCAGCGTCTGGCGCCGTTTGGGTGCCGAGGTGACCGTATTAGAAGCGATGCCAGAATTTTTGGCAGCAGTGGATCAGCAGGTTGCAAAAGAAGCATTCAAGATCTTTACCAAGCAGGGCTTGGCGATTCAAACCGGCATTAAGCTAGGTGAAATTAAGGCCGGCGCTAAAAGCGTCACTGTGCCTTATACCGACGCAGCAGGTGCTGAACAAAAGCTAGTGGTCGATAAATTGATTGTCTCGATTGGGCGTGTGCCCTACACCGGTGGCCTGCAGGCCGATGCGGTTGGCTTGCAACTCGATGAGCGTGGTTTCGTCATGGTCGATGGCGATTGCAAAACTAATTTACCAAACGTGTGGGCTGTCGGCGATGTGGTGCGCGGCCCAATGTTGGCGCATAAAGCCGAAGAAGAGGGTGTCGCGGTTGCCGAACGTATTAGCGGGCAACATGGTCACGTCAATTTCAATACGATCCCTTGGGTCATTTACACCTCACCCGAGATTTCTTGGGTGGGTGAAACCGAGCAACAGCTCAAAGCTAGTGGCCGTGCTTATAAGGCCGGTAGCTTTCCGTTCTTGGCGAATGGTCGGGCGCGCGCCTTAGGTGACACAACTGGGTTCGTCAAAATCTTGGCAGATGCCACAACCGACGAAGTGTTAGGCGTGCACATCATTGGCCCCATGGCCTCTGAGCTCATTGCCGAAGCTGTGACCATCATGGAGTTCAAAGGGGCGGCTGAAGACATTGCCCGTATCTGCCATGCGCATCCTACGTTGTCAGAGTCGATGAAAGAAGCGGCTCTGGCAGTGGATAAGCGTACGCTGAATTTTTAAGAAACACTTTTGAACGTTCTTGAATCCTACGAGCACACCCTCGCTGAGCGGGGGTACCACTCAGACCCAGCGCAGCGGGCGGCGGTTGCTCGCCTGCAGCGCTACTATGACGACTGGGCCATTTTTAAAGAGCAGCGCTCAAGCGCGGTAAAGCGCTTCTTTAAACGCCCAGAGATCCCGCGTGGTGTGTATTTGTGGGGTGGGGTCGGCCGAGGTAAAAGCTTTTTGATGGATGCTTTTTACGCTACCGTTCCGGTCACACGTAAGACGCGGTTGCACTTTCATGAGTTCATGCGCAGCGTGCATCGCCAGCTTGACGAAGTCAAAGGCATGCAAGATCCGCTTGACGAAGTCGCACGTCGTATTTCAAAAAACTACCGCCTGATTTGTTTTGACGAGTTTCATGTGTCAGATGTGGCTGACGCGATGATTCTGTACCGCTTGTTATTGAAATTCTTTGAGTTTGGCACCTCGTTTGTGATGACCTCAAATTACGAACCCTCTACGCTATACCCTGATGGCTTGCATCGTGATCGCTTATTGCCCGCGATTAAACTGATTCAAGACCGTATGGATATCTTGAATGTGGATGCCGGCATTGACTATCGCAGGCGTACCCTCGAGCAAGTGAAGTGTTACCACACCCCTGGTGGGGCTCAGGCTGATGAAGCGCTGCAGTCGACCTTTACTCAGTTGGCAGATACTGCGGCACAAGATCCGGTGTTGTTGATTGAGCACCGAGAAATTCGTGCCAAACAGCGTGCGGGGAGTGTGGTCTGGTTTGATTTTGCAACACTGTGCGGCGGCCCACGCTCGCAAAACGATTACCTTGAGTTAGCCAGTCGCTTTCATGCGGTGATTTTGTCTGATGTGCCCAAGATGGGGCCACGCGAAGCGTCTGAAGCGCGGCGCTTCACCTGGCTCATTGACGTGTTTTACGACCATAAAATCAAGCTAATTATGTCAGCTGCGTGCGAACCCGATGAAATTTACACCTCGGGTCCGATGTCTAATGAGTTTCACCGTACGGTATCTCGCATTCTTGAAATGCAATCCAAAGAATATCTAGACTCTGAGCGCCGCGATACCGTCAGCATCTAAGCTTAGGTTTTGCGCTGCCGCCAGCAACCCTAAACGGTACACTTACAGCTTAGCTGCCTTTTTAAACCTCAGCACTTGGTCCCTCTATGAACACCCGCGTTCTGACTGGCATCACCACTTCTGGCACGCCGCACCTCGGTAATTATGTGGGGGCGATCCGTCCGGCCATACAGGCTAGCCAACAGCAAAACGTTGATGCTTTCTTCTTTTTGGCCGATTATCACGCACTGATCAAGTCTGAAGACCCAGCGCTGATTGCCCGCTCGCGGCTTGAAATCGCAGCAACCTGGTTGGCCTCGGGGCTAGATCCCAAACGTGTCACGTTTTATCGCCAGTCTGATGTCCCCGAGATTCCAGAGCTTTGCTGGATGCTCACTTGTGTGACGGCTAAAGGTTTAATGAACCGCGCCCACGCTTATAAAGCCTCTGTCGATCAAAACGCTGCAAAAGGCGTCGAAGCCGATGATGGTATCAATATGGGCTTGTTCTCGTACCCCATTTTGATGGCTGCTGACATTTTGATGTTTAACGCGCACAAGGTGCCAGTCGGCCGCGACCAAACGCAGCATCTTGAAATGGCGCGTGACATCGCCCAACGCTTTAATCATTTGTTTGGTCAAGGGCGTGATTTTTTTGTATTACCCGAGGCCGTGATCTCTGAGGACGTCGCGACCTTGCCAGGCCTGGATGGTCGTAAGATGTCTAAAAGCTACGGCAATACCGTGCCTTTATTTGAAGGCGGTGCCAAAGCTCTAAACTCTGCCATCGCCAAAATTGTGACCGACTCGCGAGGCCCCGGTGAACCGAAGGATGCAGATGCCTCGCACCTGTATCTGATCTACAAGGCCTTTGCACAGCCCTCTGAGACCGCTAATTTTCACGCTGAGTTGTCGGCAGGTATGGGTTGGGGCGATGCGAAAAAGCGCTTGTGCCAACGTATCGAGCAAGAAATGGGCCCACTGCGTGCGCACTACGAAGACTTGATGTCGCACCCAGATCGTATCGAAGACATCTTGCAAGAGGGGGCTCGCAAAGCGCGCGCGATTGCAACACCTTTTATTCAAGAATTGCGGCAGGCGGTTGGCTTACGCAGCTTAGCAACTTCGCGTACGGCAACGTCTTCACAACCCGCTAAAAAAGAAAAAGCTCCAGGCAAAAGCGCTCGGTATGTCACCTTTCGCGACGAAAGCGGTCAGTTTCGGTTCCGCCTGCTGGCGCAAGATGGCACTGAGTTATTTTGTTCGATTGCCTTTGCTGATCCTAAACTAGCTGGCGCGGCGATGCGTGCTTTGCAGCAAGCAGGCGCGCAGGCCAGTATTAAGCTCGAGGGCGCTCTGGGTTTGTCAATCGTGCAAGGCGAGCAAGTGATTGCCACAGCGCCCGATAGTGCTTCGACCGAACGGCGTGAACAATTGATCGCTGCCTTAACGGTGGCCATGCAGCCTAGCGAATAGGCTCAGCATGAACCGCAGCAATCCCGCAGCGCACACTAATCGTGTGTTTAGCTGCATGTCCTAGCTAGGCATCACTTGCACTCAGCGCTGAGTGCAAGCGACTAACCTACCGAACACTTACGATTTTTTTAGCTTGGCAAAGGCCGCTGCCATCGCACCGCCGGGGCTGGGATCAGGTGAGCTCATTGTGTTCGGTTTGCGTGCCCCGCGGTTAGCGTTGCCACCTGACCCGCCGCCGTTGCCCCCGCTTGGGCCACCACCCGCAGCCATCGACCTCGCCGGTGGTGCATCATCATTCAACCGCATCGTCAGTGCAATGCGCTTGCGCGCGATATCAACTTCTTGCACGCGTACTTGCACCGTTTGACCCACGCGTACGACATCACGCGGATCACTCACAAATTTTTCAGCGAGTGCCGAGATATGCACCAAGCCGTCTTGATGCACACCGATATCCACAAAGGCGCCAAAGTTTGCCACGTTGGTCACAACGCCTTCAAGAATCATCCCTGGCATTAAGTCGTTCAGCGTTTCAACGCCTTCTTTGAACGTGGCCGTCTTAAATTCTGGGCGCGGGTCGCGGCCAGGCTTTTCGAGTTCGAGCAAAATATCCCGTACGGTTGGGACACCAAATTTTTCGTCAACGAACTCTGCAGGTGATAAGCCTTTTAATTTGTCGCGGTTGCCAATCACATCTTTCATCTCGCTGGCAATTTTTTTCAAAATCCGTTCAACCACTGGATAGGCCTCAGGGTGAACGGATGAGCGATCCAGAGGGTTGTCACCGTTTTGAACACGTAAAAAACCGGCGGCTTGTTCAAAGGCTTTTTCACCAAAACGCGAAACCTCTTTAAGCGCCTTGCGATTGGCGAACGCGCCTTTTTCGTCGCGGTAGCTGACGATGTTTTTGGCTAAGGTGCTGTTGAGCCCTGAGACGCGGGCCAACAACGCGGCTGATGCCGTGTTGACATCTACGCCAACGGCGTTGACGCAGTCTTCAACCACAGCGTCAAGCGAGCGCGCTAGTTCGCGCTGATTCAAATCGTGCTGATATTGGCCCACGCCAATGGCTTTAGGTTCGATCTTGACGAGCTCGGCCAGTGGGTCTTGCAAGCGACGCGCGATTGACGCGGCGCCACGCAAGGTCACGTCAAGATCCGGAAATTCAAGCGCGGCTAACTCAGAGGCCGAATACACCGAAGCCCCCGCTTCAGAGACCACCACGCGAGTTAATTTAAGATCAGGCTGAGCCGACATTAAATCGACCACAAGTTTTTCGGTTTCGCGCGAGGCGGTGCCGTTGCCGATTGCAACGAGTTCGATGTTGTGACGGCGTGCGAGCGTTGCCAACACCGCCAGCGTACCGGCGCGATCACGACGCGGTTCAAACGGATACACGGTTGCGGTTTCAACGACCTTGCCGGTGTGATCAATCGCAGCGACTTTGACGCCGGTACGAATGCCGGGATCTAAACCCAACACAGCCTTCGGGCCTGCAGGTGCCGCGAGCAGCAGATCTTTCAAGTTGGCTGCAAACACGCGGATCGCCTCGGTTTCGGCGCTTTCGCGCAGACGCGTGACCATTTCAGATTCGAACATGGTTAAGAGCTTGACGCGCCAGGTCCAACGGGCAACGTCTGCTAACCACTTGGCACGCGCAGACGGCGCTGCTGAGAACAAATCTTTGCCGAGTTTTAAAAAGTTGGCAACGCGTTCGACGCAAGGGTGTGGCACCAGAATATCTTGACTGGCTTCGAGACCAATGCGTAATTCGAGGGCGCCTTGTTGACGGCCACGCAACATGGCCAAGATGCGATGTGAGGGTAGGGTGCGCAGAGGTTCGTTGAAATCAAACCAGTCTCTGAAATTTGCGCCATCGGCTTCTTTGCCGTCGGCTACCTTTGAATACAGGTACCCATGCGACCATAAGTGTGTGCGCATGTCACTGAGCAAATCAGCATTTTCAGCGTAGCGCTCTGCCAAAATGTCGCGGGCCCCATCCAGCGCGGCTTTGACGTCGTTGATATTAGCCTCGGCGTTGAAGTACTGCGTGGCCAGTACGGCTGGATCGCATTGCAGATCAGCCAAAATGCCATCGGCCAGGGGCTCTAGCCCCGCCTCACGCGCAATCTGCGCACGGGTACGGCGTTTGACCTTGAACGGGGCATAGAGGTCTTCAAGGCGCTGTTTGGTGTCAGCTTGTTGGATCGACTTTTCAAGTTCAGGGGTCAGTTTGTTTTGTTCTGTAATCGACGCCAAGATCGCCGCACGACGCTCTTCGAGGTCGCGCAAGTACAACAGCCGCGTATCTAAATTGCGCAACACGGTGTCATCTAAACCGCCGGTGGCTTCTTTGCGATAGCGGGCGATGAACGGCACAGTCGAGCCGTCGTTCAGTAATTCAATCACGGCCAGCACCTGCGCGGCACGAATACCAAGCTCTTGCGCTAACTGCGCCACAATCCGCACCTCAGCCTCTTGTGACGTGACGGGCGCGCTGAAGGTTGCCGTGACAGACCCCGCGTCAACAAGCGGGCCTGAAGTTGCAAGAGACGCAGAGGCTTTTGCTGTTGTTAAGGACTTAGCAGACGTTGCAGAAGTGCCCGCAGTGACAGGTGTGCCGGCAGAGGCGACAGCGGCACTCACAGTGGCAGTCCCACCAGGCGCAGCCGCGGTCTTCTTGGTGGCGGCAGTTGTGTCAGTGGCTTTGGTGGCAGTTTTGGCAGAAGTCGATTCAGTCATTGGAGTGAGGGCTTTTTAGCTGAGGCAAACGGACGATTTTGCCACACTAAGACTTCTTATTCAGCTGAGGCGGTATGATCCGCCTAGATTCTTGGTGCCACTTATGTCAGATCAGTCGATTTCTCAGCTTTTTTCGCTCGAAGGGCCACTTGCGGCGATTGCGCCAGGCTTTCGCGTGCGACCTTCACAAATCGAATTGGCCCAGATGGTTGAGCGCACGATCGCCGAACGCTCAACCTTGGTCGCTGAAGCCGGCACCGGCACCGGTAAAACCTGGGCTTATTTAGTACCCGCATTGCTGGGGGGCGGCAAAGTGTTGGTCTCGACCGGCACCCGCACCTTGCAAGATCAGTTGTTTGCACGCGATTTGCCGCGTGTGCGCGATGCTCTGAGTGTGCCTGCATCGATTGCCTTACTGAAGGGGCGTGGCAATTATGTATGCCACTATCACCTTGAAAAATTTCAAACTGAAGATCGTGGCTTAAAGTCGCGGGCTGAAGTGCAGCAATTGCGCCATATCCACACCTTTGCACAGCAGTCGACCACGGGTGATCGTGCTGATTTACCCTCAGTGCCCGAAGAAGCCGAAATCTGGCAGCGTGTGACCTCAACGCGCGAAAATTGCCTGGGTCAAGATTGCCCGAATGTTCGTGATTGCTTTGTGTTGAAGGCGCGCCGGCAAGCGCAAGAGGCCGACGTGGTCGTGATTAATCACGCCTTGTTTATGGCTGATTTGATGTTGCGCGACGAGGGCATCACCGACTTGCTACCCGCAGCTGACACCGTGGTGTTTGATGAAGCGCATCAATTGCCCGATACCGCGACGCGTTTCTTGGGCAACAGCCTCTCAACCCATCAGTTGTTGGATCTGGCTAAGCTCATTGAGATTGCTGGTCTCGCGCACGCCCGAGAGCTTACCAACTGGTCTGAACAAGCGCGCCGGGTTGAGCACAACGCTCGCGAGTTGCGCTTGGCCTGCGCCGGGCTTGAACAGATGCCCTCGAAGCGTGTGACCTTCGAGGCGTTTCCTGAACCCGAGGTCTTTGACGCTGCGCGAGCAACCTTACAGCTGGCACTCGACGAAATCGGCAAAATGCTCGCAAGCGTCGAAGAAAAACATCCAGACCTAGCGGCGGCGGCGCGCACCTGCCAAGAATTGGCTGAACGCTTGGCAAAGTGGGGGCAGCCTGGTCGCGAGTCGCGTGCGCCCATCGAAGATCTGCAGCAGGTCGTGCGCTGGGTTGAGTGTGGCTTGCATCACGTGCGTTTGCACGCGGCACCTTTATCCGTTGCTGAAGCGTTTTCGCGTTATCGGCAAGGCGGTCAGGCGTGGATCTTTACGTCAGCGACGCTATCCGTGCATCGTGATTTTTCACATTTCACTTCGCGCTTAGGCTTAGACGATGCGCAAACTCTACGGCTTGAGTCGCCGTTTGATTATCCGACTCAGGCGCTACTGTACGTGCCGCAACAATTGCCGCCACCGCAATCTGCTGATTTTTTGCCAGCCTTTGTCGATACACTAATGCCCTTAATTCAAGCGAGTCAGGGCGGGGCGCTGGTGCTGTGCACCACGCTGCGTGCGGTCGAACGCGTGGCCGGTTTGATTGGTGATGCGTATGACCGTCTGGGCATCACCTGGCCACTCATGCGGCAGGGTAATGGCACGCGCCGTGACTTACTCGAACGGTTTCGTACGCTGGATCATGCTGTACTAGTCGGTAGTGCAAGCTTCTGGGAGGGCATTGATGTTCAGGGCGATCGTCTGACCTTAGTCGCGATTGATAAACTGCCCTTTGCACCGCCGGATGACCCTGTGCTTGAAGCACGTTTGCGGGCCTGCCGCAGTCGTGGTGGCAATCCGTTTTTGGAATATCAACTGCCAGAGGCGGCGATTGCGCTCAAACAGGGTGCAGGTCGCTTGATTCGAAGCGAAACCGACTGGGGCGTGTTGATGGTGGGTGATACGCGCCTTGTCGATAAGCCTTATGGCAAGCAGCTGTGGCGCGGCTTACCACCTTTTGCACGCACCCGTTCACTGGATGAGGCCGTGGCGTTTTATACACGCCATGCCGAGCAAGAGTCTTGATACGCTTGCTCTGACCGTCTGACTGAAAAGCCGTCTGGCGGGCTCGCCTTGTGCAGAAGGGCTAGGGCTTCAGAGCCTAACCGCTTTCTCAAAACAACCGCAGTGGGTTCCAGGCACTGTATTTACCAGGAAAGCCTTTAGCGATTAAGGTCGTATTCGGAAAGTTTGCAAGTAACACGCGTTCGGTATCGTTGCGCAAATCAGTCATCTTCAGTTTGTCGTAAGACATCATCATGATGTAGAGCGCCGGTTCAGAGGAAGGCACGCCTTGAAACTCGGTGATGACCACTTGCGCCCGATTGATGGCAGCAACATAGGCAAACCGTTCGTAGTAATAACGCGCGATGAGCATCTCGTTTTCGGCCATCGTGTTGATCAGCCATTCGAGACGCTTGCGTGAGTCAGTTGCGTAACGGCTTTCAGGAAAACGCTCAACAAGTTCGTTAAAAGCTGCGTACGACTGGCGTAATGCCTTGGGGTCACGCTCTCCGGGATTTTGACGGGTGACGGTGGCAAACACCGCACTTGGGGGCGTAAAGTTGATCAAGCCGCGCAGGTATAGCGCATAGTCTGTCGCGGGGTGGCTGGGATATTGCTGCTGAAAGCGGCCGAGCGTGGCCAAACCCAGTTCGGGCTCTTTATCTTTCCATTGCACATAGGCCAAGTTCAACATCGATTGTTGCGCGTAGGCACCGAACGGAAAGCGCGTTTCGACTTGCATAAAACGCTCTTTGGCTAGCCGCCAGTTGCCCGAGTTCATTTCGGCTTTGCCGTCTTCAAACAGGCGCTCGACGTTCCAGCTGGCGGTGGGATCGTACTCAGGCCCTTTGGTGCCGCAACCTGCAATCAGTAAAGCGACAAATAAAACCATGAGCCCGTTAGCCCAGGTGGTTGCAGTGCGCGACTGAAACAAAGAAATAGTGTTGCGACCCATCACGAAATGATCCTTGGTGTTAGCATTCTGTGCTGATTATAAGACGAGTCCCAATGACCGACACCCCAATTTCTGAAGATATTGCGCCCGACGACGAACCTCAGGTTTTTCTGGTAACCGACGAAATGCCGCTCGAGCGACTGGATAAGGTCCTGGCGCAGCTGGTGCCACAACATTCTCGAAGCCGGTTGCAGACGTGGATTCAGGGCGGGCACGTGCTGGTGAACGGTAAAGTCGCCAAACTTAGGCAAACGCTGCGCGAAGACGATGTGATCACGGTCTACGAGCAGCCGGCCCCAGAAGATCATGCTTTTGTGCCGCAACCTGTTGATTTTGATGTACTAGGTGAAACGGTCAATTGGATTGTTGTCAATAAGCCGGTTGGGCTGGTGACACACCCCGGCGCGGGGAATTGGTCGGGAACCTTGCTCAATGGCTTGCTGCACCGCTATCCCGAATTGACTCACGTTGCGCGTGCCGGAATCGTGCATCGCCTGGATAAAGACACGTCAGGATTGCTGGTGATTGCACGAAACGAGGTCTCACAAACCCATTTAGTGCGTCAGTTACAGGCTCGCACCATGGGGCGCCAGTATTTGGCGCTGGCTCATGGGCGCATGCTTGAGCAGGGCACGATAGACCGCCCGATCGGACGAGACCCCAAAGTGCCAGTGCGTATGTCAGTCGATAGCCTGAGCGCACCCAAAACCGCGGTGACACACTATCAGCTTGTCAGGGTGGGCGAATATGGTGGCTCGAATATTTCTGAAGTGACTTGTCGGCTAGAAACTGGCAGAACACACCAGATTCGAGCCCATTTGGCGAGTTTGGGGCACCCTCTCTTGGGTGACACGTTGTACGGTGGTCGGGCCATTGAAGGTGCCGCCCGGCAGATGTTGCACGCACATCAATTGAGGTTTGAGGATCCCAGCGGCGCAGGAATGGTCGAATTTACGGCCGCGCCTGCAGCTGATATGCTCAAGGTCATCGAACATATCAGCTGGAAGTCCTAGTGTCCGCGATGCGCTTAGTGTCGCAAGCCAAACTTTAAGTGCCCAACCTGCAGCCGTCGCCGTCAGTCACTCTTTCAGTGCCCATTATGTCTTCAACCACTCAGTCCGCTCTTCCCCTGATCCGGCCAAAGCAAGCTTGGCAGGGTGTTCAACTCTTTTGTACGACCCGCGGTGGCGGAGTGGGCACGCCGCCTTACGACACGTTCAACTTGGGTCTTGGCACCCCGGACAACCCTGCCAGCGTGCATGAAAATCGCAAGCGCCTGAGACAACTGCTACCCACCGAACCTGCCTGGCTCAAGCAAGTGCACGGGGTTCGCGTGGTAGATGCAGACGACCCACAGCTATTTGAGGTCAACCAAGGGCCTCCGGCGGCCGATGCCTCGGTCACTACCACGCCAGGGCGGGTGTTGGCGGTGTTGACGGCTGATTGCCTGTCGGTGGTGCTGGCGGATCAGGCTGGTACCGTCGTTGGGGTGGCCCATGCTGGCTGGAAAGGCCTTGCCGCCGGCGTATTAGAGGCGACCTTGCAGTTGATGCAAGCCAAGCTCCCGACGGCGTCAGGTTGGCGTGCTTGGGTCGGCCCCGGTATCGGCGCGCAAGCTTTTCAGGTGGGCGAGGATGTCCGGGTGGCTTTTCAGGGCAAGGGCGCTGAGCAGGCGGGGTATTTTTTGCCAGACCCCCTTGAACCAGGCAAATGGCGTGCAGATTTAGCGGGTCTAGCGTGTTGGCGTCTTGCGCAAATGGGCGTGACACAGGTCGAAAATAGTGGCCTGTGTACGGTAAATGACTCGCAGCGGCAGTTTTTTTCGTATCGACGCGATCGCCAGACGGGACGGATGGCGACGCTTGCGTGGTTAGGCGGTATTTGACTGATTTTGGCTGCCCGGTCAAGCGTATTTTGGGGGTTGACAATACGGATCTTGCAGCGCACGATGACACCGCCAACAAGATAAAAAGGTCTCAATGTGAATTTTCCGTTTCCAGAGGGGTTGGCGCCACCGCCCGGGATTTCAAAAGAGGCGCTCGCGTCGGTCCAACACGACTTCATGCAAGCTTGGCAACGATTATCCCAAGAGGCGACTCAAGGGCATTTGCCGGCGATTAAAGACCGTCGGTTTGCCGCGCCGGCTTGGGCCTCGAGCCCGCCGCATTTACTCATGGCTCACCTATACCTTTTGTCGGCAAACGCCATGCAAAAGTTGGTCGATGTTTCAGACGCCTCGCCAGAGCTCAAAGACCGGTTACATTTTTCAGTGATGCAGTGGATCGACGCGATGTCGCCGGCTAATTTTTTGGCGACCAATCCTGATGCACAAGCCGCGCTGCTCGAGTCTGGCGGCGAAACTCTCGTTGCGGGCGTCTCGAATCTAATCGGTGATATTCAAAAAGGGCGTATTTCACAAAGTGACGAAAGTAAATTTGTCGTGGGTGAAAACGTGGCCACCTCTGCCGGGTCGGTTGTTTTTCAAAACAAGTTTTTTCAATTAATACAATATTCGCCTACAACACCGACGGTGTATCAGCGTCCGATTCTGTTGGTGCCGCCCTGCATCAATAAGTTTTACATTCTCGATCTGCAACCCGAAAATTCGTTTGTACGTGATGCTGTCGCACAAGGCTTTACCGTGTACTTGATGTCCTGGCGCAATCCGCTTGCAGAAGATACGGATGGCATCGAAAAAGCGACCTGGGATGATTACCTTCAAGAGGGAATCCTGACCGCGCTTAACGTGACGCAAGAGATTTCTGGGCAAAGCAAGATCAATGCGTTGGGGTTTTGTGTGGGTGGCACCATGCTTGCCGCAGGCTTGGCTGTCGCCGCGGCCAAGGGGCAAAGTCCAGTGGCGTCTTTAACGCTATTGACCTCAATGGTTGACTTTAAAGAAACGGGCCCGCTTGGGGTGTTTGTCGATGAACAGCATGCCAGCCTGCGCGAGCAACAAATCGGACACGGTGGTTTGATGTCGGCGCGCGAGCTTGGCACCACGTTTTCATTTCTGCGACCCAACGAGTTGGTCTGGAATTACGTCGTATCCAATTATTTAAAGGGCGAGTCGCCGGTTGCCTTCGATTTATTGTTCTGGAACGGCGACAGCACGAATTTGCCTGGGCCATTTTTCACGTGGTATTTTCGAAATACTTATCTCGAAAATAAATTAAGCCAACCCAATGCGCTGACAAGCTGCGGCGTGCCAATCGATTTGCGTAAAGTCAAAGTGCCGACTTATCTCTACGGTTCGCGCGAAGATCACATTGTGCCGTGGCACTCGGCGTTTGCCTCGACGGAAATTTTTCCTGGCCCTAATCGCTTTGTGCTAGGTGCCTCGGGGCATATCGCTGGGGTGATTAATCCACCAGCAAAAAACAAGCGCAACTATTGGGTTGCCGACAAACCTGTCAAGGGTCAAGCTGCTGAAAAATGGTTTGCGCAAGCGACTGAGTATCCTGGCAGTTGGTGGCGTGACTGGGGCGACTGGTTGGCAACTCACAGCGGCAAGCGTGTCAAAGCTTCAAAAACATTGGGTAATCAATCATATCCCGTGCTTGAAAAAGCTCCGGGGTCTTACGTCAAGGTTCGAGCAGTCTAGCGTTGGTCAATGCCGTGTCAGCGCGGCAAAAGGAGATGAGGATGAGTGCAAAGCTAGCGTATGTAACCGGTGGAATGGGTGGGATCGGGACTGCTATTTGTCAGCGGTTGGCAAAAGAAGGAATGACGGTTGTTGCGGGTTGTGGCCCGAGCCGTGACTACGGACAATGGTTGGCCGAGCAAGCAGCACTCGGCTATAAGTTTTATGCCTCTGTCGGTAATGTCTCAGACTGGAACTCATGTGAAGCTGCGTTTAAAGCGGTCGTGGCTGAGCATGGCCCAGTCGATATTCTGGTGAACAATGCTGGGATCACACGCGATGGCGTATTTCGTAAAATGTCGGCCGACGACTGGCGAGCCGTGATGGATACGAATCTGAATAGTTTGTTTAACGTGACGAAACAAGTGATTGAAGCCATGGTCGATCGCGGTTTTGGTCGCATCATCAATATCAGTTCGGTTAACGGGCAAAAAGGTCAGTTTGGGCAATCGAATTACGCCACCGCGAAAGCGGCGATCCATGGTTTTTCGATGTCGCTTGCGCAAGAGGTTGCCAGTAAAGGCGTGACAGTCAATACGGTGTCGCCCGGTTATATTGGCACCGATATGGTGCGTGCAATACGCCCCGAAGTTCTTGAAAAAATTGTCGCAACGATTCCGGTGAAGCGACTTGGGCGTCCTGAAGAAATTGCCTCGATTGTGGCGTGGATTGCATCAGAAGAATCAGGGTTTTCAACCGGTGCTGATTTTTCGTTGAACGGTGGTTTGCACATGGGTTAAGGCCGTAGGTTGTTGGCGCTGCTAACAACCTATCGTTTGTTATGACATAGTTATTTTTGGAGGCATGCATGACCGAAGCGGCAACAGACGCATCCGTACGTCTGATAAAAAAATATCCTAATCGTCGTCTGTACGACACGCAAACTAGCACCTACATCACGTTGGCAGATGTTAAACAGTTAGTGCTTAAAAGTGAGATCTTTAAAGTCGTAGATGCCAAGTCTGCAGAAGATCTTACGCGTAGTATTTTGCTCCAAATTATTCTCGAAGAAGAGAGCGGTGGTATGCCGATGTTTTCGTCGGTCATGCTGGCTCAGGTCATTCGATTTTATGGTCATGCCATGCAAGGGATGATGGGTACTTACCTCGAAAAAAATATCCAGACGTTTATGGAAGTGCAAGATCGCCTAGCAGATCAATCGAAAGGTTTGTTTGGGAATACCCAATTGTCGCCCGAGGCTTGGACTCAATTTATGAGTGGCCAAACACCGGTCATGCAAAATATGATGAATTCATACGTTGAGCAAAGCAAGGATTTGTTCGGGCAGATGCAAGACAAACTGCAAGAGCAGGCTCGTGCGATGTTTCCGGCGTTTCCGTTCGCTGCTGGTGGTGCTGGCGACAAAGCGAAATCTTAAAAGCTTCTTTTTTAGCGCGCAAACTTGACGAGCAAGCGAGCCTACGCTTCACTGCTTCTCGTGACAGTGGCTAGCAGTTCTCTTTAGACAACGAGGTTTGAACAGGTCATCCCGCCACGCTCTCTTCAATACGAAGAGAGCGTGGTTTTTTAATTCTGGTCTTCGGCGATTCTCTTAGCGATGTGATCAAGCGCTTCTTGCACTTGATCAATCAAAATCAGGCAAAGCTGACCCGGTTTCAGTTTGGCTAACGCAGTGTCAATGGCAAGAAACTCGCCGCGAATCTCTTGAATCTCTTTTGTGCGCGAGACATGTTTTAAGCCTAATTGCAGTAACGCTAAGACCTCACCATCCTCGCGTCCGCGTTGGCACTGATCTTGGTACAAAATCGCTTCGTCAAAAATTTCGCCCAAAATCTCGGTTTGGCGAGAGATATCTTCGTCGCGTCGATCGCCCGCTCCACTAATGACGACAGTGCGCTTGGTGGCGGGCATGCTTTCAATCGCCTGCACAAGCGCTTGAACAGCATCGGGGTTATGACCGTAGTCGGCAATGATCGTGCCGCCGCGATAGTCAAAGACGTTAAAGCGCCCGGGGGCGGTCTGGGCGTCGTTGACGAAGGTGGCCATGCCGGCTTCGATTGTTTTCCAGCTAAGCCCCAGGGCCCAGGCCGCAGCGACCGACGCCATGGCATTTTCGATTTGAAAACTAATCGTACCGTTGCGCGTCAGGGGGATGGCACTTAACGCGATTGAATGGTCTTGCCCTGCCTCGCTGCAAACGAGTTGGCCGTTGTCGCAGAACACCACACGTTTACCTTGAGCTCGATGAGTGTTCAGAACCGGATGAAGGCGGTCAAGGCTAAAAAAGATAACCGTGCCGGGGCAGGCCTCTGCCATTTTTGCCACCATGGGATCGGCGGCGTTGAGCACCGCTGTACCGTGGGGTGCCACGTTTTGAACGATGACTCGCTTGAGCAGGGCAAGTGTGTCAACGGTATTGATAAAGTTCATTCCGAGATGGTCACCCACGCCGATATTGGTGACAATCGCGACATCGCAGCGGTCAAAGGCTAAGCCCTCGCGCAAAATTCCGCCTCTGGCCGTTTCAAACACAGCGGCGTCAACATCAGGATGCAGCAGTACGTTGCGCGCACTGCGTGGCCCACTACAGTCGCCCGTGTCGATGCAGCGTTGCTCAATATACACGCCATCTGAATTGGTCATGCCAACGCGTTTTCCGCTGGTACGCAGCAGATGCGACGTTAGACGTACGGTAGTCGTTTTGCCATTGGTGCCAGTGACTGCGACAACGGGTATGCGCGCGTTGTCGCCTGCAGCAAACATGCTTGAAATAATCGCTTCGCCGACTTGGCGTGGTTTGCCAAACGAGGGGCTTAAATGCATACGCAAGCCCGGTGCCGCGTTGATTTCGACAATGCCGGCACGCTGCTCTTCCATCGGTTTTAAGATGGTTTCGGCAACGAGATCGACACCCGCGATATCTAAGCCGACCATTTGGGCAGCAGTGACCATGCGAGCCGCAAGTTCGGGATGCACCTCGTCGGTGACATCGGTTGCGCTGCCGCCAGTGCTTAAGTTGGCATTATTTCGCAGCAAGACGCGCTTGCCTTTTTCAGGAATGGATTGAGCGTCGAGCCCTTGCGTGGCGAGTGTGGCCAAAGCAATCTCATCAAAGCGGATTTTGGTTAATGCAGTGGCGTGGCCGTCTCCGCGCAGTGGGTCTGCGTTGACCTGATCGACGAGTTGCGCCACGGTGTGTTTGCCATCACCAATGACGGTAGGAGGATCGCGTCGTGCCGCGGCTACAAGTTGATTGCCAATCACCAACATTCTAAAGTCGTGACCAGGAATATATTGCTCAACAATCACATCGCGGCTGATCTCTGAGGCGACCTTGAACGCTGCGTTTAATTGCTCGCGGGTTTCGATATTGACGGCGACCCCTTTGCCTTGATTGCCGTCGCGCGGCTTGACCACCACGGGTAAGCCAATTTTATTGGCGATGTCCCAGCCTTCATTTTCATCTTCGACGACAAAACCACGTGGTACCGGCACGCCGGCTGCCTCGAGCAACATTTTGGTCAGATCTTTATCTTGTGCAATCGCTTCAGCGATGGCGCTTGTGTTGCCAGTTTCTGCGGCTTGAATACGCTGTTGTTTACTGCCCCAACCAAACTGCACCAAACTGCCTTCAGTGAGTCGACGATAGGGAATCCCGCGCGCGGTCGCAGCGTTGACGATTGAACCTGTGCTGGGTCCGAGTCGAACGTCTTCGTCGAGTTCACGCAAACGCGATAGTGCCTGAGTAATGTCAAACGGCTCGTTATTCAATGCCGCCACGCATAAAGTCTGGGCCAGATCCAATGCTAGTCTACCAACGGGTTCTTCGGTGTACTGAAAGACGATTTGAAAGACACCGTGTTCGGGCGTTGACATTGTTTGACCAAAGGCTACGGGGCAGCCCGCAGCAGCCTGTAAGCCTAAGCTCACTGCCTCGAGTGCATGCGCCATCGTGATTGGGTCTTTGTGACCGAAGGGGCGCAAAGATTTGACATCAGGAAAGCGGGCACGCAGCTGCGTCAAAAATTCTGGCAACTGGTCTAAGTTGGCCTCGCGATCGGTGCAGGTCACGACTGCCTCGATGGCAGTTAACCGTGTCCATAAATTTGGCCCGCGGAGGGCACGAATACGAGAGACATCCATAACAATTTCCTGTGATTATTGAGGCACTGCAGTATTCGGATCAAAACTGAGTAAGCCAGCGTGAATTAAATCCGGGGTCAGCCCAAGCGCCCAGGCCGCCGCAGCGGCGGCCAGCGCGTTATAGGTTTGCGTCGTATCCGTCCCGAGTTTGGTGATGCCGATCGCGTCGATTGAGCAAAGCACGTATTGGCGCGTGCCCTCTAGCAAGGCCAGCTTACCGTCGATCAGCGACACAACACGCTGACCTTGCGCAAGGTGCGCTTGGATCAGTGGGGCGTCGCCCGCTAGACAGAGCCAAGTGATTTGGCCATCGCAATGGCGCGCAAGCTCAACAATGTGTGGGTCGTCGGCATTGAGCACCGCCATGCCTTTGGGCAGGATGACGTCCATCTGGGTGCGGTACACCTTGACGCGTTCGGTGTGACTGTGAATTTTGTAGGCGTCTAGGTCTTCTGCCCAGTCAATCTGGGTGATGATGCCAACCTCGCAGCGCTCGTAGGCTAGGCCTTCGCTGAGTAACTGGTGTGCACCATTTTCAATAATTGCGGTTTGCACTTCACGGTTCATGAGAACCAGTCGCGCATTTTCAAAATTGGCGCAGTCACCGCTGTGCAAGAGTCGTTTGTCTACAAATAGCCCGGCACTGCTGGCGAGGCCACAGCGCCAGCCATGTAGTGTCAACAGGCGAAACAGCAGCTTACCCGTCATGGTTTTGCCTTGCGAGCCTGTGATGCCGATCACTGGTACGCGCGCCATGTCACCAAGCGCAAAACTGTGCGCGACGATATCGCGCCCAACTTGACGCGGTGTGCCAGTGGCAGGTTTTAAGTGCATCAGCAAGCCAGGCCCCGCATTGACTTCAACAATTGCACCGCCCTGTTGTTGTAAGGGCTTTGAAATATCGAGTGCCACGAGATCGATCCCGGCGATATCTAACCCCACGATGCGTGCTGCCGTGCAGGCGAGGGCGGCGACATCGGGATGCACCAGCTCGGTGCAGTCAACCGCAACGTTGCCGTTGCGTTGAATGACAGCCTGTTGCCCCAGTGACAAAATCGTTTGCGGTGTATAGCCTTGTCGGGCAATTTCTAGTTGGGCCGCCGAGTCGAGTCGCACATAATTTAATGGTTGGTCTTCTTCGTGACCACGACGCGGATCGGCGTTGAGTTGCGTATCAATTAGCGTTTTGATCGAACTGACGCCGTCGCCCGTCACTTGTGCATATTCACCCTTGGCTGCGGCAATCAATTTGCCACCCACCACCAGTAGGCGATGCTCTTGTCCCAAAATAAAGCGTTCAACCAACACGCCCGAGCCTTCTTGAACGGCAACGTTGTAGGCTTGTTCGATTTCTTGCTGCGTACTGAGATTGGTGAAGACCCCGCGCCCATGATTGCCGTCGCTCGGTTTAACGACAACTGGAACGCCGAGCTCTTGCGCTGCCTCCCAAGCCTCAGTGGCGGAGTCGACAGCCTGACCGGTGGGGACAGGGACGCCGCAGGCTTGCAGTAAAGATTTCGTGAGATCTTTATCACGCGAGATGGTTTCGGCGATGGCTCCGGTGCGATCGGTTTCGGCTGTCCAGATACGCCGTTGATTGATGCCGTAGCCAAGTTGTAATAGGTTGCCAGTATTGAGTCTGATGGCCGGGATATCGCGGTCATCGGCGGCGTCGACGATGCAGGCGGTGCTGGGGCCCAGGCAATGCTTGTGGCGCAGGTCTTGCAGACGCGCGATCGTGGCGTCGACGTTAGCCTGAGCATCGTTAAAAGCCGCTTCAAGCAAGTCGCGAGCGGCGTGCAGTGCGTAGGTGGTCACGCTTGGGTGCCACGCGCGTACGACGACTTTATACAGGGTTGGTTCAGAGGTTTGATGTGTATCACCAAAGCCACCAGGCATATTTGCTAGCGACTGCAAGGTGAGGGTCAGATGCTCGAGTATCTGAGGCGACCAGAGCCCCGCGGCTAGAGTGCCTTGCGTACCGGGCGAGGCTTCGGGGTTTAGATGCGATTGTGCCAACTCGGGCACCCAGGCGAGTAATCGCGCTAAAGCGGCGGTCTTGTGCGTTGGCGGGTGGTTTTCAATCGCGGCAAAATCTACCCATGCCTCGAGCACTGGGCGATAGGTCCAACTGTTGGGCCCTAGCAAATTGACGATTTGCTCGAACACGATCTTGCTTTTAGTTGTCATTACATCATTTGTTGCGTCGCAACAATACCTTGAATCCATCATTATCGCAGCAAAATCGCCAAACAAGAGCAACTTACGAGGCTAAGAGTAGTTTCGGTGGGCGTTGGTCGTTATACTTGCAAGATTCACTTCAATCGAATTTTTCAATCGAACTTGTTGGCCCCTAATGAAGCGCTTCCCGCTGCAGTTGTTCGTGCCGACTGATGGGCAACGCGTGCCGCCTAGATGACACCCCTTCCAACCGCCGACCCTGCGTTTGAGTCAACGCTGCCGACGGCTTGGGCCGTTGCGATCAAGTCTTTGCTAGAACCGGGCGAAAAAGTCTTAGCCTGGCTCGAACCCGATCTCGATTCGAATTTGCAATTCTCTGCGGGCATCTTGTTTTTGACGCCCAGTCGATTGGTATCGCGCGAGTCGATGGCGCATGACTGGGCTGTTTTCCCGATTACCACCACGCAACTATTGCAGCATCGCGACCACGCGGGGGTCGGTACCATCGAGCTCTTTGAAGGGGCGCTGCGCTTAAGTGTCTGGCGTCACACGCTTGGCATGTCGCCTGCGGTGGGTCGCCTGATCGAGCTCTTCACTCAACTTCAGCAAAAACTAGCAGACCCTCTGCATACACAGCAGAGCACTGCTGCCTCTTGCCCAACCTGCGGTACGCCTTTCGCGCTTGACCAGGATGAGTGTGCTGTTTGTGACACTGAGCAGGCGGGGCCGAGTGATACTTGGGCGCTGTTGCGTTTGGCGCGTTTTGCTCGGCCTTACAAATTGCCTCTGATTGTCGGCTTTATTCTGACCTTGCTCTCGACGGCGGCAACACTGGTGCCACCGTATCTGACCATGCCGTTGATGGATGACATTTTGATTCCGTTTCAAAATGGCAAGCCGATTAACTACGATTTGGTGGCGTTGTACTTAACTGGGCTGGTGGTCGCGGGGTTGTTGGCTTGGCTGCTTGGGTGGGCCCGTACCTACTTGCTTGCTTGGGTGAGCGAACGAATCGGCGCTGATCTGCGCACCGCCACCTTCAGTCACCTGCAAACGCTGTCATTGCAATACTTTGGCGGTAAGCGCACCGGTGACTTGATGGCGCGCATTGGCAGTGAAACCGATCGCATTAATATCTTTTTGTCGTTGCATTTGCTTGATTTTGCCAACGACGTGCTGATGATCGTGATGACGGCATGTATCTTGATCTCGATTGATCCATGGTTGGCGCTGACCACGCTCATCCCGTTACCAGTGATTATCTGGATGATTCACTTGGTGCGCCATCGTTTGCGCTTTGGTTTTGAAAAGGTTGATCGCTCTTGGAGCGAACTGACCAACGTGCTGGCTGACACGATTCCGGGTATTCGGGTGGTCAAAGCGTTTGCGCAAGAGCACCGCGAAGTCGCGCGGTTTCGCGAAGCGAATGACCGTTATCTCGCGGTCAACGATCGTATCAATAAAGTGTGGGCACTCTTTGCGCCCTCTGTGACTTTCTTAACTGAAATTGGCTTGCTGGTGGTTTGGATTTTCGGTATTTCACAGGTGGCAAGTAGCACCATCACGGTTGGCGTACTGGCAGCCTTTTTGGCTTATATCGGCCGGTTTTACACGCGACTAGATTCAATGAGCCGCATTGTGTCGCACACGCAGCAAGCGGCTGCTGGAGCCAAGCGTATTTTTGATATTTTGGATCACGTGTCGAGCGTGCCCGATGCACAGCGTCCCGTGCCGCTTGAGCGTGTAGAAGGGCGTATTGAGTTGAGCAATGTTGGCTTTCGCTACGGCAGCAGAACGGTATTGCGCAACGTCAATTTAAGTATCGGCGCGGGCGAGATGATCGGCTTAGTGGGTCACAGCGGTTCGGGCAAGAGTTCGCTGGTGAATATGATTTGCCGTTTTTATGATGTCACCGAGGGTGGGATCAAAGTGGACGGCGTTGATATCCGAGCCTACTCGCTTGCCTCGTTCAGGCGAAACATTGGTTTGGTGTTGCAAGAGCCGTTCTTGTTTTTCGGCACGATTGCTGAAAACATCGCCTACGGTAAACCTGAGGCAACGCGTTCAGAGATTGTCGCGGCGGCGCGTGCAGCGCGTGCGCACGAGTTTATTTTGCGACTGCCTCAAGGATACGATTCACTCGTCGGCGAACGAGGTCAAGCGCTGTCTGGCGGCGAGCGTCAACGTATCTCAATCGCGCGCGCGCTACTGATTGATCCACGGATTCTCATTTTGGATGAAGCGACCTCATCGGTTGACACCACCACCGAGATGGAGATCCAAGAAGCTCTGGATAACCTGATTCAAGGTCGCACCACAATTGCGATCGCACATCGCTTGAGTACCTTGCGCAAGGCCGATCGTTTGGTCGTGCTTGATCGTGGCGAGATTGTCGAGATTGGTAACCATGACGACTTACTGGCTCGCGGCGGCGCGTACCACGATTTGTACCAGGCTCAGTCGCGCCTGACCGGAGTTGAAGGTGTTGTGATCCAGAGCCCGCTCGAAACCTCTGCCAGCAAGGTTGTTGCAGACGCCAAGCCTGCTCCTTTGCCAGCCGCTGCCCCCGATAATCGACAAGGGGCCGCAGATGTCTGATTTTTTGTTAACGCGTAATCAAGCGGGTCGCCTGTTGGTCACGCTTCAAGACGGACGTGTCTTTGAAGGGGTCGTGCCGGTGCGTGCGTTTCCGTTGCAAGCACCCGAGCAGTTTGTGGCGTTCATGAGTACAGAAGGCAAAGAAATCGCTTGGGTAGATGAGCTCAGTGCATTACCCCAAGAGATGCGTGAGTTGATCACCGAAGAGATCGCTTTGCGCGAGATGATGCCGACGATTCAACGGATTGTCAGTGTGTCAACGCTTTCAACGCCCAGCACTTGGGATATCGTGACTGATCGGGGTGCCACAAAGCTGATCCTCAAGGGCGAAGAAGATATCCGACGGTTAACTGGTTCGACGCTGATCATTACTGATAGTCATGGCCTCAGGTTTATCTTGCCTGATATGCAGGCACTTGATAAGAATAGCCGCCGTATCCTAGATCGATTTTTATAAGGTAAGTGCGTCTGCTGATCGACGTCTCATTCTTTCAACGAGTCTTTCGACTCAAGTGTTCAACGGGTCTTTCGACTTGTTCGTTCAACGAGCATTTCAACTCAAGTCGCCACTCAGGTAAAAAATGATTGAAGCTTTTTTGATGTCCACTGGTATTGTCGCGCTCGCAGAGATGGGCGACAAAACGCAGTTACTGGCCTTGGTGCTAGCGGCACGCTTTCGTAAACCTGTGCCGATTATCTTGGGTATTCTGGTGGCAACGCTACTCAATCATGGTGTCGCAGGTGCCTTGGGTTCATGGCTGATGCACTGGGTTGGGCCACAGGTGATGCGTTGGATTTTAGGTGTCTCGTTTTTGGCGATGGCGGGTTGGATCCTGATCCCTGACAAACTCGATGACACGCAAGCGGTACAGAAGGGCGGGGTCTTTCTCACAACGTTGATCGCTTTCTTTTTAGCCGAGATGGGCGACAAAACGCAATTTGCGACGGTTGCTTTGGCGGCTCAGTATTCGTCACTCGTTACAGTGGTCATTGGCACCACCTTTGGCATGATGCTGGCCAACGTGCCGGCCGTGCTGTTGGGCGAGCGCGTGACACGCATCGTGCCAATGCGCACTGTGCATTTGATTGCAGCCGGGTTGTTTGTCGTACTCGGCTTGATGGCACTATTTAATGTGGGCGGCGTGTTGTAGCACAGCTCGCCCCGGGTAAACGCCATGCGCGCTGCGCGCCAAACGGCGCTAGGGCATCATGGCAGCCACAGTCAGTGCGTTACACCAACTTCACAAGTTGTTTGCCAAAATTCTCGCCCTTGAGCATACCGACAAGTGCCTCGGGTGCGCTGCCAAGGCCGAGCGCAACTGATTCGCGAAACTTCAGCTTGCCTGCGACCACTAGGTCGTAAAGCTGCGAACGAATCGCTGGCCAGGTGTCGAGTTTGTCTGACACGATAAAACCTTGCACGCGTAAGCGGCTGACCAAAATGGCGCGCAGCGTATGGTAAGCATGAGGATCGCGATTGAACTCAGACACCATGCCGCACAGCGCGATTCGACCAAAGGTATTCATGTGAGTGAGTAAGCGTTCAAAAATTTCGCCACCAACGTTTTCGAACAGGCAGTCGATACCTTTAGGTAGGGCTGCCGCAAGTTGTTCGGCAAAGTCACTGGCGCGGTGATCGATGCAGGCGTCAAAGCCCAACTCGTCTACAACGTACTGACACTTTTTAGCGCCACCTGCGATACCAACCACCCGACAGCCAACGTGTTTGGCAAGTTGCCCCACCACACTACCCACAGCGCCCGAGGCAGCGTCAACCACGACGGTTTCGCCTGCTTTTGGTTGGCAGATATCAATCAGACCGGTCCAGGCTGTGATGCCAGGCATACCAAGGATACCTAAGTAAGCGGTTGGACTGACTTTACTGGTATCAATTTTGGTCACACCTTTGGCGTTGATCGTGCCATAGAGTCGCCAGCCGGTGGCAGCCAAGACAGTTTCACCAACCTTGAAGTCTGGCGAGTTGGATTCAATCACTTCACCGATCGCACCACCCACCATGACCTCGCCTGGATTGACGCCCTGTGCGTAAGACTTTGCATCAGAAATGCGACCGCGCATATAGGGGTCAAGCGATAACCATTGGTTACGAATCAGGACTTGGTTGTTGGTTGGCACAGGCATGTCTGCATCAACGAGTTTGAAGTTTTCAGGGGTCACCCAACCGGTTGGGCGGCTGACCAAAATTACGTGTTGATTTTTCATGTTGACTGTCTCGAGTTGTTTTCAGTTTGCTCTTTAACCCAAGGCGCGCAACACCACCCTGTTGAGGGTAGGGATACATAGCGCCTGCACTGTTCATGATCTTAGCTCAGTTGAGTGTTTGCTGAGTGCGCTAAAAGCCAGTGGAGCACCACCCGAACGGCTGAAGCTCGAACTTACTGAAAGCATGCTTGTCAATGATTTGGGTGATGTTAATCGCAAGATTGCTTCGCTTAAAGATATTGGTATCGCGGTGTCGCTGGATGACTTTGGTACGGGCTATTCGTCGCTCAATTATTTGAAGCGCTTGTCGCTTGATCAGCTCAAAATCGATCAGTCGTTTGTGCGCGATATGTTGACCGATGCCCACGGTGCGGCGATCGCACGCACCATCGTGACGCTTGGACACTCTTTGGGTTTAGAGGTCATAGCCGAGGGCGTAGAAACCTTAGGGCAGCAAGAGTTCTTGCAAGATATCGGTTGCCTGGCGTTTCAAGGGTATTTGTATAGCCGGCCAATCCCTGCACATGATTTTGAGAGTTTTGCACGTTTACATATGCATTAAGTGCCTGGCGCCCAGAGTGGTTCTAGAAACATTGCGGTTTTTTGACACTTGAAGTACCGCGATATGCCCTAGGCGCATCACTCTTGGTGTGTGAAGAAGCCGTCTGTCTAAAAATATTAAACATGTTTTAAGGTCTATAAAAACTCTGCTGACTTAAGTGATGCGCTCGGGTATATTCGACCGTCATTCTTCTGACTTGGGGCACTGTTCATGGAACTCAAAGTAAACGGCACCGTTCACAATATTGACGTTGAACCAGATATGCCTTTGTTGTGGGCGTTGCGAGAAGTGCTCGGGTTGACTGGTACTAAATATGGCTGCGGTGTCGCTCAATGTGGCGCCTGTTCTGTGCAACTGAACGGTGAATTGGTGCGCTCGTGTTCGATCCCGGTGGCCAGTGCTGCCGGTCAGGCGATCACCACCGTCGAGGGGCTCTCTAAAGACTCCAGCCATGCGATCCAACAGGCCTGGATTGCGCTTGATATCCCCCAGTGTGGCTACTGTCAGTCGGGTCAGGTCATGGCCGCGGTCGCCCTGCTCAAGCGCGTGCCCAAGCCCACCGATGCTGATATTGACGCTGCGATGACCAATATCTGTCGCTGCGGCACCTATCAACGTATCCGTGACGGTATCCATGTCGCGGCGGGCCAAAAACAATTGGCCGACGTGTTAAATGATTACGCAACCACTGGCGTTACTAAAGCATAAGAAGGCTGACCATGACAAACCACATCAGTAAGGCCCCTGGCGCAACACGCAATGTCAAGCGTCTAGCCAACAGCCCTTTACACCCTGCTCGTCGACAGTTTTTGATCGGCACCGCCACCGTTGGCGCAGGTCTGGCACTTGGGTTGATGCATGCGCGTCCAGCCCTGGCACAGGCCACTGCGCCTGCGTTGACTGCTGACGAGGTGAACCTGTGGGTGGTGATTAAACCCGACGATACCGTGGTGATTCGTATCGTTCGCTCTGAAATGGGGCAGGGCACGCGCACAGGACTAGCCCAGTTGGTCGCCGAAGAGCTTGACTGCGACTGGAAAAAAGTGACCTATGAAGCGCCTTCTGCGGGGCAAAATTTAGCCCGCAAGCGTGCCTGGGGTGCAATGGCGACTGGCGGTAGCCGGGGTATTCGTGATTCGCACGACTATGTGCGCCGCGGTGGTGCTGCGGCGCGGTTGATGCTTTTGCAAGCGGCTGCTGAGCAGTTCAAAGTGCCTGTGTCAGAATTAACGGTCAGCCAAGGCGTCATCACGCATGCCCAGACAAAACGTACCGTGAGCTACGGCAAGGTCGCTGATGCGGCGGCAAAGCTAACGCCCCCCGAAGCAAAATCGATTGTTTTGAAAAAGCCTCAAGACTGGAAGATTGCAGGGACTGCTGTTGCGCGGTTGGATACCGCAGATAAGGTGAACGGTGCCAAGGTCTTTAGTATCGACCTACGTCTCCCAGGAATGTTATGCGCAGCAGTCAAAAGCTGCCCGGTGTTCGGCGGCAAGCTCGTGGGCTTTGATGAATCAAAGGTCAAAGCCATGCGCGGTGTGAAAGGTGTGGTCAAAGTCAATGATTCAACTGTGGCTGTGGTGGCTGACACGTGGTGGCGTGCAAAAAACGCCTTGGATAATCTTTTGATTGATTGGGATTTAGGTCAGAACGCAAAGGTCTCGAGCACGACAATCGCGGCAGCCTTAAAAGATGGTTTGGGCGCCGAGGGCGACTATTGGCAGCGTAAAGAAGGTGACGCACTGGCCGCCATCAAAGCCTCAGCCAAAAAAGTTGAGGCGGTGTACAGCAGCCAGTTTTTGGCTCATGCCACGATGGAGCCGATGAATTGCGTCGTGCAGATTAGCGGTGATCGCGCCTACGCTTGGGTGCCGACGCAAAACGCCGAAGCCTCGATGGCCGCGCTGTCTGAAGCGTCGGGTCTGCCCTTGGCAAATTGTGACATCAAGACGATGGACTTGGGCGGTGGGCTTGGCCGACGCGGCGGTACACAAGATTTTATGCATCACGCCGTGGCGATTGCCAAGTTGTACCCGAACATTCCGATTAAGATGGTCTGGAGTCGCGAAGAGGATATGACACACGACTTCTTTCGCCCGATTTCGATGGCCAAGATGTCTGCAGGTCTTGATGACAAAGGTAATTTAACGGGGTTTCATGTTCGCGTCTCTGGCCAGTCAATCAATGCTTATTTAAACCCGTCAGCCATTAGAAACAATAAAGATGTGCGGCAACTGCAAGGGTTTTACGAAGCGCCGGGCGATGCGCAATTGGGTTACACCTTTCCGTCGCTCTTAACCGAGTACGTGATGCGCAATAGTCATGTGCCGGTTGGACCGTGGCGGGGCGTCAATACCAATCAAAACGGTATTTACATGGAATGCTTCATTGAAGAGTGCGCGCGTGCAGCCGGCCGTGATTCTTTGGCGTTTCGTCGCGATCTCATGAAAAACCATCCCAAACACCTCGCTGTCTTAGATGCGGTTGCTGAGAAAGGTGATTGGGGTAAGCCGCTACCGGCAGGACAGCATCGCGGCATTGCGCAGTTTATGGGCTATGGCAGCTACTCGGCAGCCACCGCTGAGGTGTCGGTGTCGGCCAGCGGTCAGGTCAAAGTGCATCGCATGGTGTTTGCTTTGAATTCGGGGCACTTTGTGAACCCTTCGCAGGTCAAAGCCCAGATTGAGGGCTCGGTTGTCATGGCTTTATCTGCAATTTTTAATGAAGACATCACGATTGAAAACGGGCAAGTCAAAGAAAACAACTACCACTCGTATCCCTTAGCAAAACTTAAGGATACGCCGAAGGTCGAGTGCGTGTTGGTGCCGACACACGACTTCTGGGGGGGTGTTGGCGAGCCTACGATCTGTGTTGTCGGGCCCGCAGTCTTGAACGCAATCTTCGCAGCTACGGGTAAACCCGCAAGAGATCTGCCCTTGCGCAAGCATGGTTTGACCTTGGCGTAAGACGGGGGTTTTATTCTGTAAGGTTGTGACTGACGGGTTCATTTTTTGGCGATACACTCGCGCCATATTCGTTAGTTATTTGTTTCTAAACTTTCTTGCTCAATTTTCAGGAGTCTCTCGATGGCGATTCAGTTGATCGTAAACGGCAAAGCGCATAGCGTGGATGTCGATCCAAATACCCCACTCTTGTGGGTCATTCGAGAGCAAGTCGGTCTGACCGGCACAAAGTACGGTTGCGGCATTGCTCAATGTGGCTCCTGTACGATCATGATGGATGGCGCAGCCATTCGCTCGTGCGTGTTGCCTGTGAGTGTCGCTGTGGGCAAACAAATTCAAACGATTGAAGGCCTGGCCAAAGATGGCAAATTGACACAGCTGCAGCAAGCCTGGATCGATCATCAAGTTCCTCAGTGTGGGTTTTGTCAGTCAGGTATGTTGATGGCAGCGACTGATTTGCTGGCTAAAAAACCTAAGCCTACTGATGCCGATATTGATGCGGCGATCACCAACATTTGTCGTTGCGGCAGCTTCCAAGAAGTTCGCGCCGCGATTCACTCAGTCGCTAAAGCTTAAGGGGTCAACCATGAATGCACGCGTCCCGAATCCTTCACGTCGTCAGTTTATTGTTGGCACAACAGCCGTCAGTACTGGACTGGCACTTGGTTTGCAAATTCCTTTTATCGGCTCTGCGCTTGCCGCAGGTGCCACCCCGGAAATCGGCGCATGGGTCGTTATTAAGCCCGATGACACCGTGATCGTGCGCGTCGTGCGCTCAGAGATGGGGCAGGGCACCATTACTGGTTTGGCTCAGATGGTGGCCGAAGAGCTCGAGTGTGCCTGGAGCAAAGTCACGGTTGAGTACCCAACGCCCGGCGAGAGCCTCAAGCGCAAGCGCGTCTGGGGTGATTTTTCAACAGGCGGTAGCCGCGGTATTCGTACTTCAGAACAATATGTTCGCAAAGGCGGCGCTGCTGCCCGCATGATGTTGGTGCAAGCGGCTGCAGATGAATGGAAGGTGCCGGTTGCAGAGTGTGTGGCTGCAGAAAGTGTGATCACGCACAAGCCAAGCGGTCGTAAAGTGGCGTTCGGCAAAGTGGCTGAGGCCGCCTCAAAGATTGCTGTCCCCACCGAGATCACGCTGAAAGATCCCAAACAGTGGAAGATCATCGGCAAGTCGATGAACCGTATCGATACGTTTGCCGATAAGGTGACCGGCAAGCAGGTCTATGGCATCGATTTAACGATGCCTGGCATGTTGGTTGCGACCATCAAAGAATGCCCCGTTTTTGGTGGCAAGGTCAAAAGCTTTGATGAAAGCAAAGTGACTGGCATGAAGGGTGTCAAGAAGGTGGTGAAGGTCGGTGAGACCGCCGTTGCTGTCGTGGCCGAGACGTTTTGGATTGCTAAGACAGCGCTCGATCAACTTCCGATTGTGTGGGACGAGGGCCCAAATGCAACACTATCAAGTGCTTCGATCGCCAAGACGCTTGAAGAGGGCTTGACTGCAGAGCAGGCGTTTGTCGGTAACACGCGTGGTGATACCAAAGCTGCTCTGACCGCTGCCGTTAAAAAGACCGAGGCGACTTACTTTTATCCATTTTTGAATCACGCCCCCATGGAGCCAATGAACGCGACGGCGAAGTGGACGTCAGAACGTTGCGAAGCCTGGGTACCAACGCAAGACGGCGAGGCCTCGTTAGCTGCTGTGATTGCGGCTTCAGGCTTGCCCGCTGAAAAGTGTGAGGTGTACAAAATTAATCTAGGTGGCGGGTTTGGTCGTCGTGGCGCGTTTCAAGACTACACCACCCAGGCGGTCAATATTGCTAAGCAAATGCCTGGCACCCCGGTCAAACTCATCTGGACACGCGAAGAAGATATGACTCAGGGTCGTTATCATCCGGTCATGATGTGCAAGCTAACAGGCGCCTTCGATAAGGATAAAAACTTGACCGGCGTGCATATGCGCCTGTCGGGGCAATCGATCTTGGCGGCGGTGCGCCCTGCAATCGTCGCGCAACAGAAAGGCCGTGATCCTATCGTCTTTCAAGGTGTGTTCGACGGTGGAGAGCATGGCTTCGGCTACGAGTTTCCGAATCAGTTGATTGATCATGCGATGCGTAATACGGCCGTGCCACCAGGTTTTTGGCGTGGTGTGAACATTAACCAAAACGCGATCTTCATCGAATGTTTTATGGATGAGCTTGCTGAAACTGCGGGTGTAGATCCAGTTGAGTTTCGTCGTAAGTTTATGGGCAAGTTTCCCCGTAATCTTGCCGCGCTCAACGCGGTGGCAGATGGTATTGGCTGGACAAAACCTGCTGCGCCTGGCGTGTTTCGGGGTGTTGCGCAAATGATGGCGTTTGGTAGCTATGTGGCCGCAGCGTGCGAACTATCTGTGACCGACGGCACCAAGGTAAAAATTCATCGCATCGTGGCTGCCACCGATTGTGGCTACGCCGTGAACCCTGCGCAAATTAAGCGTCAAGTGTCTGGCTCGTTTGTGTACGGATTGTCGGCGTTGTTTGAAGAAGAGTGCACAGTGAAAGACGGCCGTATCGAACAGAAAAATTTTGATACGTTTGGCTCGATCCGCTTGGCGCAGATGCCTCCGGTTGAGACGATTATTATCGAAGGCGGTGGCAAAGACTGGGGCGGTATCGGCGAGCCCACGATCTGTGTGGCAGCGCCCGCTGTGCTCAACGCGATTTACCGTGCAACGGGTAAGCGTTTGCGCACTGTGCCTTTGAAAAATAGTGGTATGACTTTGGTATGACGAAATGGGGTGCTGGATGGGCGTTAGTGGCCAGTTTCTGGCTTGCCTGCCCCAGCCCCCTGCAAGCCCAGGTCTTTGTCGGTGATGCGATCAACGCTTCATTGTCGGGGCAACCGGGGGATACGGTACGTGGGCGCGCTCTGGTGTTGAGTCGTCAGGGCGGTTTATGCATACTGTGTCATAGCGGGCCGTTTCCTGAAGAACGTTTTCAGGGCACGCTTGCCCCAGATTTGGCGGCTAGTTCGGCAGCCTTGTCGGCAGAGCAGTTGCGTGCTCGCATCGTCGATGCGAGTCGCTTTAATCCAAATACCATCATGCCCTCTTATTTTCGTGCAGAGGGTTTTACGCGGATTGCACCGCAGTTTGCAGGTAAAGCAATCTTGACGGCGCAAGACATCGAAGACGTTGTAGCTTTTTTAGTGAGCTTAAAACCGTGACAGTCACTCGAAGAACCTTTGTGATAAGTGCGGCAGCCGCCAGCGTGTTGCCAACATTGAATGCGTTTGCGACGGTCGACGATGCCACGCAAGCCGTTGACAAAATTTTGGGTGGTCGCTCGGCTCAGGTCGGTCGCGTGACGCTCGAGATCCCGCCGCTGGTTGAGAACGGTAATCTGGTCACCATGAAGGTGTCTGTACAAAGCCCGATGACTGAGGCAGATTATGTGCGAGCCATTCATATCGTGGCTGAAGGTAATCCTTTGCCCAACGTTGTGAGTTTTTTCTTGTCGCCTCGCGCCGGGCGCGCAGCGATTACCACCCGCATTCGTTTGGGCGATTCGCAACGCGTCAGGGCAATCGCACAAATGGGTGATGGTTCTTTTTGGCAAGGTGACGCAGCGACCTTAGTGACGCTTGCGGCCTGCACTGAGGTGTAATGTGAATAAGACCTCTCGTACGATTGTCACGATGCCCACAACGGCTAAAAAGGGCGAAATTCTTGAGATCCGTATCATTGTGCAACACGATATGGAGTCTGGTTTTCGGCACACTGAGACCGGTCAGCGGATTCCTCGCGATATCATTCGCGATTTTCGTTGTACCTATAATGGCGTTGAGGTGTTTCGTGTCGAGTTGCACCCGGCAATGGGTGCGAATCCGTTGATTGTGTTTACAACCACTGCGATCGAAAGCGGCACACTAGAATTCAAGTGGTCTGGCGACAATGGCTACGCTTCGAGCACAACCAGTACGCTCACTGTGACGTGATGTTTCGGAGCAGCCAGGCGCTTCAGAGCAACGAGAGGCTTCAGCGCAACGAGATGTTTCAGCGCAGCGAGAGGCTTCAGCGCAACGAGAGGCTTGAGAGCAACGAGATGCCTTGGGTGTGGCAAGTTTTTTTGTCTTGTCTGCTCGAAAAGCGGCTGTCGCTAGCTATTCTTTTTTCGCTCGCTATTTTGCTGCCCTGTCACGCCTCGTCGCAAGCCGATCCGGTTGGGGCTGAGCGTCAATCAAGTTACGTCTTGATGTCGCCTGATACCAAGGCAATGCAAGATGATCCTCTCTTAAATCCGGCCACGTTTGCGGTCTTGGATGGGCAGGTCTTGTGGCAAGAGATCGCGGGTAAAAAAAATCAATCTTGTGCCTCGTGTCATGGTGATGCTACGGTATCGATGAAAGGTGTCGCAGCAAGTTTCCCTAAGGTCAGTACTGCGGGTCAACTACTCAGCCTGACGGGGCGCATCAATCAGTGTCGCACTGAGCAGCAAAGCGCAACGCCCTTTGCTGCTGAGAGCAAACCATTACTGGCACTTTCGGCTTTTGTCGCGACTCAGTCTAAAGGCATGCCGATTACCGTTGAGCGTACCGCGGCCAACGAGGCTTCGCTAGCCGCAGGCCAACGTTTATTTAATCAGCGCATGGGTCAGTTAAACCTCTCTTGTGCTCAATGCCATGCCGAGCGCGCTGGGCAAAAACTTGCCGGCAATCCGATTCCTCAGGCGCATCCAACAGCGTATCCAATCTACCGGCTTGAATGGCAGACGGTGGGTTCGCTCGAGCGACGCTTGCGTAATTGTCTGGTAGGCGTTCGCGCAGAGCCTTTTGCGTTTGGCTCAACCGAGTTGCTTGAACTTGAATTGTTTTTAGCTTGGCGTGCACGCGCTATGCTGCTCGAGAGCCCAGGCGTTCGCCCTTAGAAGACTATCCCGAGGTCAATCAACATGAAACGTCGTCAGTTTTTACAGCGCACCGGAGCACTGTTGGGCGCTAGTCTAGCGTTTCCAGCAGTTGTACGTGCCGATTTAAAGTCGGCTCGAGTACTGGTGGTTGGGGCCGGTTATGGGGGGGCTACGGCGGCAAAATATCTTCGCCTCTGGTCTGAGGGCAATGCAAACGTCACCTTGATTGAACCCGAGTTGTCGTTCGTGTCTTGCCCTCTTTCTAACCTGGTACTGGGGGGGTCAAGCACGCTGCCTGAGTTGACCGTTTCGTACGACGCGTTGCAAAAGCAGCACGGTGTCTCGTTGGTGCGCGACTGGGTGACTGCGATTGATCCGCTTAAAAAGCTTGTGCAATTACACGCTGGCACGACGCTGAATTACGATAAATTAGTGTTGTCGCCAGGCATTGGTTTGATGATGAATAGCATCGAAGGCTTGGTGCAGGCGAACCAGTTGGGGGCAACGCTGCAGGCTTGGAAGGCGGGGCCTGAAACACTTGCATTACAAAAGCAACTACAAGACATGCCGGATGGTGGCGTGTTTGCGCTGAGCATTCCAGAGGCACCCTTTAGATGCCCGCCCGGCCCGTATGAGCGAGCTTGCCAAGTTGCCGCATATTTTAAAAAGCATAAACCTAAATCTAAGGTTTTGATTCTGGATGCGAACGAAGATGTCGTGTCAAAGCCCGGCTTGTTTAAGAAGGCTTGGGCCGATTTGTACCCAGGCATGATTGAATATCGCGCATCGCATAATCTGGTCAGAGTCGAGGGTGCGACCAAGATGCTTCGCTTTGATATTCAAGACTCGGTCCAAGCTGACGTGTTAAATGTTTTGCCACGCATGCGTGCGGCTGAGTTAATTGTGCAAGCGGGCTTAGCGAACTCAAATAAACGCTGGGCGCAGGTGAATTTTTTGAACTTTGAATCAACGGCAGCCAAAGATATCCATATTTTGGGGGATTCGACACAAAACGCTGCGTTTATGCCCAAGTCGGCACATATGGCAAATCAGCATGCCAAGGTCGCTGCGGCCGCCATTGTGGCTGAGTTACGAGGGTTTGCCCTTAACCCTCAGCCGGTGTTAAACAACACTTGCTATAGCTTTGTCGATGCCACAAAAGTCGTGCATGTGGCCAGCGTTCATCAGTACAGTGCGTCAGACAAGACGTATAAAACTGTCGCGGGTTCGGGCGGCGTGTCGGCGGCCCCCAGTGAGTTAGAAGGCGTGTATGCCTGGGGCTGGGCCCGTAATATTTGGGCCGATAGTTTGTTGTAACCAAATGCGCGTAAACCCTGCCTGATTTTTACTTGACAACACGGTTGGGTTGGTTTGACAATCAACTGTCAGTATACGAACAATCAGTATACAAACCGTTGATCAAGGCCTGCCGTGACGAAAAGTGTGCGTGTGGTGCAAGCGAAGTTGGGCCGCAAAGCGGCGGCGAGTTCGCCGCCTGCTCTGGTGGTTGTGCCCGCGGTATCCAAAGTGGCTGCTACCCCTGCCGCCAACCACACGATTTGGGATCGTCCAGGCTACTTAGTGCGCAGATTGCATCAAATTCATGTGGCCATGTTTTCGGCACGCGTGGCCGATGGGCAAGTGACCCCAGTGCAGTTTGGCTTGCTGAGCATTTTAATCAACCGGCCCGGTATCGATCAGGCCACCCTTGGTGCTGAGCTTGGGCTCGATCCAGCCAACGTTGCCGAAATTCTCAGACGCCTTGAAGACCGCAACCTGCTTACGCGGGTCGTCGATCCGCAGAACCGTCGACGTAAATTATGTTTGGCTACGCCAGACGGAAAAAAATTCGTACAACGCTATCAAAAAGATATGCAGTTGTCGCAACAGCAATTGCTCAGTCCGCTCAATCCCGCAGATCGTCAGGTGTTCATGGAGCTTCTGGGGCGATTGGTCGAGGGTAATAACGAAAGTGGCCGCACCTCGCTGCGTCCGGGCGGCGAAGCGTTAAAGGCGCGCGGGCGTCGGGTGGGTGAGCCCTGAGGGTTCTGACGTCTTTTATTTAATTTATTCAATTTCGCTTAATTTAGGGGCAACACGTGGCTGATCTCTCTTTAGATTTTTGTGGCGTCAAATTTAAAAATCCGGTGGTGATTGCGTCGCTCGAAACGACCAATAGCCCCGAAGTGATTCGCGAATGTGTCGATGCGGGTGCGGGTGGCATGATCATCAAAACCCTCACCGACATCGAGGACATGGCGCGTTTGACGCAAAATTCAAAGTACGCAATTTTGAATGAAAAAAATGAACTGATTAAAGGTAAGGTCAACAAGAATTTTGTGTTCTACAGCCGTTCGGGATACTCAAGTACGCCCCTGCGCGAATGGATTCCGCACTTAAAAGACTTGAACAAGTACGCGCAAGATCAAGGCTCTCATTTGATCGGTAGTGCTGGCGGAAAAACCATGCAAAGCTGGATCGACATTTGTCGCACGATCGAAGATTGCGGCTTGCCCATGGTTGAGCTTAACTTCGGCTGTCCGCATCCTGCCATGATGCCTGGTGTGCATGGCGGCTCGATGATTGGGCAAGAGCCTGAGATTGCGCGCGAGGTGACAGCGCGCGTCTGCGAGGCCGTCAAGATCCCTGTTGTGATCAAACTCACGCCTGATCAATCGCGCGTGTTGGATGTTGCACGCGCTGTGAAAGAGGCGGGTGCGGCGGGTGTGACCGCTACGAATCGTTACACCGGTTTTTCTGTTGACATCGAAACCGGTTTGCCACGCTTAGGCGGGCCTGCCGGGATTGGTGGAGTCTGGGCCAAAGCCTTGTCGCTGCGTTGGGTCAACCGTATTTATACAGAATTGGGCATGCCCATTACCGGATCGAACGGCATCTATGATCATAAAGATATCGTCGAGTTCATTATGACGGGCGCGCCACTCGTTCAAGTGGGATCGGTGCTGATGCTCAAGGGGATCAAGTACCTGCCCAGCATGATCACGGGGCTTGACAACTTTATGGATAGCCACGGCTATCCAGATATCGCCTCAATGACGGGCATTGCGTCGCGCGCAGCGGTGAAGGATTATGGCGAGCAATTTCGTAAGCCACGCATGCACAGTGAAATTGCCTCTGAGGCCTGTAAGAATCCAAGCTGCACGATTTGTATTCAAACTTGTTTTTACGATGCCTTGGCGCAGGGTGACGGCTCAGTCGAATCGATACATGCCAACTGTATCGGTTGTGAAATGTGCACGCAAACCTGCCCATTTGATGCCACCACCATGCACACGACCACCGAAGAGCAGCGCGCGTTACAAGAGTTTTTCGCGATTAAAGATAACGTGTTTGAGTCTAAGAAATTCGAAAACGGCTTTGTGCGTGGTATCAAGCTCTCAAAAGTTAAAGGCTAAGTATGAGTGCTCAGGCGTTAGCTTCTGGCCAGCAGTATCGTTTTGCCTTTGATATCGGGGGCACCTTTACCGACTTGGTATTGCTCGGTACCGATGGCACTATCTTCACCTCAAAGGTTCTGACGGGTGCGCCAGATGTCGTGATGCCCATTCGTTTGGGCTTACTGGCTTTGTTAAAAGAGCACGGCCTGACCCTTTCGCAAGTCACCGACGTCGTGGTGGGGGCCACGACTGCGGTCACTAATCTTGTGATTGAGCGTAAGGGTGCTGTCACCGGCTTAATCACAACCGAAGGGTTTCGTGATGTGATCGAAATCGCACGCGAGTTGCGCTACGACTTGTATGACTTGACGGCGCCAGGGCCTGACGCGATCGTACCGCGCGCGTTGCGGGCCGAAGTCCGCGAACGTGTCGATGCTGCAGGTGAGGTCGTGATTGCCATGCAAGACCAAGAGGTCGAGCGTGTCGTCTGTCAGTTACGCGATGCTGGGGTGCGTGCCATCGCCGTATGCTTTTTACATAGCTTTACCAATCCCGCTCACGAACAGCGTGTGAAAGCGATCGCACAACGGATCGCGCCCGAGTTGTCGATTTCACTATCGTCTGAAGTGTTAGGTGAAATCCGTGAATACGAGCGCACCGTCGCGACTGTGCTCAACGCCTGTGTCATGCCCATGGTTGGCAGTTACCTCGGGGCGATTGAAGACGGCCTGCGGGCAATTGGGCTGAACGCGACTTTGCACATCATGCAGTCAAACGGTGGTGTCATTTCTCGTGAGCTTGGCGAGCGTATGCCGATTCGTATGCTTGAGTCGGGGCCGGCAGCGGGTGCCTTGGGCGCGGCGCATTCTGCTCGGGTGTCAAAGACCCCGAACGTGATGGCCTTTGACATGGGCGGCACCACAGCCAAAGCCTGTTTGATTTCGAACGGGCGGCCGTCGATTACGACAGAGTTTGAAGCGGCGCGTCAGCAACGGTTTAAAAAAGGCAGCGGGCTGCCGGTGCGTTTGCCTACGATCGACCTGATTGAGATCGGCGCCGGCGGTGGCAGCATCGCTCACGTTGATACGACAGGTTTGTTGAAAGTTGGCCCGCATAGCGCAGGGTCAAGCCCGGGGCCTGCATGTTATGGTCTGGGCGGCACTCGCCCCACAGTCACCGATGCTGCGCTGGTATTGGGTTATTTAGATCCACAAGGTACGTTAAGCGGTGCCGTGAGTTTGCGTCTAGATTTAGCCGAGCAAGCGATCGAAGAACATATCGCCCGCCCCTTAGGGTTGAGTATTGTCGAAGCGGCCAACGGGATTCATCGGATTGTTTGCGAGCATATGGCAGTGGCCGCAAAAATTCATGCAGTCGAAAATGGCCGCGACATTCGACGTTATACCTTGCTCGCCTTTGGTGGCGCAGGCCCGATTCACGCGCGCGAAGTCGCACGTCGCAGTGGTTGTTCAGATTTGTTGGTACCAGCCAATGCAGGTGTGTTTTCTGCCTTTGGCTTGCTGGTTGCCCCAATGAAAATGGACATGGTTCGCACGCGTTATGCGCGCTTAAGCGAGATGGACTGGTCTGCGATTGAGGCGCTACTGCAAGGAATGGAAGATGCCTTGAGCAAAGAATTAGCGTCTGCGGGTGTCGCGCGCGAGAGGATCACGTTTCGTCGTAGCGCGGATATGCGCTACGTTGGCCAAGGGTTTGAAGTCGAAACTGAATTGCCTGCGCACTTGGTGCAATCTGAACAAAGCACCATCGAAGCTTCGTTTGCCCAGGCTTATGCGGCCCGCTTTGGCGGAAAACTGGTCGGGCAGCGGGTCGAAGCTGTGAATTGGCGGGTCGAGGCCTCTGCAAGTGCGGCACTCAATGCCGAGGTGCGTTCGTCGCAAGCGCTCGTCGACCAGCCTGCACAGGCCGAGCGTTCGCGGCAGGTATTTTTTCCGGATATCGAGGGCTATGTACAAACACCGGTGCTGTCGCTCGAGCAGTTGCGCGCCGCGCAACGTTATGAGGGTCCCGCGTTGGTTGAACAACCCGGCTCGACTGTGGTGATTGGTCCAGGCGATGTCTTTACCTTAGATGCTCACGGTAATCTAAGAATCACTCTCGGGGCCCGCCAAGGTCGTGCAGCATGAAACAACAAAGGAGTCTGGCATGAGCCCGATTGATCTAGAGATTTACTGGAACAGGCTGATCGCGATTACCGACGAGGCCGGGGCAACGCTTAAACGCACCTCCTTCTCAACAGTCGTGCGAGAGTCGAATGATTTTGCCTGCGTGCTGCTCGATCCCGAAGCGCGGTTAGTCGCGCAGTCGGCTCTCAGTATCCCAGGCTTCATCGGGACAGCACCTTTGTCGCTCAAAGGGATCTTGAAAGTGTTTCCCCAAGAGTCTTTGAAGCCAGGCGATATTCTGTTTACCAATGACCCTTGGATCGGCACTGGCCATTTGCCTGATGCCACGATGGTTGCGCCTATCTTTTTTGGTGACCGCTTAGTGGCATTCGCGATGGCGGTGGCACATTTGTCGGATGTGGGG
Organism: Candidatus Methylopumilus sp.; assembly: GCA_021738045.1. GTDB lineage: Bacteria > Pseudomonadota > Gammaproteobacteria > Burkholderiales > Burkholderiaceae_B > Zwartia. The sequence continues at coordinate 8,504 of JAIPCU010000002.1, read as the reverse complement.
GGTCGTCAGTGGTCTGCCGATGCGGGCGAAGTGTATGAAGAAGGGATTCGGTTTCCAGTGATCAAGCTTGCCGAGGCTGGGGTGTTTAACCCGTGGGTCATGCAGATGCTTGAAGCCAACGTGCGCTTGCCGCAACAAGTGCGTGGTGATATCGAAGCCCAGGTAGGGGCGTTGCGCGTCGCCGAGCGTCGTTTAACAGAGTTATTAGAAGAGTACGGCTTAGGCGATATCAACGAGATTGCTGGTGCAATTTTTAAGGCCTCTGAAGATGCGGCCTTGCGTGAGTTACGAAAGATTCCACCGGGTGTCTATCATGGCTCGGTCGAGTCAGATGGTTGGGATGAGCGGATCAAGATTCAAGCCAAGATTACCGTCAGCCACGAGGGCGTGACGGTCGATTACAGCGGCAGTACAGCGCAGGTGAGATTTGGTATCAATGAGACCTTCAACCATACCTATGCCTATACGATCTACCCGTTCAAATGCTTGTTGTCGCCAGGTATTCCGAACAACGACGGCTTCACCCGCTTATTTAAGGTGATCGCCCCTGAAGGGACCATCGTCAATGCGAAGCCGCCCGCCGCAGTGGGTGCCAGGCATTTGATCGGACATCAACTACAAGCTGCGGTCTTTGAAGCGCTTGCCAAGGTGATGCCTGAGCGTGTGCAGGCCGACAGTGGCACGCCGCTATGGTCGGTGCTGATGCGCGGCGTGAATCCTGCGCTTGGTACCTCGTTTTCGAGCATTCTCTTTTTTAATGGCGGCATGGGGGCGATGCGTGATCGTGATGGACCACCCACCTCAGGATTTCCGGCCAATATTTCAAACACACCGATCGAAGTCGCAGAGATGCTCTCGCCGGTGCTCTTCGGTTGCAAGAGCCTGATCGAAGGCTCGGGAGGCGAGGGTATCCATCGCGGCGGTATGGGACAAAAAGTTTCGTTTCAGTCGCGCTGGACCGGTCGCCTGCGCGTGTCTTTATTAACAGAACGAACACGCGTACCCGCGAAAGGTATCGAAGGCGGACAAGCGGGGCGCACTGGCCATGTGTTACTCAATGGTCAGGCAGTCGAACATCCAAAAGGCGTAGTCGATATGGTCGAGGGCGATATTCTCGAGCTAGGCTTGCCGGGCGGAGGTGGTTACGGCGTCAAACCCTGACGCCGCAAGATGTACAGTTGTTGATATTTTTTTGACCTATCAGTATGCTCACTTAACTTCTCTCTAGGGGATTCGCATGCAACGACGTCGTTTTCTTACCAAAACTGCTACAGCCGCTGGCGCTGGCTTAGCTGCAATCGGCGCGCCAGCCTTCGCGCAAACCAGTCCTACTGTCAAATGGCGCATGTCAACGAGTTGGCCTAAAGGGCTGGATACGATTTATGGCTCGGCCGAAGAACTCGGTAAGCGTGTTGCTCAACTTACCGACGGCAAGTTTGAGATTCGCGTTTTTGCTGGCGGCGAAATCATGCCGGCACCTCAAAGTATGGATGGTGTCAGTAACGGCACGGTTGAGTGCAACCACACCTTAAGCACTTACTTCATCGGAAAAAATACCGCTCTGACATTTGATACGGGTCTGAGCTATGGCTTAAATGCGCGACAGCATAACGCCTGGTTATTGTACGGTGGTGGTTTGGCGCTTGTGCGTGCAGTTTACAAAAAGTACAACATCATTAATTTCACCTGCGGCAACGTAGGTGTGCAGATGGGCGGCTGGTATCGTAAAGAGATCAAGTCTGTTGCTGACCTTCAAGGTTTAAAAATTCGTGTTGGTGGCATCGGCGGTATGGTGCTCTCAAAACTTGGCGCCGTTCCGCAGCAGATCCCCCCAGCTGATATTTATTCTTCGCTAGAAAAAGGGACGATCGATGCAGCCGAATGGATTGGCCCTTACGATGATGAAAAGCTTGGTTTGAATAAAGTTGCGCCTTTTTACTATGCGCCTGGTTGGTTTGAAGGTAGCGCATCGATTACGACGATGGTCAATGACAAAGCATTTGCAGCCTTGCCACCTTCGTATCAGGCCGCTTTCGAAGTTGCCTGTAACGAGCAAACGCTCAAGATGCTTGCGAATTACGACGCTAAAAATCCAGAGGCGTTACGCAAATTGATCGGCGGCGGTGCCAAGGTGAATCTGTTCTCTAAAGATGTGATGGATGCGACCTATCAAGCCTCGCAAGAGCTCTGGAAAGAACTCTCGGCTAAGAATCCAGATTTCGCTACGATTTTCCCCGAGTGGCAGAAGTTTCAGCAGAGCGAAGCCAGCTGGTTCCGTTTGGCTGAGGCAACGCTGGATAACTACACCTTCGCAGCGGTGAATCGTCGTTGATGATGCGTTAAATAGTTGATCAACGATGGTTACGCTTTGAATACTCGACTGTCGTTGATTACGCTTTAAACCTTGTTTGAATAGAGTGTGAAGCATGGGACATCCAGGTAACACCGCGAGCATCAAGCCCCAAGGCATCGGGGCACGGGTATTGCGCAAAGAAGATGATCGTCATCTGCATGGCAAAGCAAATTTTGTTGCAGATATGGTGATGCCTGGGTTGTCTGAAGTGGCTTTTATGCGCAGCCCGCTGGCGCACGCCCGTCTGACGGCGATTGAGATTGCACCCGCGGGTCAGCACGCGGTGTTCACGCGTGCGCACTTGAGCGATGTGCTGGATATTGCCGCTGACTCGTCATTACCGACCTATCAGTTGTCAGCACACCCGCCTTTGGCGCGAGATAAAGTGCGCTTTGTGGGTGAGCCTGTTGTGATGGGGTTCGCGCCAACGCGTGCTGAGGCTGAAGACCTACTCGAAACCGTGCAGGTGCAATATCAAGAGCTGCCAGCGTATTCAGAGGTCTTGAGTGCCATGCAAGCCACTGACAATCTGGTGCATGAGCAATGGAAAGACAACGCCTTTGTGACGTTGTCGGTTGATAAGAATTTTGATGTACTCGCTGCGCAGGCTGAAGTTGTGGTCCATCGAAAGATGAGCTTGTCACGTCAGTGCATGGTGCCGCTTGAGGGTAAAGCTGTACTCGCCTATTGGGATCATCAAGCCAATCAGTTGGTGGTGGTCAGCGCCACCCAAGTGCCGCATTTGATTCGTACAGCACTGGCGCAATATTTGCAGATGGATCAGGGGCAGGTGCGCGTGATTTCGCCTGATGTGGGCGGGGCGTTCGGCTATAAGTGCGTGCTGCAGCAAGAAGAGTTGTGCGTGGCCTGGCTTGCCAAGACGTATCGTAAGCCGTTTCGCTACCTTGAAGATCGTCGTGAACATTTGATCGCGGGGGCCAATACCCGCGAGCATCATTACGAAATGACGGCCTACGCAGATCGTCGCGGACGTTTACTTGCGCTCGATGCAAAGATTACGATTGATGGTGGTGCTTATTCAGTCTGGCCCTTTACGATTGGGATTGAGCCAGGCCAAGCGATCGGTAATTTGCCCGGACCTTATGCCTTCGATGGCTATCGCTGCGTCACGCAGTGCGTTGCCACAAATAAGCCTGGTTTTGTACCGTATCGAGGCGTGGCGCGCACCGGTGTGTGTTTTGCCATGGAACTCACGCTTAACGCACTAGCGCTTGAGGTGGGTCGCGAGCCTTGGGAGATTCGTCTTGAAAATCTCGTGCAACCCGAGCAAATGCCCTATGTGAACGTTGCAAATAAACATTTTGATAGTGGTGATTATCCGGCGAGTGTCAGACGCGCACTTGAGATGATTAATGTCAAAGCCGTGCGCGCTCGCCAACAGCAAGGCGAAGCCGATGGGCGTTTAATTGGTGTCGGCTTGGCAACGTATACCGAGCAATCGGCGCATGGCACTTCGGTATTTGCCGCTTGGGGGATGCCTATTGTTCCTGGTTTTGACCAGGCGATGGTGCGCATGACGCCTGATGGCGGTCTTGAAATCAGAGTGGGTGTGCATTCTCATGGGCAAGGGATGGAAACCACCTTTGCTCAGATTGCACACGAAGTCTTGGGGATTGAGCTTTCTAAAATGCGTGTGATGCACGGCGATACAGGGCAGACCCCTTATTCAAGTGGCACCTATGCCTCGCGTTCGCTGGTGATGTCTGGTGGTGCCGTCTCGCAAGCTTGCCAAAAACTTCTGCCACAACTGTTGAACATTGGCGCGCATTTGTTGAAAGCTAAAGTGACCGACGTCGCTCTTGAAAGCGGCTCTGTGTGTTGCGGCGAGCGTCGAGTGTCTTTGAGTGATATCGCAAAAGCCTGGTATCTGAGCCCCCAACTCTTACCGCCCGATGTAGACCCGGCGGGGTTAGAGGCGACCGTTGGCTACAAGCCGCGCGTGGATACGGGTGCCTTTAGTTATGCCACACACGTGGCACTGGTGGCGGTCGATCCGCAAATGGGTGGGGTTGAAATTTTGGATTATGTGGTCGTTGAAGACTGTGGCGTGCTCGTCAATCCGATGGTGGTTGAAGGGCAAACTATCGGTGGGGTCGCGCAGGGGATTGGTACGGCGTTGTATGAAGAAATGCGTTACGACGAACTTGCGCAACCACTGGCCTCGACTCTTGCCGACTATGTGATGCCTGGCGCCACTGAGGTCCCTAATATACGAATGGATCATTTTGAAACGCCTTCGCCTCACACAGAGTTTGGCGCAAAGGGAATGGGCGAGGGCGGCGCGATTGCACCACCCGCGGCGATTTTTGGTGCAGTCAATGATGCCCTGCGCAGAGTCGGTGCCACTGAACTTGCACGCACGCCACTGACTCCAAGACGCGTGCTGGAAGCACTTGAACAAAAAACGGATGTGCCGCGATGAAAGCCGCCCAGTTCGACTATGTGAAACCCGCCACCTTGGCGCAGGCCTTACAAACGCTCGCGAGTTCTGGGGGGCAAGCTAAATTAATGGCGGGGAGTCAATCCTTGGGCCCCATGCTGAACTTGCGTCTGGCACGCCCGGCGCAAGTGCTAGATGTTTCTCGTCTAAATGAATTACGCAGCGTGGATCTGGTTCAAGGGCGCGTACGGGTCGGTGCGTCGGTGACGCACGCCGAAATTGAAGATGGTCGTTTTGAACTTTTGCGCGGACACCCTGTTCAAGAGATGGCTGCGCGTATCGCCTATCGCTCAGTGCGCAATCGTGGCACGGTGGGCGGTAGTTTGGCGCATGCCGATCCAGCGGCCGACTGGGTTCTTGCCGCACGGGCGCTCGATGCGCAGGTTGAAATATGTGCCTTTGAACAGGCGCCGCGTCTAATCAAGATGCAAGACTTTATGTTGGCGGCCTACACGACTGTTTTGGGCGAAGGCGAGGCGATTACCGCGCTTCATCTACCGCTCTTGAGTGCTCAAGCCCGTTGGGGCTATTACAAATTTTGTCGAAAGACAGGCGAGTTCGCCGAAGCCAGTTGTGCGGCTTATTTTGAACCCGTCAGTGCGACAGCGCAGATTGTTGTAGGCGCCTTAGATGGTGCACCGGTAGCACTTGAGGCGCTTGCCAGTGCAGTCGCCCGCAGCGGTGTAGTTGCCGCGTCTGATGCTGCGATTGACGCTGCCTTACGACAGAATATTGACCAACTTGATACACTCGGGCGCCGCATGGCAGCTGCAGCTGTGACGCGCTGTCTCAAGCAGGCCTTCGGTGCACACGCATGAACATCATTACGTTAACGGTGAATGGCAACACGATTCAGAAGGCGGTCTCTGATCGTACCCACTTGGGTGATTTCTTGCGTGACACGGTGCAGCTCACAGGTACCCACCTTGGCTGCGAACACGGTGTCTGTGGCGCTTGTACGGTATTGCTTGACGGCGAGCCAGTGAGGGCTTGTATCACTTACGCGGTAGCCTGCGAAGGACGGTCTATCACCACGATTGAGGGTTATGAGTCTGACCCCGTGATGTCGCGCCTACGTGCTGCCTTTCAAGCCCATCACGCTTTGCAATGTGGCTACTGCACACCCGGCATGCTGGCAACCGCGCGCGATATTATTTTGCGTTTGCCACAAGCTGATGAGCAGCGCGTGCGCATTGAACTGGCGGGCAATTTGTGCCGTTGTACGGGCTACATGGGAATTGTCTCGGCGATCTTAGCGGTGTTACAAGACTTGCGCGAGCATCCTGATGCCCAGGTTCAGTTGTTGCGCGTAGCGATTGCCGAGGGAAGAGCAGAGCCAATTGACGCCCCACAGCTTGCGCAAGGTTTCACGAGTTTTGAGGCCAAGCGTCAGCTGCGGTCACCCTCTGAGTCGAGTGAGCAACTGCCCGTCAACCCTGTCATCATGGGCGGTGTAGCAGACACACTGGGTCGAGAGCAACAGGTTCAGCAAAAAGGCACGAAGGTCAATGCGTCGTTTGACGTTCCGTTTGGCGTTGACGCAGTTTGGGCTTTCATGTCCGATTTAAAAGCTGTTGCGAGTTGTTTGCCAGGCGCTCAAATCGAGAGCGAGACGCCTGAGCAGGTCGCAGGCAAGATTGCGATTAAGTTCGGCCCAATGGCTGCAACCTTCAAAGGCAGCGCCACGATCGAGCGTGATGCGGCTCAACGTGTTGCGGTCTTGAAGGGTGCGGGCCAGGATTCGGTCAGCCAGTCGCGTGCGACCGGTGATGTGCGCTATCAACTTGAAGCGCTTAGTGCTGCGAACACACGCGTTGCTGTAGAGTTACTCTACACCCTGCAGGGGCCGTTGGCACAGTTTTCACGTTCTGGCTTAGTACAAGAGTTTGTGCGACGAATGGTGGCGGATTTTGGTAGGAATGTGTCGCAGCGTTTAGCATACCCAGACACTCTCGAGACACCGCAGGCTCAAGCTATCAATCCTGTTGGTGTCATGTTCAGTATCCTCTGGCAGAAAATAAAAAATCTGTTCGGCGTTCGCTAACTGACAACGCTCAAGTGGGTAGGGCGCTAACCGTTCAACGTGTTTAGCCGCCCGATAAACTTTTAGTATCTTCAGCTAAATCCGTGCCGTCGAGGTGGGCCGTACAGTTCACGAACTCAGCTGTGAAGGGGTGCTGCGCAACGACGCGGGTGATTGAGGTGTTGCCGATGCGGGCAGGTATTGGATGTTTGCCTACGTCAACGCAATTGGCCAGCATGGCATGAATCACTAAGCCATGGCAAACAACAACCAACGGGCCATCCAGCGTGACACGCAGTCGCGCGGCATACTCAAACGCCTCGGTGACGCGTTCGTGAAACTCGGCTAGCGATTCACCGTTGGCGGGCGCCTCAATCATCTCAAGTGGGTTAAAGCTCAGCGTGTCGTAAGGGCGGCCACGCAGATCACCAAAGTTACGTTCTCGTAATAGTTCAGTGCTTAGAGGTTCGAGCCCTGTATGGCGCGCGATGGCTTCGGCAGTTTGCCAGGCGCGCGGCATATCACTTGATAAGATCGCGGCAGGTTTAAGCCCAACCACGCGCGCAGCGACGAGCTCAGCCTGCGCAAGACCGCGTGGGGCAAGCGGTGTTGCGGCAGGTTGCACCGTGCGTGCGGCATTGAGCAAAGTTTCGCCGTGGCGAATCAAAAACAGTGGCATGTGAAATCCAAAGAAACGTTAAGTGAGGCTGATTCTGATTGTGTCAGAACGCAAAAGAACTTGTCGCGATCAGACTTCAAAAAAATTATTCGATTGTGATTTTGGCTTTGGCAGCCATATCTTTGGTTTCAGCAATTTCAGAACGAATCATTTGTGCCCAGTCGTCGGCTGGACTCCAGCTGACATCAAAGCCTGTTGCCGCCATCTTCTCGACGAAGGCGGGATCTTCCATGACAGCTTTCAAGGCCTTTTGTAAAACAGCTTTGACGTCAGCGGGTAAGCCTTTTGGGCCGACCACGGCCTGCCAAGCCACAATGTTGAAGTCTTTTAAGCCAGACTCTGCCAAAGTGGGGATATTGGGCAATAAGGCTGAACGCTTGATACTGGTGACTGCGAGCGCCCGAACGCGACCCGCGTTATGTTGCGGTGTCGTCGCCAAAATCGTGTCATACGCCATCGGGACTTGCCCGCCGATCGTATCGTTCATGGCGGGTGTGCTGCCCTTGTAAGGGATGTGCATCACGTTTAAGCCAGTGACTGAATTGAACATTGCACCGGCAAAGTTTGAGGTGGTGCCGTTGCCATAACTCGCATACGAATACTTATCGGGGTTCGCACGAATCAGGGCGATCAGTTCTGCGACGTTTTTTGCCGGAACTTGCGGATTGACCAATAACGCTAAACCGAGCGTACCCATTTTGCCAATGGCATCGAAATCAACTGCCGCATCGTAAGGCACCTTGGGCATTAACGCGGGGTTCAGCACAAAGGTTGAGTTTGCGCCGAGCAAGATGGTGTACCCATCAGGTTTAGCATTGGCGACATAGGCTGCACCAATCACGCTACCTGCGCCTGCTTTGTTTTCAACGATCACTGGTTTGCCGAGTTGCACTTCAAGCTGCCTGGCCAGTAGTCGTGCGATCACGTCAGCAGCACCACCGGCTGGAAACGGTGCAATCAGTGTCACTGCCCGCTCAGGAAAAGCCGC
>JAIPCU010000072.1 GCA_021738045.1 Candidatus Methylopumilus sp. | reverse complement strand
ATCCAGATCTCGGCGATGACGCATGAGCTGCTGCAAGACAATTATATTTTTTCAAAAAATGGATTAATTCAGTGTAAGGGCTTGGGCGAAATCGAAGCCTATGCCTTAGTGGGAAAGCGCTGAGTCGACACACATACCTCTGCCGCGGCTGAATAAGCTCTGGCAGAGAAGGGCGCAACTTTACTTTCTGATCAATCCTGTTTTTCAATCTTTGCGTCTTGCAAGATCTTGCCCCAGCGGGTGTACTCTGCATTCACATAGGCTTGAAACGCAGCGGGGTTCTCCATGCTTGAGGGCATAATGCCTGCCGCTTCGAGTTTAGCCCTAACATCGGCGCGCGCAATTGTTTTCATAATCGCCACGTTGATTTTTGCCACGACCGGCTCTGGGGTTTTGACTGGCACAAAAAGCCCCAACCAGTTCACTGCACTAAATCCAGGTAAAAAATCACCGACCGGTGCGAGGTTTGGCAAAAAGTTCATGCGCTCGGGGCTGGTCACGGCGATCCCTTTCAGTCGTCCATCAGCCATCATGGGCATCAAGGGCGAAATATCCATCACGATGCCATCAACGTGGCCCGCAACGGTATCTGTCACTGCTGGCCCTGCGCCCTTGTACGGCACGTGAACCAGGCGCCCTTTAGAAGCTGCTTGCAACAACTCAATCGTGAGGTGCGACACGCCACCCGTGCCGGCTGACGACAAGGTGACGTCGCGTGTTTTAGAAACGGCAATGAGATCAGCGATCGTTTTGACGTTTGGCAGAGTCGGACCCATCGCAATGCCTAGCGGTGTGGACCCCACACGGTTGATCGCACGAAAATCAACAGGCGTATTAAACGGTGGAGTTTTTGCAGCCTGTGGCGAAACAATAATTGGGCTTAGGCTACCAAGCAAAATCATGTAGCCATCGGGTGCGGCGCGCGACACGTAGGTGCCCGAGATCATGCCGGCAGCGCCGGGTTTGTTCTCGATCACGATTGTGGTGCCAAGCGCTTCACCTAGCGCGGGCGCAATGGCGCGAGCGGTCAGGTCGTTAGAGCCCCCGGGCGGGTAACTCACGACAAGGGTGACGGGTTTGTTTGGGTACTCTTGGGCGACGGCTTGCGAAATGGCCAAGCTGCTGCTAATAAGCAGTGCCCCGCAAAGTGCGTGTCCAAGGACCTTATGCTTAAGAGCAGTTTGTGTATTCACGATTGTCTCGATGTTAGATTTTTTTGGTGAAAGATGGCGATACAGATCTTGCCTAACAGTATATGCACAAACGGGTAGAGCTATGCACAAAGTGCAGCCATGAGTGCGATCCAATATGGTGCAAAATCTAAAAATTGAGACTGATAGCATCACAGCCTGCTGTTCGGTCACCCAAGTATTGTTGAGTTTGGCGACAAGGTTGAGATATCTCCCCTTTCTAAGCGCACTCGTGTATGCCCGTTTGCAGCGATAGGTGTCATATGTCAGTCATATTCAATGGTTACTGTCGGCTCAGTTTAGTTTTGATCTCAATTAAAGGGCTTCATACCATGACTGCACAGTGTTTATTAAAGATGGGTCAATCTTTCAAATTAAGAGCCGCTCTGGCAATCGCCTGTGTGGTCACCAGCGCAGTAGCAGGTGCTGGTGAGTTAACGATTTATAGTTCGGTCGAGGGCGACAATTTAAAGAACTTTGCCGCGCGGTTTAGTAAAGCTCATCCCGACATTAAGATCAATTGGGTACGCGACTCGACGGGCGTGATTCAGGCGCGCGCGATTGCTGAAAAAGACAATCCTCGCCATGATCTTTTTTTTGGTCACGCAGCCTCAAATTTGATGACGCTCGATGCGATGAATTTGTTCTTGCCCTATCGCCCCGTTGGTGTTGAAAAGCTTGACGAAAAGTTTCGTGACAAGCGCGACCCACCAAACTGGACTGGCTTGTGGGGCTTTGGTGCCGCGATTTGCTTCAACACCATCGAGGCCAAGAAAAAAAATCTACCGGTGCCCGAAAAATGGGATGACCTTACCAAGCCGATTTATAAAGGCCAGATTGTGATGCCTAATCCTGCTTCGTCTGGCACTGGTTTTTTGAATGTCTCTGGTTGGCTGCAGATCATGGGCAAAGACAAGGCCTGGGCGTTCATGGATGGCCTGCATCAAAATATCGCGTCTTACTCGCATTCGGGCTCTAAGCCTTGCGAGCAAGCTGCCGCTGGTGAGTATGTGATCGGGATTTCGTTGCCCTTGCGTGGTGCGAACCTAAAGACCATGGGTGCCCCGATTGACGTCATTATCCCGACCGATGGCATCGGCTGGGAAATGCAAGGCGTGGCCATCATGAAGACCACAAAAAATCTAAAAGACGCGCAGACCTTTGTGAACTGGTCTGTTTCAGAGTCGGCGATGGATGCCTATGCAGCGCGTGCCGAAGTGGTAGCTTATCCGGTCAAAACGCCAAAGGCACAGAACTTGCCGCCTGAATTGGCGAGTCGCATGATCAAAAATGATTTTGCCTGGGCTTCAGAGAATCAGGCTGCGATTTTGGCCGAATGGCGAAAGCGCTATGACGGCAAAACTGAGGCAAAAAAATAACGTGAGTGATGCTCGCAAACTCGTCGTCGCGAACTTAAGTAAGAGTTTTGGTTCAACCCCAATTTTGAAAGACGTCTCGTTTGAGATTGAAGAGGGTGAATTTGTTTGTTTTTTAGGTCCTTCGGGTTGCGGCAAAACCACGTTGTTGTTGTGCCTCGCCGGGCTAGAGTCACCTAGCGCAGGCGAGATTTACAAAAATGGTCAAACGATCACTGCTGCGCCACCCTCGCAGCGCGACGTGGGTATCGTGTTTCAGTCTTACGCGTTGTTTCCTAACCTTAGCGTCTATGACAATATTGCTTTTGGTTTGGTGAACTTGAAATGGTCTAAAGACAAGATACGTGAAGCGGTTGGTGGCCTAGTGAGCTTGTTGTCACTCGAGGGCCACGAGAGTAAGTATCCAAGTCAACTATCAGGCGGACAGCAGCAACGCGTCGCCTTAGCCCGTGCCTTGGCTGTATCGCCGTCTTTGCTGTTGCTAGACGAGCCCCTGTCCGCGCTCGATGCGCAAGTGCGTGCTCGCCTGCGTGGCGAAATCCGAGATCTGCAGCAACGACTCAAAATCACGACGGTGATGGTGACGCATGACCAAGAAGAGGCTCAGACTCTAGCCGATCGGATCGTCTTGATGAACGCAGGGCGTATTGAGCAGATCGGCACGCCTTGGCAAATTTATAACGAACCCGCTACGCCATTTGTTGCAGATTTTATGGGTGTGAGCAACTTGCTTTTAGGTGTTGTGAGTGCGCAAGATAAAGTGGCTTGCGATCAGTTTGCGCTGCACTGCAAGACCCAAGATCATCCGGTCGGTACGAAGGTGCGGCTCTTGCTGCGCCCTGAAGATATTGCAGTGGTTGCGCGAACAAATATGCCAGAACATTCCTCTGTCAATCTGCTGCAAGCAACAATTGTCAAGGTTGAGCATCTGGGCGCCGTGGTGCGTGCGCATGTCGTCAGCGCGAATGGGCTCACGTTAAAAGTTGATATTTCTAAGCGGGACTTTGATCCGGTTCGGCATGCAGTCTCGCAAGAGCTGAGCGTGACGATTGCTCCAACCGACATCCGCTTATTTACAGAATGAACACTCAATCGCTCAACGGGCTGAGTGTGTCTCTGTTTACACGCGGCAAGCCTCAGATTATGGAGCGCAGCGACTGGTTGGTACGGTGGGTGTGCGTGGCGTATTGCGTCGCAGCGCTCTGTACGATCGTTTTGCCAGTCGGCGCTTTGTTTTTGCGTAGCCTAAACAATGCAGATGGTGCGTATGTTGGTCTGCACAACTATCTGACCTACTTCGGTACCTCTGCACTGTTTGATTCATTTTTGAACAGCCTGTTGGTATCTCTGGTGACGGCAACGATTGTGGTGCCCATGGCTTTTGCTTATGCCTATGGTTTGTTGCGCACGTGCATGCCGTTCAAGTCCTTCTTTCGTGGTGTTGCACTCATCCCCTTGTTAATTCCAGGCGTGCTTAAGGCGATTGCTCTGGTCTATCTCTTCGGTAATCAAGGGTTGCTGCGCGAGTGGCTGTTTGGTCATCCTTTGTACGGTCCGATTGGCATTGTTGGTGCCTCAGTGATCTGGACGTTTCCGTTTGCGGTACTGATTATGCTGACGGCACTGCAGCATGTTGATCAGCGTCTGTATCACGCGGCGGCCGTCTTAAAAACCAGTGCCTGGCGCACCTTTTTGCATGTGACTTGGCCTTCGTGTCGTTATGGGGTAACGACAGCTTTTTTAGTGGTCACGGTCAGTGTCTTTACCGACTTCGGTATCGCCAAGGTGATCGGTGGGGATTTTCGTGTGTTGGCGACCGATATTTACAAAGAGGTCGTGGGGCAGCAAAACTTTGAGATGGGTGCAGTCATTTCGGTGATGTTGCTCATCCCGGCGGTTCTGGTGTTTGTCTTAGAGCGACGAGTGGCTAGCAAACAGGTGGCGCAGTTCACAGGGCGCTCGTTGCCCTACACACCTAAGCCCTCAGCTTGGCGCGATCGTGTATTTCTGGGTTGGTGTATTGCCGTCTCGGTTTTTATTGCAAGCGTGTTGGGGATGGCGCAGTTTGCCTCATTGGTTAAATTCTGGCCTTATAACCTTAGCCTGACCTTTGCCCACTACGAGTTTGAAATCGAAGGCGTGGGTTGGATGAATTTTTCGAATTCGATTTGGATGGCGACGCTTGCAGCGAGTTTTGGCACGCTGATTGTTTTTATCGGTGCCTATGTTGTTGAAAAAGCGCGGCGCGATATTGGGCTTCGAAAAGTGTTGCAGCTGTTTATGTTGTTGCCAATGGCGATCCCAGGCTTGGTGCTAGGGTTGGCGTATCTTATTTTTATCAATACGCCCGGTAACCCGGCGGGCTGGTTGTACGGTGGGATGGCGATTTTGGTGATTAGCACGGTCACGCACTTGTACAGCGTGCCGCACCTAACGTGCCTGACCGCTTTGAAAGGGCTTGATCGTGAAATCGAATCAGTGGGCTTGTCGCTCAATACCTCGGTCACACGTATGCTGATGCAAGTCACTTTACCGGTATGTTTGGCTGCGCTGTTAGATGTTTGGCTCTACATTTTTTTATGCGCCATGACGACCCTCTCGGCAGTGATTTTTTTGTATTCGTCTGATACCAAGCTTGCATCGATTGCCGTGATTCATATCGATGAAACAGGCAGAGTCGCCTCAGCCGCGGCGATGGCGATGTTGCTGGTATATGTCTGCCTAGCTGTGCGGCTGGCGCATCACTTGATTGCTCAAAAAGTGCTTCGTAAATTTCAGCCTTGGCGCACGTCTTGAATAAACGCTGCCTGCGCCTCGGTTTCAATTGTGCCTGGTCGAGCGGCACGTACTTGGGCAATCGCAGCTGCAGGTGTTTGACCGCAGGCAACTAGCAGGCAAGCTGCCATCATGCCTGTGCGGCCGAGTCCTGCAGCGCAGTGCAGCAGTACTGTTTCACGCCGTGCTAAAGCGGCAAGGATACTCTCTTTAATCTGCTGCCAACTTTCAAGGGCATTCAGATCAGGTGTGCCAAAGTCTTCAATGACCAGCTGCAGCCATTGCAATTTGTGTTGTACAACTTGGGCAGGTAAGTCAGGTACGCCGAGCTTTTTCATTTCGGATAAGCTGATGAGCGACACCACAGTACTAATGTTTGCAGAGTGTATGGCGGCCAAGTCATCGCTCAGTTGTCGTTGCCACTGACGGCCGCGTGCATCAACAGTATTACGACCTGGGCAGTGCGTCATGGCAATCTTGCCGCCTAGCGAGGTGGCAAGATAATCGATATGAAGTGGGCCGCTTAAGTCAGAGAGTTGAATTGTCATGAGTCATCATAACCGCACGACAGCCAGGAACTGCCTGGCTGATTCGACAGTAATCTTTGCTGAGTTGCCGGCCCTATTCAACTTTAATCTTTGCTGACTTTACGACCTCTGACCAGCGGGCCGATTCTTTTGTAAAAAAGGCTTTGAATTCTGGTGCACTGAGTGACATGGGTGTGGCGCCCATGCTCTCAAGTTTTGCAGTCATCTCAGGCATTTTGACCGAGGCGTTGATCGCTTGGTTTAAACGATTGACAAGTTCGGGCGGCAGGTTGCCTGGGCCAAACACACCCCACCACACGGCCACTAAAAAGTCGCTCATGCCTTGTTCGGCAAACGTTGGCACATCGGGCAAGGTTTTGTTGCGCGAGGTGCTTGCAGTACCCAGGACCTTGACGTTGCCGCTTTGTAAGGCCGAAATCGCAGTGATCTGATTGGTGAACATCAGTTGCACTTGACCGCTCATGAGATCGGTCGCGGCTGGTGCCCCGCCTTTGTAGGGGATATGTGCAATCGACGTGCCGGCTTTCAGATTAAACAAGGCAGCCGCTAAATGTTCAGATGTTCCTGAGCCGCCTGAGGCAAAGTTCAAACCCGCAGAGTTTGTTTTTGATAAGGCGATTAGCTCGTTGATCGTTGTCGCCGCCACGGATTTGTGTGCCAGCAGCACATTAGGGATTTGACCGACGATGGCAACCGGAGTCAGATCGGTGTCGGGGTCATAGTTCAGGTTGCCATACAAGGCCTTATTCACTGAGTTACCCGTTGAGCCCATCAAGAGGGTGTAGCCATCTGCATCTGACTTGGCAACGAACGACGCGGCAATATTGCCACCAGCGCCTGCTTTGTTTTCAACAATCACATTTTGACTGAGCTGTTTTGAAAGCTCGCCGGCGAGTAAACGACCAACGATGTCTAAGGCGCCACCCGCGTTAAAGGGGATGATCAATTTAATCGGTTTGTTGGGGTAGGGCTGGGCGTAGAGGTTTTGACTGCCTAAACCAAGGCCAAGGCTCAATACGCCGGCTGCGCCGACGATGAGAGCTCGACGGGGCAGGTGAAGTGTAAAAAAGGGGTTCAGCAGTGTGCGAATTTTCATGAGTTGTCTCCTGAGGTGCTTTGGTAAGCGGTAAGCGATTGCAATCGCTATTTTTATGTCGAACAAGTAAGTTCGGTTATATCACAAGGCTGATTCCTTGTTACACAATGTTACTGGACGTCGTGCTGCTGATATTTTAGAGTTAAGGTCTCTCGCGATCTGCGCGTCATTGACCTCGATTAACACCTCAGAGCCTGCTATGAACAAATGCCACCAACCTCACCACAGCCCAGCCTTAAAAAAAATCCGCCTGATGATGAGCGGCGCGATTGTTGGGATATCAATCGCAAATATTATTGGTGCTAATTTCATTTTTCAAGAACATGCAGAGGTCATAGGCGCTTCAATTGGCGCGTTGTCAACGGCCTTCATTGTGCGAGGGTTTTAAGTTGTTGGATGGGAATGTTGTTGATCTTCTTTCGTTGGCAGCTGGTGCTCTTTGTATGTTTATAAAACCATTTAAGCGATTTTTCTTTAAAAACCAGCTCAAGTCTTTGTTCAACCGACGAGATTGCATTTTCGATTTTTTGAATGGAACCACGCTAATTGCCTTTGGGTTGCTTGTGGCGACCGCCTTTTCAAATCGATTTTTGTATCTTGCGTTGCAATCAAAGCTTTCTATCGCGATCGCTGGCGCGGTCGGTTTAATTTTTGTCTGCGGCGAGTTCTTAGGTGACCCTTCTGAGGCATAACCGACACACAATGGCTCAAGCATCAAGCCTGTGCGTTTGATTTGTTATTCACCTCTTTCCTAAAAAAAATAGCAATTAAGTAAATAAGACTTTAATATTACAGTTATGGTCAATCAATCTAAATACTCTGCCACCTATCTTCGTTTTTTGAACTTAGTGCAGGCGATTCGCGAAATTCCAACTTTTCCAGCGATGGATCCGGTTGAAGAGCGCTTGCTCACGCTATTGGCGTCAGTCTGGCATCTTGAAAAAAAGATTAGTGTTCTTGAGGCCATGAGTCTGACCAATGAGATTTCAGCAACGACCGCGCATCGGCGACTCAAAACCCTACGCAAGAAGGGAATGATCGAGCTCGACACCGATCAATCAGATAGCCGAGTGAAATACGTCGTGCCCACAGCACTTGCCAAGCAATATTTCACGACGCTTGGCCAGGCCCTAGATAAAGCCCAGCACGGGGTTTAACCAACGATGGTGTTTGACCCTCGCGACGACGCCCAGACCGGCGCCGCACCCAAAACGCAAACTAACGTCTTGACGCTGGCAGCCTCGGCAATAGCTGTTGCGCTGCTGTGGGTGTTGCTGTTTCGCTTAAACCGCTGGGCGCTTTCGTCTTTTGATGTGACGGTTTTTATCAGTTGGATATTTTTACCGGCGGCAATTCGTATGCTTGCAATTATGGCTTGCGACTGGGTGGGGGCAGTGGGGTTGTTTGCTGGCGCCTTGTTCACGAATCAGGCCGATCCCACCATTAGTCTGACTGACGGCATCGTGTTGGCCTTTTTATCTTCAGCGGGGCCGCTGGTGGCGTTTTGGTGCTGTACCCGTTTGCTCAGATTGCCCTTCACCTTGACGGGCTTGACGGCCAAGCAACTGCTAGTTTTCGCGACCGTAGGGGCCGCTCTCAATGCAGTTCCTCACAATATTTACTTTTTTTTGTCAGGTCGCATGACTAGTCCGATCGAGGGCTTAGTCCCCATGTTTTTGGGTGATCTGGTAGGCACCATGGTCGTGTTGTATGCGGTAAGCCTTGCGTTACGGCTGCTGTTTAAACGCTCAGCCGGCCAGCAGCGGGTATCGCGCTGAGCGAGCTCTCTTGGCGGGCGCCCAGATCAATGCCTACAGCCAACCCTGGCGCCAATGTTCGCGATTTTTTAAGTCACGCCAAGGCATACAAAATTTGCGACCTGTCATGGCCGCTTCAAGTTCAATCTCGACAATCGCCTGACCCTCGATTTCGGGTTCAAACACCTTTGTCACCAAAAAATGTTTTTCTTTGCGCTCGGGGTGAACCGCAGTCCATTTGCTGAGCAAGAGTTTTTTGGGGCTGACTCGATTGGTTGGAGCGACGCCGGCCTTGATATTGACAAAGCCAACTTTACCGACGCTTTCACCCGTGCTGGCTTTGATCGAGTCGCCAACCGTGTCAGGCGCATCGACCGATTTGAACGTGCCTGAGCGCATCAGTTGTACTCTTTGACTTCAAGCGTCGCCGCCAACGCAGTCGGTACTGTGATCGGCAAATCCAGCATCCAAAAAGACAGCCCTTTGCCGTGCGTATCGAGATTCAACGCGTCATTGACACCGCCATCCAGCACGCCTTCTAGTACAAAATTCATCGCTTCGAGTTTGGGCAATACGTGGCGTGTGACCTTGGTTGGGTGGCGATAGCCAAACCACTGGGCGACCCTTTCTTCGGTGAGTTGTTCAACCAGCAGGGCAAAGCAGGCAGAGTCCCAAGCAATAACGCTGATGTTAGAGGTGTTGCCCTTGTCGCCTGCGCGCCCATGAGCCAACTGATAAAGAGGCAATTCAACGGTACTTGAAGAGTTGTTGGTATTCATGCGCGTTGCTCCTGCACAAAACTAAAGCCAGAGGGCACCGCTTCGCGAGGGATGGTGCATGAGAGGGTGTCTAAGCGCGGTCGCAAAGAGGTTCGAACGCCACCACCACCCGCAGGCCCACAACAATACAACGCGGTCACTTCACGAAGAATTTTTTCAGCGATCTCTTTTTGCAGATGCACGCCGGCGACTCGCAGACGCACATCGCGTGACGCACCCGCGTAGCCTTGCGCCATCAGTTCACCGGCATCGTCACCAAAAATACTCAAGGCGCCGATTAAATCCACGCGCAGTGGCAGCAAGTGGCCGATTCGCTTACGAATCGTTTCGCCGGCAAGCGCCGCACGTTCTTTAGCCTGAAAGCCCGCATAAGAGATCTCGGCCTCGGCAAAATACCCATTGTCGTAGCAGACATTCACTTTAAGCTCGTCGGGTCGCTGGTGTCCGGTCACGCCTTGTATCAGGATTCGATCTTGACCCTCGCGAGTGACGGTAGCCTGACTGATGTCAGCCACCACATCGGGGGTGAGATAGCGCGCGGGGTCATGCACTTCGTACAAGATCTGTTCGCGCCCCGTGCGGTCATCGACACGCCCGCCTGTGTTGGCCGCCTTAAATACCGAAAACGTGCCATCTGCCCGAATCTCTGCAATCGGAAACCCAATGCAATCCATGCCAGGCACTGACTTTTGCCCGGGTACGCTGTAATAGCCGCCGGTCACCTGTGTGCCGCATTCAAGCATGTGGCCTGCCATCGTGCCACAGCCCATCAGGTGCCAGTCTTGCATTGACCAGCCAAAGTGTGCGATCGCAGGGCCTAGGGTCAGCGAGGGGTCTGACACGCGCCCTGTCACCACAATGTCGGCACCGTCTTTAAGCGCCTGTGCGATTTCACCGGCGCCTAGGTACGCGTTGGCGCTGACCACACGCTTGGGGTCGATATCGCTGCCCAAGCGTTTGAGTAAAAACGTTAATTGCTCGGGTTGTGTCAGATCATCGCCATGCACCACGGCGATGCGTGGTGTTCGTAACCCCTGTGCGCGGGCAAGCGCAAAAATCCGCTGCGCACAGGCCTGCGGATTAGCCGCACCAAAATTACTGACAATCTGAATTTTGTGATCGAGGCAACGTTTGAGGACAGGCCCCACTAGGTCGTCAAGCAGAGGCTCATAGCCCATGGCCGGATTTTTGCGTTTTTCGACCTGAGCCAACGCCAAGGTGCGCTCAGCAAGGGTCTCAAAGTTCAAGACTCCGCCGCCTAGTGCGATTAAGGTATCGACCACGGGCCCGGCGCCGTCGGTTCGATCGCCCGAAAAGCCGGTGGCACAGCCAACATAGAGGGGATTTAGACCCGCGGCGTGCCCAACGGGAGTGGGGCTCGCCGCAGGATGGTAAATGTCATTATGCATTGGTAAACTCCGCTGAAATACTGTCCGGTGCTTCGTCTATTAAATCATGCTAGCCCACCAACCGCTTCGGTGTTGTTAGGTGCAAACAGATTAGAGCTTATGATGAAAAAAAGTGTTAAAGCAGCCAACACCTCACCAGACATGGTGCTAGACAACATGTCTGAGGTTATCGCATCGCGCGTTTACTTTAACGGCCGCCGCTCGCGCAGCGTCGAGCTCGATGATTTATCAAAAGTGATCACTGAGCCCGAGGCGTTAGTGTGGATTGGCCTAAAAGAGCCCGATGAGGCCTTGCTCGTGCGCGTCGCTTTGCAGCTAGGGCTTGAACCGCACGTGCTTGATGATATGCAAGCTAGACACCGCATGCCCAAGGTCATGGATTATGACAGCGTTGTATTGGTGGTGGCGATGACCGTTGAGGTCAGTGCGTCTGATGGGTTACCTGTCTTTGGTGAAACACAAATGCTGATTGGTCCCAGCTTTTTGTTAACCATCAGACGAGGCGCGCTGGCGCCCCACACTGAGTTACGCAATCGCCTTGAAAATATGCCCGATCGCCTTGCGCGCGGCAGTGATTTTGTGGCGGTCGAATTGCTTGACCTGCTGCTTGATCGCTATAACCTCGCCAGCGATATGTTTGAAAAGACGATCGAACCGATGGAACAGACAATGCTTTTGCGTGGTTTTGAAAAGCTTAAAGTCAAAAGGCTGTATCACATGCGGCGTGATTTTCATAAGATGCACAATGCGATCTCGCCGCTTGGCGAAGTGTGTAGGCGTTTGGCTCACATCGAGATGGCGCCGATTGATGCGCAGGCCCGCGTGCATTTTGGCGAGTTAGCAGATCGTGTTTCAAGAGTCGACCGCTTGCTCGACAACTTAGGGGATGGTTTGACGTTTGCCTTTGAGGCAGGCATGATGATCGAACAGGCCAAACAGACCGAAACGACGCGGCGCCTGGCAGCTTGGGCGGCGATTCTTGCTGTGCCGACAGCAATCGCCGGCGTTTACGGCATGAACTTTGAGAATATGCCCGAACTTAAGTGGGAATATGGCTACCACTTCGTCGTTGGCGGCATGGCAACAATCTGTGGCACGCTTTACTATCAGTTTCGCAAAGCGAAGTGGCTTTAATCTGGGTCACAGCTCTCTCAAGAAAACTCCTTTTAAAGTGAGCCTTCAAAAGCTCACTAGTCTTTTTTTTCAGTCTTTTTTGAGTCTTTTTCTATTTTAGAAAACTCTTTGACTGTAAAAACCAACCCTATCACCAACATCGTGAAAATCACAATTGCCGGATACAACAAAATATCTGAGCTCATTTTCGTTGTCCCATCAAAGCGCACAATTTAAAGTAGATACCAAACGTGAATATCGATGGAATCCAAATCGCAGTAAAAATTGCTTGTTGTTGGTCTTTGACGACAAACCAAAGATAAGCTGAAACGATAAAAGACATCATGACAGCGGTAATAATGAAATAGTCAGAACGTTTAAACATGTATTTCTCCTGTGGTCGTAATTTATTTCTTGGAATGGTCAAGAATGCCATAGCCAATTGCGCTCAACAGGCAACCTGCAATGGCAACCGTTCCAATAATGCGAATCCCTGAAGACAGTCCGAGGGAAAAAAAATCCATATCAAAGACGCCAAACATTCCTAAAATGACCCCTAGGCAACCTAATGCAGTTGACAGGTTTCCTACAAAAACTAAGACTTTACAGACTCGCTTAAGTGATTGAGAGCTTGAACTTTCGTTTGAATTAAGTTTCATTTATCGGTGTTGCAACTTGGCGTAGTGCTCGAAGAGAGTCATGAACCCACCCTTCGATCTGACGAAGCGATAATTTATCAAAAAGAATTTTTTGCATCAATGCCTATGATCCTTGTGTGTAGTAGATCCGAAGTGTCTTGCATCAAAACTTTCCTAGCATAACCGCAGCGGGCAAACCAATTGAAAACTACCACACGGTACTTCACACTTTCGGAATTTCTGGGTGACGGAAATATTTAGTTTTCAATACAGTAAAGGAGGGGTCTGGTGAGGTTGCACCAAGCCAGTCGCCCTATACTAGTAAGATTAATCGCAGGACTTTTGTGCGGTCACCATCATCTTTGTGCCAGCAAGTTTCGTAGGGTTCGCCAAATTATTTGAACCCAACGAAATAAAGTCTAATTTAGCGGGCTATTTTTAACCATTTTTTTACGCAAACTTCGATGACTCCTCGTATCGCAATTTCACTCGTATCTATATTTTTCTTAGCTCCAATAGTGCTGAGTGCCAGCGGCCTAGGTGCCGATGCCAGTCTGCTACGCTCGGCGCAGGCCTCTGGTCAATACACGCTATCCGGCAAGATCGTGCAGGTTTCTGACGGTGATACGGTCAATATTCTGGTCAATCAGCAAACGCACCGAATTCGCCTGGCGAGTATTGATGCGCCTGAAACCGCCCATGGCAGTAATCGGCCTGGTCAACCTTATGGTGAGGCCTCACGCAAACACCTGGCTGAGTATGTGGCAGGTAAAACGCTGACGCTGATCTGTTTTGAAAAAGATCAGTACGGACGCGACGTCTGTGATATCCCCGTGGGCGATACGACCGCCAATCGCCTGCAGGTTCAGCACGGCATGGCTTGGGCCAATCAGCAAGGGGGTGGCAAGTATTTGCGTGACCAGAAGCTGGTTGAACTCGAGAAAAAAGCTAAGCAAGCAAAGCTAGGTTTGTGGGCTGAGCCCCAAGCCGTCGCGCCTTGGGTGTGGCGCCACGATTGTTGGCAAAAGCAAAAATGCTGATCTTGCGAACGGTATCAAGTATTGCCCAAGCACTTCCTAGTGGGTGGTGTGGCAGACGTGACTTGATGCAAATGTTCAGAGGCAGATCCTTACCAAGGTATGGTGTTGCGATGTCAGTTTCGCCGTTGTTGTTAAAGTTCGCGGCCTTGTTATCAATGGGCGCGCTAACCGCGTGCGGCCCTCAGGGGCTTGAGTCACCAATCAATAGCCCGTATGTCTCGGGCGCTGAAAGTCAAAACGTGTTGTACACCGCGTTCACGCAACGCTCGCCTAAGTTTTTGGATCCAGCTAAATCCTACTCGACAGACGAAACACCGTATACCTATAACATTTATGAGCCTTTGTATGGCTATCACTATCTTAAACGCCCCTATGTGTTGACGCCGCGCGCGGCGGTGTCGGTGTCTGAGCCAAGTTTTGTGGATCAATCGGGTAACGCTTTGCCGGCCGACGCGTTGGCAAAAGATATCGCAGAAAGTATCTACGATATCAAATTACGCCCCGGCATTTTGTATCAACCTCACCCCGTTTTTGCCAGGCAAGCGGATGGCCGTTTTAGCTATTGGCCGCTAGAGGATCAAGCGCTAAAAGA
>JAIPCU010000071.1 GCA_021738045.1 Candidatus Methylopumilus sp. | reverse complement strand
AGTCGTTTAGTTTTCGGAGTCTCTCAATGTCCTGGATGTTTACTCTTTTGTTGGTTGTGCAGATTCTGTCTTCGCTAACCATTATTTCTTTGGTGTTGCTGCAGCAAGGTAAGGGTGCCGATATGGGCTCAGCCTTCGGTAGCGGCTCGGCTGGTAGCCTCTTTGGTGCAACGGGTGCTGCAAACTTTATGTCGCGTGCAACTAAATGGGCTGCGGTTGTGTTTTTTATCACGACCATCGGTTTGGCCTATGTCACCAATCGTGGCACTAAAGGTCAAGACACCGGCATCATGCAAAACTTTTCGC
The DNA here is from genome assembly GCA_021738045.1 of Candidatus Methylopumilus sp. Taxonomy (GTDB): domain Bacteria; phylum Pseudomonadota; class Gammaproteobacteria; order Burkholderiales; family Burkholderiaceae_B; genus Zwartia. Next base: position 14,043 of record JAIPCU010000071.1, on the reverse strand, counting down.
AAACAGCCCCGGTGGCACCGCCTGTGGGGTCTGCCGTGCCTGGTGTGCCAAGCAGTGCGCCTGCAACCCCAGGTGCGGCGCCTGCTAACTCAGTGCCCGGCGTACCTGCTGTGCCAGCGTCAGCAATCCCGGGTGTTGTTCCTGGTGCCAATGCACCGGCAGTACCCGTTGCGCCAGCAACGCCTGCTCCGGCTGCTAAGTAATATTGCTAGTGCGCCGAGGCTTGAGCTTGCCTCTGCGTGCTACACTCTCGCGCTGACTAAAACTGCGTCAAATCCTCAACGCAGTCAGTGCAAAACCTACGAGACAAGGCCGTAAAAAGTCTCGTACTACGCAGTAAAAAGTATCCGCAGTACACGTGCCGACGTGGTGGAATTGGTAGACACGCTATCTTGAGGGGGTAGTGGCGAAAGCTGTGCGAGTTCGAGTCTCGCCGTCGGCACCATCTAAAAGTTTAGGCTCAACCCAATTCGCGGTGGTGAGCGGTATCAAGAAAAAAGTGGCTCGGCTATAGCCCATTCACGGGTGATGAGCACTATGCTGGCCCTATTCCATTCATGGGCATGAGCGATACCCAAAAAACGCTTTCCAGAGAAAGCTCTCTTTCTTGATCTAAATCAAGCTCCCATTGTTTAGACTCTACTGCTTTGTGGTGCAGGCTCCTACACTGAAGTCTCGTTATCCTTCAGGAGCAGATCATGAAATTATTAGTCGCAACCGATGGTTCAAAAAATGCGCTGCGTGCAGTTAAGCGTGCGATTGAGTTAATTGAACAAAGCACCGCTAAAGCGAATTCACTGACTTTAATCAGTGTGCACGACGATGCAGGTATTCGTCATGCTAAAGCCTTTGTTGGTAGCTCGGCCGTGAATGATTATTTGCGCGAACTCAGCGAAAAAGAGCTGAAGCCCGCAATGAAGGTGTTAGACGCTTCGGGTGTTAAACACGATATGGCCATTGTGATTGGCAATGTATCGCGCGAAATTATTAGCTTTGCCGATAAGGGCAAATACGACATGATTGTGCTTGGGTCAAAAGGGCGTAGCGCGATTGCCGACTTTTTAATTGGCTCGGTTGCGCAGCGTGTTTTAGCTCACGCCAAACAACCGGTCTTGTTGGTCAAGTAACGTTAGTCAACTTTAAGCTTGATCTCTTTTGCTAGCTTGACGAACTTATCAATATCACCGTCAATAATCTTTTTGAAGGCTGCAGGCCCGTCATTGGCGCGGGTGTAGCCCAAGCTTTCGAGTTTGTCTTTCACGGCAGGCGACTGTAAAGCCTTATTGATGCCTTCATAAAGCTTTTGTTGAATGGCCATTGGAGTATTGGCGGGTGCAAGCAAGCCATGCCACTGGCTGAGTTCGAACCCTGGATAGCCTTGTTCTGCAACCGTAGGTACGTCGGGTAATTGGCCAAAGCGCGCGGGCGAGGTCACAGCCAGCGCGCGCAGTTTGCCGCCCTTGATCAGGCTCATTGCGCTCGAGGCAGTAATAATTGCCAAGGGGATTTGCCCACCTACGACGTCTTTTAAGGCAGGACCGCAACCGCCGTAGGGGATGTGCGTGATATGGGCTTTAGCATCGATGTTTAAGGATTCGCCGGCCAGATGTTGCGGTGTGCCGTTGCCACACGAGCCGTATGAAACCTCGTTCTTGACCGGCTGAGCGGCAGCAAGCAGTTCAGCCAGGTTTTTATAGGGCGAGTTGGCCGGCACGACTAGCACGGACGGGATCAGGGCAACGTTGATAATCGGTGCGAAATCTTTTTTGGGATCAAACGGCATCGTTGCAAACACCGCTGGGTTGATTGCAAACGAGCTGTTAACCATAAGAAGCGAGTAGCCGTCAGGCACGCGCTCGGCCACATACTTTGAACCCACGTTGCCACTTGCGCCGGGTTTGTTTTCAACAACAGCGGCATGGCCTAGGGTTTCTGCCAGCGCATTGCCGATTAAGCGGGCCAAAATATCAGTACCCCCGCCCGGTGGAAACGTCACCGTAATGTTGACGGCGCGATTAGGAAAGCCGTCGGCAGGGTCTGCGGCTTGCGCGGGCGGGCCAGACAAGCACAGCCCAAGTGCAGCAACTGCGAGTGTGCGACTCAGGCGCAGGGAGGTGTGGCAACTAAGGCGTATGGTGTGCATGTGAGGCTCTGTTCGGAAAGGGACGGTAGACAAGAGGATGCGACGACAGCTCTTATCTTCAGCGCAGGCGGTGACTTTGTCAATCAATTGCGAATCACTTTGGGTCAAGCCTTCGGTAACGACCAAGTGCTGACGCTATGCGCGAGTGTTTCGCTGCTGCCTTCGCCAGTCAAGGTGACGTCGCCCGCGCAAAGGCGGCCTGTCTTGAGCACCCGTGCACGTGCGTAAATCGTGCCCGGGGGGCTTTTGCGCAGAAAGTTGATGGTTAAGCTTGCGGTCACCGCTTCAGCGTTGCCCGTGGCCCCAACCACCGCCGCATACATGGCCAAATCCGCGAGGCCCATCAGCATCGGGCCCGCCACAATGCCACCTAAGCGCTGAAAGCTAGGATTGGGTGGCAAAGACAAGGTTGCCGTGCCATGTCCAATCTCTAAAATCTCGATACCTAGCACCTTTGCAAAGGGGTGGTGGGTATCCAGCAATAACAAAAACGCGTCTCGGCTGATGTAGGGTAATGCGTTGGCGTTTGAAGTCATGGGCAAGTCTCGGCTAGGTAGCTCGGCTCATTCTTGAGGCTTGGTTTGTGTTGGGGGCTGCCAGTTTGACAGACCCAACAGCCTCGTGAAACGGCATTTTTTTGAGATTAACACCGCTGACTTGAAGATTTAACAAGGCACGAATAACATTTATCCGCGGATAGCGCTTGGCTCAGACCTATGTTGTCGACATCGTCGCATCTTCAGCTTGACCTCCCAGCCTAAGTGTTTTTCACCCTGCTTTCGGCGATGACACGGTCTGCAGTCCGTATGTTTGTAGTTCAACCTTTACAATTCAAGGAGTCTTCCATTGAAAAACGTTCTGCTCTCTACTGCCCTGTTCAGCGCCTTCACGGCCATGGCCTCAGCGCAGTCGGCTGTCACCTTATACGGTGTCTTGGATGGTGGTCTGCGCTATCAAGACTGGCGCGTGTCAGCCGGACCACTTGCGAAATCAGACATTGACACGAGTAGCATTGCAGTGGTGTCTGGTACGCAGTCAACCTCGCGCTTCGGTGTCAAGGGGGTTGAAGAGCTTGGGTCGGGCAATCAGGCTGTTTGGGTACTTGAGGGGCAGGTGAACGTTCAAGACGGCACTGCGGGGTCGTTTGGGCTGTGGCAGCGTCAGTCAACCATCGGCCTGCGTAACAGCGCTTGGGGCCAGTTTGACCTCGGTCGTCAGCAGAATCTGGCCTTTAAATTTGCGGGTGCTCCGATTGACGGTGCGTTTGGCGTCAATGTGCCAATTATCAATATTTCGGGCGTGATGGGGGTAACAGCGGTGCGTCAAAGCAATATGCTGATGTACCAGTCGCCCACGATGTCGGGCTTTAAAGTGGGTGCGCAGTATTCGTTTAATACCGGCTTGACTTCTCATCGTCAGCTCGAAACGGGCGGTGTTGCCTCGGATTCGGCGAGCGGAAGCGCCTTTGAGACGGGCAATAACTTGCGTAATTTCTCGGCTGCGGTGAGTTACACCAGCGGCCCTCTGTATGTCACCATCGTTTACGACAAGTTCATCCCTGCGGACAATACGATTGCCGGAAATAGCGGTCTTGATGTGAACTCATGGATCGCGGGCGCTTCCTATGATGCCAAAGTCATTAAAGCGGGGGTGGCCTACAACCAGGTGCGTGGCGGCCTGATCAATGGTGCCAGTATGTCGTCTGTCTCAAGCGATATTGTCAACACCATGGCGAATGGCGGTGTGGTGTTTGCCTCCGGCGCGGGTACAAACGCCTGGAACATTAACGTGACGGCTCCTGTTGGGGCAAACGGCACCGTGATGGCCGGTTATCAGGGTATGTCTGCCCTTGGCACTGTGGACGATGTGGGCGGTGCAACACAAAGCACTTTTGGCTTGGGCTACTCGTATAAGTTCAGTACGCGCACCAATGTTTACGCTTTTTATAGCTATGTGAACAATTACCAAAACAACCCCGGGTTGTCCGGCAACACGGTTTCTGCTGGTTTACGCCATGCTTTTTAATGAACGTTAAAATAAGGGTAAACCCTAGTTTATTTAACTTTAAAACATCAAAACGTTGCACTAAGCCAACAAAACACCCCCTCTGTGGCAGGTTTATGTCGAGAATCATAGCCACAGCCCCGGTTTTTTGATGCAATAGCGTCAACTTCCCTTAGCGGAGTTAGGGGGGCAGCAAACAAAACATCCGTTTGTTGCTCTTGTCACTCAAATTTACGGAGATTTCTTAAATGAAAAAGACTCTGCTCGCTGCCGCCCTGTTAGCCGGCTTTGCTGGTGCCGCATCGGCTCAATCATCAGTCACCTTGTACGGTGTGTTAGACGGTGGCGTTCGCTACCAAAACTGGAACCTGTCTGCAGGTCCATTCAGCAAAGTTGACATTTCGACTAGCAGCATCGCAGTCCAGACAGGTAGTCAGTCAACCTCACGCTTTGGCGTTCGCGGTGTTGAAGACCTCGGCTCGGGCAACCAAGCTGTCTGGAACTTGGAAGGTCAAGTTAACGTGAACGACGGCTCAGCTGGTTCATTCGGCACATGGCAGCGTGCTGCAATCGTTGGTTTGCAAAACAACGCTTGGGGCCGTTTTGATATCGGTCGTCAACTGAACTTGGCATTTAAATTTGCCGGTGGTCCGATTGATAGCGCCTTCGGCGTAAACGCTCCAATCATCAACATCTCTGGCGTTATGGGTATTACTGCTGTTCGTCAAAGCAACATGTTGATGTATCAGTCACCTAGCCTGTCAGGTTTCAAGGTTGGTGCTCAGTACTCATTCAACACTGGCTTGACAACGTTGAAGCAAGCAGCAAATGGTGGTACTTCAGCTGATACAGCAGTTGGAAGCTCGTTTGACACTGGCAACAACATGCGCAACATTGCGGGCGCTGTTAGCTACACAAACGGCGGCATTTATGTCACCGGTGTGTATGACCAGTTCACACCAGCAAATAACACCATCGCCGGTCAGAATGGCACAAAAGTGACATCTTGGATTGTTGCCGGTGCTTATGATGCCAAAGTTGTTAAGGTCGGTGCTGCATACAACCAGGTTCGTGGCGGTTTGATCAACGGCGCTGCAACCTCAAGCGTTTCGTCTGACATCGTTAACCCGTTCGCCAACGGTGGTATCGTGTTTGCTGAAGGTGCTGGCACTAACGCTTGGAACATCAACGCGTCTGCTCCAGTTGGCGCAAACGGTACCGTGATGGCTGCATACCAAGGTTTGTCACACACAGGTGTTGTTGCCGATGTTGGTGGTGCTACTCAGTTGACTTGGGGTGTTGGTTACTCATACAAGTTCACCAACCGCACCAACGTTTACGCATTCTACTCGTACGTCAACAACTACCTGGGCATTGCCGGTTTGTCAGGCAACACAGGTACTGTTGGTCTGCGTCACGCATTCTAAGCAACCGCTTAGAGTACAAGCTAACTTCGGTTAGCTTGGTGATGTACAAAATTAAAACGGGCCACTCTTTGAGTGGCCCGTTTTTCATTACCCAGAGGGCTTTTAGGTAAAAACCCGCTAGCGCCGGTGTATACTCTTGGGGTTTGTGCAACTGCCGAGACGTCTGGATGAATCTGCAACAATACTTTCCAGTTTTACTCTTCATCGTAGTGGGTAGCCTGATTGGCTTTGCCCTAATTGCGGCGGGCTCTTTGATCGGCCCCAATCGCCCCGATGCGCAAAAGCTTTCGCCTTACGAGTGCGGCTTCGAAGCTTTTGGTGATTCTCGAATGAAATTTGACGTGCGCTACTACCTTGTGGCCATTTTGTTCATCTTGTTCGATTTAGAAATCGCATTTTTATTTCCGTGGGCAATTGCCAATGGCGCCGTCGGAATGGTTGGCTTCGTGACAGTCATGATCTTTTTAACGATCTTGACAGTTGGTTTCATCTACGAGTGGAAAAAAGGCGCGCTTGACTGGGAGTAAATCCCAACGATCAATGCAGCGAAGAGACACATGGCAATTGATGGCATTTTGAAGCAAGGTTTTGTCACCACGAGCGCTGACAAATTTATCAACTGGGCAAAGACGGGCTCGATGTGGCCAATGACTTTTGGCTTGGCTTGCTGTGCAGTCGAAATGATGCACGCTGGCGCGGCGCGTTACGACCTCGACCAGTTCGGTATCATTTTTCGACCAAGCCCGCGTCAGTCTGATCTGATGATTGTGGCGGGCACGCTTTGTAACAAAATGGCTCCAGCCTTACGCAAGGTCTACGATCAAATGCCCGAGCCGCGTTGGGTCGTGTCGATGGGGTCTTGCGCCAATGGTGGTGGCTACTATCACTATTCATATTCTGTGGTGCGTGGCTGTGATCGCATTGTTCCGGTTGATGTTTATGTGCCGGGCTGCCCACCAACTGCAGAGGCCTTGGTCTATGGCCTGTTGCAAATGCAAAACAAAATTCGTCAAACCAATACCATCGCTCGTTAAATCAAGACGATGCACTCACTCACGTTTGTGCGTTGGATTAATCAGGCTTAAAAACACATGTCCAGGCTAGAAAACCTGCAGCAACAACTCGTGACACTGCTCGGTGAGCAGGCTCAGCTCACGTTATCAACCGACGAAATCACGCTTGAGATTGCAGCTGAGCAGTGGGAAGCCACCTGTTTACGCTTACGTGACGAGCCGTCTTTGCAGTTCGAGATGTGCGTAGATTTGTGCGGCGTTGATTACCTCACCTATGGCGCTGGCCGCGTTGGGCAAGCGCCGCAAACAGCCTTGGTGCCTGCAGGGCGCTTTGCTGTGGTGGCACATTTGATGTCGCTTACGCATAACTGGCGCTTGCGTGTTCGCACCTACGCGGTCAATGCTGAGTTTCCGTTGCTCAACTCGTTGGTCAATGTGTGGCCGAGTGTCAATTGGTTTGAGCGCGAAGCGTTCGATTTGTTTGGCATTGTGTTTGAAGGCCATCCTGATCTGCGTCGTATCCTGACTGACTATGGTTTTATCGGTCATCCGTTTCGCAAAGATTTTCCGGTGTATGGCAATGTTGAAATGCGTTACGACCCTGAGCAAGGCCGTGTGGTCTATCAACCCGTTACGATCGAGCCGCGCGAGATTATTCCGCGTGTGATTCGCGAAGACGGCTACGGAATAGGGCGTTAATCATGGCTGAAATTAAAAACTACACGCTAAATTTTGGCCCCCAACACCCAGCCGCACACGGTGTGTTGCGCCTGGTGCTTGAGCTTGACGGTGAAGTGATTCAGCGTGCCGATCCACATATCGGTTTGTTGCACCGTGCCACTGAAAAATTAGCCGAGCACCGCACGTTTTTGCAAGCCTTGCCTTACATGGATCGTCTGGATTACGTCTCGATGATGTGTAACGAGCATGCCTATGTGTTGGCGATTGAAAAACTGATGGGTGTCACGCCACCGTTACGTGCGCAATACATTCGCGTGATGTTCGACGAAATCACGCGCTTGCTCAATCACTTGATGTCGCTCGGTTCGCACGCCCTTGACGTGGGCGCCATGGCGGTATTTTTGTACGCGTTTCGTGAGCGTGAAGATTTGATGGATTGCTACGAGGCGGTGTCGGGCGCGCGTTTGCATGCGGCTTACTATCGCCCCGGTGGTGTGTATCGCGACTTGCCCGATGCAATGCCTCAATATGGCAAAACCAGTCAGTACCGCACTGCTAAAGATTTTAAGATTATGAACGATGCCCGCTCAGGCTCGTTGCTCGATTTCATCGAAGACTTTACCAATCGTTTTCCGGCTTGCGTAGACGAATACGAAACTTTGTTAACCGACAATCGTATCTGGAAGCAACGTTTGGTCGGTATTGGTGTGGTTGACCCTGAACGTGCGAAGGCACTGGGCTTTAGCGGCCCGATGTTGCGTGGTTCTGGCGTGGCCTGGGATCTGCGCAAAATGCAGCCGTACGAGGTGTACGATCGTTTGCAGTTTGATATACCCGTCGGTGTCAATGGCGATTCGTATGATCGTTACTTAGTGCGCGTGGCTGAGATGCGCGAAAGTAATCGCATTATTCAACAGTGTGTGCAGTGGTTGCGTAGCAACCCGGGCCCTGTGATGCTGGATAACCACAAGGTCTCGCCACCGCAGCGCACCGGTATGAAGTCAAACATGGAAGAACTGATCCATCACTTCAAATTGTTTACTGAAGGCTTTAGCGTGCCAGCGGGCGAGGCCTATGCTTCGATCGAGCATCCTAAGGGTGAGTTCGGTATTTACATGGTGTCTGATGGCGCCAACAAGCCTTACCGTTTAAAAATTCGTGCGCCTGGCTTTGTACATTTGCAGGCGCTTGACGAAATGTCACGTGGTCACATGATTGCTGATGCTGTGACCATCATTGGTACTCAAGATATTGTGTTTGGCGAGATTGACCGCTAATCGTTGCCTCATCGCTCATACCGGATTTAAAACATGTTGCTCTCTGAACAGGCTTACAAAAGAATCGACCGCGAGATCGCCAAGTACCCGGCTGATCAAAAGCAGTCTGCCATCATGGCCTCGCTGGCGATTGCGCAAGACGAGCAAGGCTGGGTGTCGCCCGAAGTGATTCAAGACGTGGCCGACTACTTGGGTCAGCCCGCGATTGCCGTGCAAGAAAACGCGACTTTTTACAATATGTTTGATGTGCGCCCTGTGGGCAAATTCAAGCTTACTGTGTGCACCAACTTACCTTGCGCCTTGCGTGATGGCGAGAAAACTGCTGATTACCTCAAGACCAAACTGGGCATTGGGTTTCGTGAAACAACTGCCGATGGCGTGTTTACGCTGGTTGAAGGTGAGTGCATGGGCGCCTGTGGTGATTCACCGGTGCTGATCGTGAACAACAAACATATGTGTGTGCGCATGGCACCCGAAAAAATCGATGCCATGTTGGCTGACTTGGCTGAAGTTGCACGCGAGGATTCAAAATGAGCACCTTGATGTCTGAAAAAACCTCAGCCATTTTGCAAAAGTATTCGCAAGGCTTGGTCGCAGCGCCCAACAATGATCTGCCCGGTTCGATGGGTTTGCATGGCCGTCATCTTGGCCCGCAAATTATGGCCGACCTAGATGGCAACAACTGGCGTCTGGCCGATTACGTTAAGCGCGGTGGTTACGAAGCCTTGCGTAAGATTTTGACACAAGGCATGACGCAAGAAGACGTGATCGCTGAAGTCAAAGCATCAGGTTTGCGCGGTCGTGGCGGTGCAGGGTTTCCGACTGGTCTGAAATGGAGCTTCATGCCCCGCACGTTTCCAGGCCAAAAATATTTGGTTTGCAATTCTGACGAAGGCGAACCCGGCACGTTTAAAGATCGCGATATTTTGCGCTTGAATCCGCACAGCGTGATTGAAGGCATGGCGATTGCGGCTTACGCGATGGGTATCTCAGTTGGCTATAACTATATCCATGGTGAAATCTTTGAGGTGTACGATCGCTTCGAAGAGGCTCTTGACGAAGCGCGCGCCGCAGGCATGCTCGGCAACAATATTTTAGGTTCGCAATTTAATTTTCAACTGCACGCGTTTCATGGCTATGGCGCCTATATCTGCGGCGAAGAAACCGCATTGCTTGAATCGCTTGAGGGTAAAAAAGGTCAGCCACGGTTTAAGCCGCCTTTTCCGGCCAGCTTTGGTTTGTATGGCAAACCCACAACCATCAATAACACTGAAACTTTTGCAGCGGTCCCTTGGATCATCCGCAACGGTGGCCCGGCCTACCTTGAAGTCGGCAAGCCCAATAACGGTGGCACCAAGTTGTTTTCGATTACCGGTGACGTCGAGCGCCCCGGTAACTACGAAATCCCCTTAGGCACACCCTTTTCTAAGCTGTTAGAACTTGCAGGTGGCATGCGTGGTGGTTCAACACTTAAGGCGGTGATCCCTGGCGGGTCAAGTGCACCGGTGATCCCAGGCAACATCATGATGGACATCACGATGGATTACGACGCGATCTCAAAGGCCGGCTCGATGCTGGGCTCGGGCGCAGTGATCGTGATGAACGACACGCGCTGTATGGTCAAGTCTTTACTGCGCCTATCTTATTTTTATTTTGAAGAAAGCTGCGGGCAGTGCACCCCTTGTCGTGAAGGTACGGGTTGGCTCTACCGCATGGTGAACCGCATCGAGCATGGTCAGGGGCGCCCTGAAGATCTCGATTTGCTGGATTCGGTTGCAGGCAACATCATGGGGCGCACGATCTGCGCGTTGGGTGATGCCGCTGCGATGCCAGTGCGTGGTTTCTTAAAACATTATCGCGACGAATTTGCGTACCACATCGAGCATAAGCGCTGTGTGGTGGCCCCCTATCTTTAAGGTCTGGACAAAGTTATGGTTGAGTTGACCATCGACGGCAAGAAAGTCGAAGTGCAAGAAGGCAGCATGGTGATGCACGCCGCGCATAAGCTCGGCGTCTATGTGCCGCACTTTTGTTACCACAAAAAATTGACCGTTGCGGCAAACTGCCGCATGTGTTTGGTTGAGGTCGAGAAAGCGCCTAAAGCGATGCCGGCTTGTGCCACGCCCGTGACTAACGGCATGGTGGTGCATACCTGCTCAGAGCGCGCGGTGGCGGCACAAAAAAGCGTGATGGAGTTCTTGCTGATTAATCATCCGCTTGATTGCCCCATTTGTGATCAGGGCGGCGAGTGTCAGTTGCAAGACGTGGCTGTAGGCTATGGTGGTTCAAGCTCGCGCTACCAAGAAGAAAAGCGTGTGGTGTTTCATAAAGACTTGGGCCCCTTGGTGTCGGCCGAAGAAATGTCGCGCTGTATTCATTGCACCCGTTGCGTGCGCTTTGGCCAAGAGATCGCCGGTGTCATGGAGCTTGGCATGGTTGGCCGGGGTGAGCACTCTGAGATCACCACCTTCGTTGGGCGCGCCGTCGAGTCAGAATTATCGGGCAATATGATTGATCTGTGCCCCGTGGGTGCGTTGACGTCAAAGCCTTTCCGTTATCAAGCTCGCACCTGGGAGCTCGCGCGCCGACGCTCGGTGTCGCCGCATGATAGTTTGGGTGCAAATTTGGTCGTGCAAGTCAAGGGTGATCAAGTCATTCGTGTCGTACCTTTCGAAAATGAAGAGGTGAACGAATGTTGGATTAGCGATCGCGATCGCTTCTCTTACGAAGGTTTAAACGAAGATCGCCTGACAACCCCAATGGTCAAGGGTACCGACGGCCAGTGGCGCGAGGCCTCTTGGTCAGACGCCTTGCAAGCAGTGGCTCACGGTTTGATGCAAGTGCGTGATGCGTCGGGTGCTACACAAATTGGTTCGCTTGCCAGCGAATACGCGACGCTCGAAGAAATGGCCTTGCTTGCTCGCGTGACACGTGGCTTAGGTTCTGAGAATATCGATTTTCGGTTGCGTCAAACTGACTCAGCGTTTGACGCAGCGCTGACAGGCGCCCCATGGCTAGGCATGACGATCAACGCGCTCGATACGCTTGATCGCGTGTTGGTGGTGGGTTCGTTCTTGCGTAAAGATCATCCTCTGATGGCGCAACGTTTGCGGCAGGCTGTTAAGCGCGGCACACAAGTGTCGTCGATAGATACCGCCGGCGATGATCCCTTGTTCAAGCTCACAGCGCGCGCAACAACCTTGCCAAGCGCCTTGGCTGATACGCTGGCTCAAGTGGTCGTGGCTTTGGCCAAAGCAAAATCTAGCGACATCCCGGCCGGGTTGTCTACAGTTCAACCAAGTGCTCAAGCCGAACAGATTGCGGCAAGCTTGGCGTCGGGCGAGCGTGTAGCAGTGTTGCTCGGTAGCACTGCGGTGAATGCTCCTGATGCCGTGCGTATTGCAGCGCATGCGCAGCTAATCGCGCAGTTGGCCGCGGGTCAGTTGGGCTTTTTAACGGCTGGTGCCAATACGGTTGGTGGTTATTTGGCGGGTGCTGTGCCTGTTAAAGGTGGCAAAACAGCGGCGGCAATGTTTGCTGAGCCCTTGAAGGCCTATGTGGTCTTGCATGCTGAGCCCTTGTTAGATGTGGATCAAGGTGCGCAAGCGATTGCGGCGTTAAAGTCGGCGCAATTTGCAGTCGCGCTTACGCCCTTCGCAACAGGTGCGCGCGACTGGGCCCATGTGATGTTGCCGATTTCACCGTTTACTGAAACCTCGGGTACTTTTGTCAACGCTCAGGGTTCGGCACAAAGTTTTAAAGGTACAGTCACGCCGCGCGGTCAAACACGTCCCGGCTGGAAAGTCTTGCGCGTGCTGGGCAACGTGTTGCATTTGGCTGGCTTTGATGACGAGTCTTCAGAGTCGGTGCGCGATGCAGTCTTGTCGGGTGGTGTAACGGGTCGCTTATCTAATCAATTACAAGGCGAGTTCAGCGCCTTGGCTTCGGGCACTGTTGCTCAAACGACATCTGCGGCTGCTGGTCATGCTGGCATGGCTCTCGAGCGTGTCACCGATGTGCCAATCTTTCGGACTGACGCGATGGTGCGTCGTGCCCCTGCCTTACAAGAGTCAGCATCTTCGCGCACCCCGGTGGCGCGCATGCATGCCAGCACCCTTGCACAGTTGGGTGTGGCGCAGGGCACTCAAGTGCTTGTCAAAGCAGCAACGGGGCAGGTTGTGTTGGCAGCTGAGCAAGACAACACGCTGGCACTCGGTGCTGTGCGCATTGCGGCAGGCTTTGAACAAACCGCAGCACTGGGTAGTGCGTTTGGACAACTTAGTGTGGAGCGTGCCTGATGCAATGGCTAAACGCTCTTGAAACTTTCGGGGTCGACTTGCTTGGCCCGACGGTTTGGTTAGTGCTTTGGACCTTGGTCAAGATTTTAGTGATCGCCGTGCCGATTATTTTGTGCGTCGCGTATCTGACCTACTGGGAACGCAAGATGATTGGCTTTATGCACACTCGTCTGGGCCCGAATCGGGTCGGTTTCAAAGGCTTGTTGCAGCCTTTTGCAGACGTCTTCAAACTGCTCACCAAAGAAGTCATCGTCCCAAGCCAGGCGAACAAGATTTTGTTTATCTTGGCACCTGTGGTGACCTTGATGCCCGCTTTAGCAGCTTGGGCTGTGGTGCCCTTTGGGCCAGAACTGGTGTTGGCCAACGTCAACGCGGGCTTGCTGTATGTCATGGCGATTACCTCGATCGGTGTCTATGGGGTGATCGTGGCGGGTTGGGCCTCAAACTCAAAATACGCCTTCTTGGCTTCCATGCGTGCCTCGGCGCAAATGCTGTCATACGAACTTGCCATCGGCTTTGTCTTGGTGACGGTGTTGCTGGTGTCGGGTAGTTTGAACATGACCGAAATCGTCAATGTGCAAACGCGCGGTTGGTTTGCCGATCACGGTATCAATTTCATGTCCTGGAACTGGCTACCTTTATTGCCCCTGTTTGTGATCTATGTGATCTCGGCAGTCGCTGAAACCAACCGTCATCCGTTTGACGTGGTTGAGGGCGAATCCGAAATCGTGGCAGGTCATATGGTCGAATATTCGGGCATGGCGTTTGCGCTGTTTTTCTTGGGCGAATACGCAAACATGATTTTCTTGTCATGTATGGCTGCAATTATGTTCTTGGGCGGCTGGGCGGCGCCCATCGAGATCGCACCGTTGACTTGGATACCAGGCTGGTTGTGGCTGGGTCTTAAAACCTTTGTCGTAGTTTCTCTGTTCATCTGGTTTCGCGCGTCGTTTCCGCGGTATCGGTACGATCAGATCATGCGCTTGGGCTGGAAGATCTTCATCCCGCTCACCGGCGTGTGGTTAGTCGTTGTGGCGATCTGGATGCAGACGCCCTGGAACATCTGGAACTAAGTGCGGCTAGACAGAAAAGGCATGTATGGAAGCGATTAAAGATTTTTTTGGTAGTTTGATGCTGCTTGAGTTGCTCAAGGGCATGAAGCTGACGGGTAAGTATTTTTTCAAGCGCAAAATTACCTTG